>CACXCJ010000001.1 GCA_902766175.1 uncultured Lachnospiraceae bacterium
CGCCGTCCGCCGGAAGCGCGTCATCCAGGTACTTCTGCGCGGCGAGCGTGATGCTGCCGGGCGTCTCATAGTTCGTGACGGTGAGACCCGCCTCCTCCTTCACATATCCCGCCGGCACATAGTTCCGGCCGTCCGCATCCGCCTCCTTCACGAAGTAGAGGTACACGAAGCCCCGCGGGTCTGTCTCCGGGAGGGTCCCGAACGAGACCTCGCTCTCCCCGTTTTCGTCCGGTTCCCCGACCTGCTCGACGGGAAGCTCTTCCCCGTCGAGGTCCGCCGCCGGCTCGATCTTCACCGAGCCGGAATTGGCAGGGCTTGCGTCCGAGGCTGTCGCGGACGCCACGCGGTAGAGCTTGAAGTAGATGTCCGGGAGCTCGCACGCCTCATCGCGCCCATCCGGGAACACCCACTTTTTCTTCGCCGTGATTTCCGTGGTCCGGGGCATATAGCGGTTTGTT
Source organism: uncultured Lachnospiraceae bacterium (assembly GCA_902766175.1). Classification (GTDB taxonomy): domain Bacteria; phylum Bacillota; class Clostridia; order Lachnospirales; family Lachnospiraceae; genus Moryella. The sequence continues at coordinate 459 of CACXCJ010000001.1, forward strand.
ACGGTAAATCCGGAAGAGGCACTCCCCGTCACGAGGCTTGTGTATCCGTCCGGCGTATTCAGCTCCTGCACGCTATAGACAATGTCCCGGCCGTTTTCAGACGGCAGAAGATTCTTCCAGGTGTAGGTCCAGCTGTTGTCCGCATTCAGCGTGACCGGATCACCGGAAGCCGCGCCGTCAGCGTAAAGCTGGATCTGTACGCTGTCCGTGCGCATTCCGTATTGATCACTGTTATCGTCCCAGGTCTTGGTCACGGGAATCGACGTCCTCCTGACGATCCGGGCCGTCGTGGAAATCTGCGTTCTGCGGATAACGGCTCCGACCATGTTCTGAAAGGCAGAGCCATCTGAAGCCACGGTTTCTGGCTCGTAGACCTTCAAGTCTCCCACCATCCAGGGCATGGTGGCCGTCAGCTTCACCTCTGTGAGCTGCTCCGGGTCGTCCGCCACCAGGCTGAAGCTGCCGTTTCTGTTAATCTGCGTCTCACCGCTCTCCTCTGCTACGCCATCCGGAAGCTCCAGCGTAAAGCTGGCATTATAATTCTCCGGAACCGAGAGCGTGAGAGGATAAGTATGCCATCTGCCGTCCGTCTCGTCGTAGTAGAATGACAGATCGCCCGACACGGAGACATTCTCGCTGCTCGGTTCTGAATCAAGGATTGTATAGTTACTGTCTGCCGCAGACAAAAGATTGTCCGCCAGTCCGCTGGTGGACACCGAAGTATTATTGGGCACGCCGGACTGATAGAGAAGATCCCAGACCGCATTGCTTGTAGCCGTATAGGCCTGCCCGGCAGTCACTTCGTATCCGCTCACATACATCGCAGCATAGGCGCCTGCGGCGCTTGAAGCACCGAAATTGCACAGGCAGTACGCGGCTCTCCAGAAAGCGGTCTCACGAATCTGTTCATAGGTCAGTCCGGAAGCGGTCGTCTTTCCACCGGTATAGGTAAAAGAATCCTGCATGAACTTCTGGAGCTTACTGTTGTTTTCCCCGCTGGCTGAATTTTCCAGCGTAAAAACCGTATTCCCCAGGCTGTCCGGGAAGTCATCCCGCAGATACTGCGGCGGCGTCAGCAGCTCATTGAACTCCTCATCGGTAAGTGCTCCCGGCTCCGTATCGACCACCTCATACAGGCCAAACCCGTTATACGGATAGCCGGCGTACAGAAGGGCCTTTAACTTTGCTGCCAGATCGCCGGTGTAGGTCACACCGTTGTCCTCACAGAACTTTTGCAGCGTTGTCTCGCTGTAAGTGGGAACACTTGAAATGGAAGGAGTTGTGTGCGGCCAGTGCAGTGCATTGTTCATGCAGTACAGGATCAGCGTATCATCCCCCGAGCCGATCGAGTGAATGGTGGTCTGCTCATCATACTGAATCTGCAGTCCTCCCGCTGCCCGGACGGCCGACTCCCCTGTCGTAAAAATCAGGACAGCGCATAAAAGCAGTGCCACTAGAATTTGCTTCTTGTTCTTCAACTTTGCTTTCCTTTCCAAATCCCGCTGCAGACCGCGCGGCCTCCGGAGTACCATAATTGTCTGAAAAGTTCGAAAATTCGCTTTTCTTTGCAATTTAATACTTATACCATAATCAAGAATTATTCTCAATAAGCTTTTATGGCCGGGCTGCGAAATTTATACGTTTTTGCGGTCCATCTGCGAAATCAACTGGAAGCGGATTGCGCCTCTGCAGGACACAGTGCGGCAGGCCGCGCATTTGTAAGAGAAAGCTCTGAGAGCATGCACCGGCGGAAGCCGCTGTGTCAGCTCTCAGGCAGCAAATGTTCCGGCTTTCTTTTATGGATCTGACGGCCATTGACTGCGCTGTCTTTTCCGTTGATTTCTCCCGCCAGCTCAAATCCGCGCTTTGCCGCAAAGACCGCGATGATTTCATTGATCACGGCTGCCGCCGCAATCGTCCCCTTGACAATGGACGCAAGGTCAGGCCGGGTACCCTCCAGCACCCCGCAGACAATGCCCGTGAAGACAAGAGAGACGCCGGAGTGCGGCAGCAGCGTAAGTCCCAGATACTTCCGGACGGTCTCCGGCATCCTCATGAGCGTCGCGCCGGCTCTCGCGCCGCAGTACTTGCCGGCCGCCCGGGCACCTATGTAGAGGAAGGTGTACAGCCCCGCCCCGAGGATCAGATGGAAGTCAAGCGGAGCTCCCAGATCCACAATGGCAGCCAGCAGGCTGATCCCCAGGACCGGATGAAAATATTCCGTCACCGCCGAGAGCTTCTCCTCCGGGATCATGTTGGAGAAGACCGCCGAGAAGGACACGCCCATCAGCATATAATTCAGAGAAATCCCCGTAAAGACATACATGTTGAAGAACAGGCCGATGCCGGCTGTCACGGTGATGCCGGTGAGAAGCGCCGCGAGAATGGCCGCGCGGCTCTCCCTTTTCCGCAGAACCGCCCCCGCCGCGAAGCCCGGAAGAAGACCGATGGCAATCGGCAGGAAAATCATCACCGGAATCATGTACAGCGGAACGGCGCCGCCGGATACCCGGCTGGCGATGTAGGAATTCACGGAGAAAAAGACAACGATTCCGACCACATCATCGAGCACCGCCATCGGCAGCAACGTGTCCGTCACCGGTCCCTTTGTGTGGAACTCCTGCACGATGGAGAGCGCCGGCGCCGGCGCCGTTGCGAGAGCAATGCCGCCGAAGGCCAGCGCCAGATAGAGCGGCTTTCCCTCCAGCGCGAAAACAGCCGCGAACACGGCGCTGATAACGGCAAATGTCCCCAGCGACTGCGTAAGCGTGGTCACCATCAGCGCCCTGCCATAGGAGCGGATTTTTTTCCAGACCAGCTCCGTCCCCAGCATCAGGCCGAAGGCGCACTGCATCCAGGTGATCGTCATCCTGTACCAGCCGGCGGACAATATGGTCTGCGGCAGGAGCCCCAGCGCGTGCGGTCCAAGAAGCATGCCCGCAATCAGCCAGCCCAGAATGGCCGGCATTCTGAGCCTCGTGATCAGCTCCCCGGCAAGCCGGGCCAAAAGCAGAACCAGTATCCAGCGAATCATCATTGTCATCATCCCTTGTCATCGTTCCTTTCCAGTACTCCGTAGAAGAACACCGTGATCATCTTCCGGCAGTATATCTCTTTCTTCTTCATTTTTTCCGCATCGTCCGGCTGATCCAGGTTCTCGCTGTTCCACATTTCCTCCAGCATCCGGAACAATTCCCCGGCCTCCTCCCGGGTGATATCGCGCCGGATTTTCCTCCCCTCAAAGGCACGCCGTATGACTTCCCGGTTCAGCTCGTCCAGTTCCCGTCGAAGGGAAAGCACCTTCTCGCGCGTGGCCGGGTCCGACACTGCCATGCACCGGCAGAACAGAATGCCGGAATCCGGATGCTCCCGGAAGTACTGCTTTCTCGCGTCAAAATAAGCGTCCGTCAGATCCTCCGGCCGTCCGGACGCTGCCTTCAGACCGCGTCGGATGCCGGCTGTCAGTCCCTCCAGGCTTTCCTTCACGCATGCCAGGTACAGCGCCTCCTTCGAAGGGAAATAGTGATAAAGACTTCCCTTGGAAATCCCGCCGTCCTGGCAGATCGCATTGATGGATGCAGCCTCCAGGCCGTGCAGGGCAAATTCCCGGGCCGCCGCCGCCAGAATTTTTCTCTGCGCCGCCGCGTTCTTTTCCATCTGCCTCATCCAGGCCTCCTTTCCCGGGAGATTTCCGGACCGCTGAAATCAGCCGCCTAAAATATAGACCACCTGGTCTATATTGCAGCAAGGAATTGCATTTGTAAAGAGGAACTGAAAAAATCATTTTCTGTGCGGAGGGCAGAGTAAAAAAGAGCGGGCCGTCTTCCGCACGGTGAAAACCGTGGGTTTTCAGGCCCGCTGTGGGGTATAATGAAAGAGTTTAAAGGAAGGCTTCCGTCATCAGAGGACCCGGCTGTGTCTGGGATGTATGACAGCAGGAATGCAGAAAGCATGGGGACTCCGGTCTCCGGGACTTTTTCAAGAAAGGAAAAAAGGATGCCGCGCACTATCGATCAGACAGAATTAAAAAACAATCTTCTCTTCCGTGGCATGACGGATGAGGAGCGGGCGCAATGCCTTGCGCTGCTCAGCGCGGCGGAGCGGGAGTACGAAAAGGGAGAGGTGATCTTCTCCGCAGGAAGCACGACGAGGTACATGGGGATTGTCCTGTCCGGAAGCGTCACGGTGGAGATGACCGACCTGCTGGGCGGCTGCACAATTCTCAGCAAGGTGGGAAAGGGCGGAATTTTTGCAGAGACCTTCGCGCTGCTTTCCGACACGGTCATGCCGGTCGATGCCGTCGCCTCCGAGGACAGCCGGATTCTCTTTCTCTGCGCCTCCGCCCTCCGGCAGGGCTTTGTCCCGCGGGATGCCGCCTCTCTGAAGCTTCTCTCCAATCTTCTCCAGATCTCGCTTCACAAGAATCTGCTTCTCTCCAGCCGCAGCTTCCACACGGCGCCGAAGAGCATACGCGGAAAGGTTCTCGCGTATCTCAATTCCGTCTCTCTGCAGAAGCACGCCGACGCGTTCGAGATTCCCTTCGACCGCCAGCAGCTCGCTGACTATCTGAACGTGGACCGCACGGCCCTCTCAAAGGAGCTCGGAAAAATGCAGAAGGACGGCATCATCCGCTTTCACAGGAGCCGCTTCGAGCTCTCGGAACCCGCGCCCCGGCTGTCATGACTCTCGGCGCGGGCACAGCAGCGCCGTGAGACAGGAGCTTCCCCTGTCTCACACGCGCAGGACAATGCGGAACGCAGGATGCTGTCCCGCTGTCAGTTAAGAAATCTCTCCGCGGAGCACGGGCCGATCGGGAAGCTCGTTTTTCCGTACACAATGTCCTCGGCGACCAGTTTTCCTGTCACCGGCGCGAGGGCAATGCCGTCTCCCTCGTGGCCGCAGCACATCACGAGGCCAGGCGCCCGGCGCACCCTTCCGAGAATCGGAAGGCCGTCCGGTGTCTTCGGGCGAAGCCCCGAGAAGACGCGGATGAAGTTCATGTGCCGGACCGCCGGAACGTACTTGCAGCACTCGTTCACGATTGCCTCGATCGCCTCAACGGTATTGCCCCTGTCAAAGCCCTGGAACTCTCTCGTGCCGCCGATCAGCATCGTACCGTCCTTCGTCTGCTCCATGCCCCAGGCGAGACCGAGGCGGAACACCCTTTCGTCCCTGATCCTCTCCGGGTGGAACTTGATGATCGGGTAGATGCCGGTCTGCATCACGGTGTTCAGCATCCTCGGCATCGGCTCGGTGACGATGATCTGCCCGCGCCTCGGCACAATCGGAAGGTTCAGATGCGCCATTGCCGCGATCCGGCTGCCCCAGGACCCGCAGCAGTCCGCGACGTACTCCGCGTAAAAATCGCCTCTCGGCGTGTGCACGCCGGCAATCCGGTCCCCGTCAAAAATCAGGTCCGTGACCTCTGTGTGAAAGGAGACCTCCGCTCCGCGCTTCACGGCCGCATCGACGTAGCCCTCCGTGAGACGCATCGGATTCACGCAGCTCGCGATCGGGCTGTAGAGCGCTCCCCGGAGTTTTTTCGAGAGGGCAGGCTCTATCCTCCTCGCCTCCCCGATGTCCAGCATGTAAAGCTCGAGCCCGCTCTTACTCAGCTGCTCTGCGTTTTCCGAGACCAGCTTCCACTGCATCTCGTCCTCGCACGCCTGAATGCCGCCGCAGTGGAGAACAAGCTCCAGGTCGATATCTGTCTCGAGGTCCTTCGCGAGAGTCTCATAGATCTCGCAGCTCTTCAGCGCCATCTCCAGATGATATCCCGGCTGCTTCGTGTGCGGGGTGATGAAGCCATCGGTTGCTCCCGCGGACCCCGAGCACAGGTCATTCTTCTCCACGAGAAGCACTTTTTTCCCGAGCCTGGAGAGGTAATAGGTCAGAGAGGAGCCGATCACCCCGCCGCCGACCACGATCACGTCATACTGTTTCATCTGCACCATCCTCCAGAAAATCTCCCATGTTCACAGGTCTGACCGGGGCCCTGTAGGTCGCGGGAAGCAGCTCCTCCATGGGGATCCCGCACTCCTGGGAGATAATCTGCGCGACGAGCCTTGCGCAGGTCTTCCCCTGACACAGTCCCATCCCCGCACGGGTTCTCTTCTTCACGCCGTCCACGGTTCTCGCGCCGTCCCTGATCGCCTGCAGGATCTGCGCCTTTGTCACTTCCTGGCAGCGGCAGATTATCAGCTCCTCATTGAGATCCTTGTCCGCCATGTCACACCTCCGCCCTCTTCAACCTTCTGATGCTCTTCACCTGCCAGACAAATTCCGACGGCACCCGGACCCGGACGACCCTTGTCCCATCCTCCTTGTCCGGCTGCACAACCTGAAGCACCTCTGCGGCACAAAGTGTCCTTCCGTCGCGGCCCACCGCCTCGACCACCTGTCCCTTCTCCGGGAACGGGTAATACTCATAGGGAAAATCCACCGTGCCGAACTCCTTCTCGTGCGCATCCACCAGTGTGATGGCGAGACCCGGGCACACCCCGACGCACCTGCCGCAGCCTGTGCAGCGGTCCTCGTCCAGGACCGGGAGACCCGTAATTCCGCCCGGCATGGAGATCGCGTGAAACGGACATGCCGTCACGCAGGGATTGCAGGGAATGCACTGGACGCACTCGATGACCGCTGTCCTTCCTCTCCCGGCTCTTTCCCGCGACGGGATACCCGGGCATGCCGCCAGCTCCTCCTCGGACGGGATCCCGCTGTAAAGTATTCCTGTTTTCATGGGTTATCCTTCCTTTCCCGCCCGGGCTCACGGGCCGCGCTGTCCTCCAGCCGTTTCCCCGCCGCGCTGTCCTCCCGCTGCAGCTCATGGCTCGCGCGGATCTGCTTTTCCTTCGACTCTCTCCGGACCCTTCCGACATCGCCCGCGCGGAGCGCATCGAGCCTCTCCCGCACGGCGCGCAGCTTTTCGTCCGCGCTGTCTGTTCCGTAGCCGAGCGCCCGCGCCGCGGAGATTCCGGCGAGACGTCCCTCCTCCATCGCGGTGGAAGCCTCCTCCACCCCTGTGATGTCGCCGGCCACATACACGCCTTCCTTCGTGGTCTGCATCGTTTCATCGTGGATCGGCACATGGCCGCCGAATGCGCGGAGATAGAGGAATCTGCAGCCGCACATCCATGCGAGCTCCGTCATCGGGTTCAATCCCGCCGCGAGACAGACCGTGTCGGCGTCGAGCATAAGTTCCGTACCGGGAATCTGCTGCCACTTGTCATCCAGAGCGACGATCTCGACCCCCTCGACGGCACTTTCCCCGACTGCCCTCTTAATCGTGTGGGAGAGGTAGATCGGGACGCCGGCTCTTCTCAGCTTCGCCGCGTGCACACCGTAACCGCCGATTTTCGGCGCTCCCTCGACGAGCGCCACGACGTCCGCGCCCGCCTGCATGAGCTGGTAGGAGACGATGAGGCCCACATTTCCCGAGCCGACCATGACGATTTTTCTCCCGGGCAGCACGCGGTTCATGTTCGCCATCGTCTGTGCCGCGCCGGCGCCCATGACGCCCGGCAGCGTGCTCCCGGGGAAGGGAATGTAGTTTTCCTTCGCGCCCGCCGCGATGATGATCTTGTCAGCTTCCAGAAGATAGGACTTGTGGTCGTGAATCAGGCCCATCGTCTTGTCCGGAAAAAGCCCGTAGACAAGGCTGTCCGGCATGGTCTCCACGCCGTCTGCCTCGACCTCGGAAAGAAGCTCCTCCGCGATTTTATAGCCTCTCGTTCCCGCGCGGTGCTCCCTGGAGCCGAAGAACTTGTGAATCTGCTTCACCAGCTGGCCGCCGATCTTTTTGTTCTCATCGATCAGAAGAACCTGAGCGCCTGCCGCAGCGGCCTCCGATGCTGCACAGAGCCCTGCCGGGCCGCCGCCGATCACGGCGATTTCCGCCTTAATTTTTCTCATGGGAGTGCCCCTCCTTCTCAAGCGGGCTCTTCCCGAGACCTTCCTGAAACTCGACCCGCATACCGTCCTCCACCGGGGTGATGCAGGTGCGGATATTCGGACGGCCGTCCACCGTCATCATGCAGTCCGTGCACCTCCCGATCGCGCAGAAAATGCCGCGCGGGGTGTGCCTCTTCGCCGTCGTGCGGAACGCCCGGATACCGGCGTTCATCAGTGCGGCCGCGATCGGCTCTCCCTCCCGCGCCTCAATCGGCTGCCCGTTGTAAAAAATGGTCACAGTCTTCTTTTCTTCCAGTTCCCCCAGTATGGGGTGTTCTTTCACTCGCATTTTTCCGTCCTCCCCTGCCGAATCCTGCAGCCAATGCATGCCCGCACAGCCGGAGCCGCAGACCCTGTTTTTCGCGGACGCTGCGCAGGATGTGGTTTCCTGCACCGCACGCCTCAGATGGTATAGTCAAACTGCTCCGGGATGATTCTCTTCAGGAACTGCCTGGTTCTCTCCTCCTTAGGCCGCGAGAAGATCTCCTCCGGCGGTCCCTGCTCGACAATGACCCCCTTGTCCATGAAAACGACCCGGTTTGCGACATCCTGCGCAAAGGACATCTCATGCGTCACCACCAGCATCGTGCTTCCCTCCCGCGCGAGGTTTTTCATGACATCCAGCACCTCCCCGGTGAGCTCCGGGTCGAGCGCCGAGGTCGGCTCGTCAAAGAGAATGACATCCGGCTTCGCGGCAAAGGCTCTCGCAATTCCGACCCGCTGCTGCTGGCCTCCGGAGAGCTGGCTCGGATAGTAGTCCTCCCTGTCGGAGAGGCCTACCTTGCGAAGGGCCTCCCTTCCGATCTTCACCGCCTCTTCCGCCGGAATTTTCCGCGCAGCAATCAGTCCCTCGGTGACATTCTCGAGGGCGGTCTTGTTGTTGAAGAGGTTGTGATTCTGAAAGACAAATCCGATCCGCTTCCGCACCTCGCGGATCTCTCTCTTCGATGCGCTGTGCAGGCTGACCGCCCTTTCCCCCTCAAACGAAAGCGTCCCGCTGTCCGCGCGCTCCAGAAAATCGATGCAGCGCAGGGTCGTCGTTTTCCCGGAACCGCTCGGTCCGAGAAGAACCGTCACATCCCCCCGGCTGATTTCCAGGTTAAACTCCCTGATGATTTCATTGTCCCCGAAGGACTTCCTCAGATGTTCAATACGCAGCACGATCTGCCCTTCCCCTTTCCAGCGCGACGCGGCGGCGCGCCGGCTTTCTGCCAAACCATCTGTAAATTTCCTGCACCGCAAAGCATACCACAAGATAGAGAAGAAAGGCCAGCGTATACCCCTCAAAGAAGTCATAGCTGATTCCCGCCTCCGTCTTGATGATGCCCATGATGTCCCGCACGGACATATAGAAAACGAGGGAGGTGTTTTTCACCATATCCACCGTGGAATTGCACAGGTTTGCGGATGCCGCGCGGAACATCTGCGGGCAGAGAATCCTTCTGTAGGCCTGTCCCTCCGACATGCCGCAGGCAAGCGCTGCCTCGAGCTGTCCCGCGCCGACCGCGGTGAGCGCCGAGCGGAAGATCTCCGAAAACGACGCCGTCGTGTTCGCCGCGAAGAGAATCAGCGCATAGAGAAGCGGGTTGATGTCATAGACATTGAGCGGTGAGCCGATGCCCCGCAGCCATGCATCGAGCGCCATCGGCATGACCGTGTAGATCACATAGATCTGTACAATCATGGGGACGCCCCGCATGAAGGAGACAAAGACCGCGATGAGCCGGGAGGAAACCCTCCCGTTTCTCATCCTGCCCACCGCCAGGAAAAAACCCAGAGGATAGGCTGCAGCGAGCGAGACGAGAATCACGCAGAGCGTCACAGGAATTCCCGCAAGGACGGCTCCGGCCGTCTGCCGGAAAAATACCCAGTCAAATGTCATGAGCTTCTCTCCTTCTGCTTACCGGACCGATACCGCGTTCCGCACACCGAACCGGAAGCGGCTCTCCATGTGCTTTTCGAGCCGCTCAATGAGGATCGTCAGCGCCCAGTAGACAGCCGCCATCGCAAGATACGTCTCCAGCGCGTGACTGCCGTAGCGAAGAGAGATGAGAAGCTTCGCCTGCCCCATCATGTCCACCAGGCCTATGGTAAACCCAAGGGATGTCTCCTTCAGAAGGGCGATCATCAGGTTTCCGAGATTCGGGAGGGCGATGTAGAAGCCCTGCGGGAGGATGATTCGAAAGAGTGTCTGCGCGGGCGTGAGCCCGATCGTCTCCGCCGCCTCAAACTGCCCCCGGTCAATGGAGAGATAGGTGGAGCGGATCATCTCCGACGTCATCGCCGCGTTCAGCAGGACAAAGGCGATCAGGCAGTACCAGAACTGGCTCATGTCGTCGATGTCGATGCCCAGGGGATCAAGAATTCTCGGAAGCCCGTAGTAGCAGAGAAACAGAAGAATAATGGTCGGCGTGCAGCGGATCACCGCCGTGTACGCGCCGGCAGCAGCCCTCAGAATTCTGTTCCCGGAGAGCTTCAGACAGGCGAGAAGCGCGCCTGCCAGAATGCTCAGCACAGCCGTCTCAAGCGAGAGCGCGAGCGTCAGCCAGAACGCCCGCAGAATTTCCGGGACCGCCTCCAGCATGTACAAAATATCAAATGTTCCCATCCTCCATGCCTTTCCATTCTGCCCGCACAGGCTTCCGCATCTGCCGGTCCCGGCGCAGGCTTTTACTGCTTCGCAGTGTCTGCCTCTGAACTGCCTTCCGAGGCCCCCGCCGCGGAAGTTTCGGCAGAAGTTTCCACGGAAGCTCCCGCAGATGTTTCCGCAGCTTCCTCTGAAGCATTGTCAGCATCATCCTCAAAATACTGGAACAGGTCAAAGCCCATGTACTGCTCGGAGAGCTCCTTCAGCGTGCCGTCATCCTTCAGCTGATGCAGTGCCTTCTGATAGTCATCGCGAAGGAGCGACTCCTCTTTATTAAACAGCGCGTAGGTCTTGAAGGCGGTGAAGACATTGAATGCGAGCTTGTCATTCAAGTCATGAAGCTCTCCGTCCTCCGCCACAACCGTGGCCTCGTAGCCGGTGCTGTAGAACGGAAACGCATCATATCTGCCTTCCGCCACAAAGCGGATCGCGTCCGCAGGTTCCATCTGATCGATCGCCTCCAGCCCGATCTGGTAATCCGGGTTCTCTTCGTTCCATGTGTTGATCACCGAGTAGATCGCGTCGGCGGGGCGGAGCGGGCAGAGCTTCAGGCCGGACTTCGCGAGCGTCTTAAGATCCACGACATCTGCGTTCTCCTTCCTCACGACCAGTCCCTCGGGACTTCCGCCCTGATTCATGTCTGCGAACAGATACTTCTCCTCGCGCTCCGGCGTCTTGAAGGAGTTCGTCGTGCAGAGCTGGTATTTCCCGGACTCGACGCCCATCCAGGCGTCCTCGGAGTTTGTCGGCACCAGCTCGAACTCGTACTGCGGGAGCAGCTCGTCGATTTTCTTGATCACCTGCACGTCGTATCCGTCCGGTTCGCCCTTCTCATTGATGTAGGAGACCGGCTTTGCCGTGTTGGTGAAGGCGTACTTAACCTTCCGCACCTCTCCCGTTCCGCTCTGCGCCGCACTTTCCGCCTCTTTGGAGGCGCCGGCCTGCGGGGATTCCGACGCAGCAGCCGTCGTGGCCGCGCTCCCGGAGGAGCTGCCTCCGCACCCGTTCACGGCAGCGGCCAGTACCACAAGCGCTGCCGCAGAGAATAAGGTCTTCACCAATCCGTTCTTGTTTTTCATGCTGTTTCCTCCCTCTTAAGATACGGCTCCTCCAGGAGCCTGAATGCCGGGGCTTTCTCTCTCCCCGCCAGGTAAACCTGTGTCAGCGCTGCGCCGATTCCGGCCGCCCCGGAATAATATCCGATCTCCCTGGTAACATCCGCCGGGTCAATGCGCTTAAACGCCTGGTACCAGCTGATGCCTCTCTCCTCCGCATGCGCTTCCGAGAGAATCACCGATGCACATCTC
>CACXCJ010000002.1 GCA_902766175.1 uncultured Lachnospiraceae bacterium
AGGGACGAAATCTCTTCTGGGCGAGGGCTGGGACAGTCCATGCATCAATTCCCTTATTCTTGCGAGCTTCGTCGGATCGTTTATACTGTCAAATCAGATGCGTGGCCGGGCCATTCGGATAGATGCGAAAAATCCGGATCGGCGCCCGCGGGGATGCGGGATTCGGAGGAAATGATGATATACTATTGATACACAGCCGCCGCGCATCCGGCGTTCGGCAATTTCAAGGAGGGTAATTTTTCGATGAAGAAATGGACTAGAGCACTGTATCAGCCGAATCTGCCGCTGTACGGCAGCACCCGGGTCACCTGCAGCACGGAGCACATTGCGGTCTCCAAAACGGCCGCCCGTGAGGGTATGGTGCTTCTCAAGAACGAGAATCATGTGCTTCCGCTCACGGCAGGAAGCCACATTGCCCTGTTTGGCAAGGGTACCTTCGATTATGTGAAGGGCGGCGGCGGTTCCGGCGACGTCACGGTACCGTACATCAAAAATCTCTATGACGGTTTCCTGGAGCATCCTGATCTTGTCTCTGTCGATCCCGGCACAGCGGAGTACTACCGCAGCTATGTGACCAGGCAGTATGCAGAGGGCGGCGTGCCCGGCATGATCGCGGAGCCGGAGCTTCCGGAAGATCTTGTCAGGACGGCTTCCTCCACCTGCGATACAGCCATCATTTCCATCAGCCGTTTTTCTGGTGAAGGCTGGGATCGCAAATCGGAATTCGGTTCTCCGGAGCTCGGTCCCCGTGACGACACGAGGCTCATCGGCGTTCTGAACAAGCTGTTCCAGCACAGTGACTTCTACCTCTCAGACGCAGAAAAGGCGATGGTGCGGAAGGTAACCGCTGCGTTCCGTCGCGTGGTTGTCGTCATGAATGTCGGCGGGATGGTCGCCACGGACTGGTGCGCAGACGACCCTGCGATCTCGTCTGTACTCATGGCCTGGCAGGGAGGCATGGAGGGAGGCCCCGCCGCTGCGGAGCTCCTGCTCGGTCTCGACACTCCTTCCGGCAAGCTGTCCGATACTTTTGCCAGACGCCTCGAGGACTATCCGGGCTCCGCGGGATTCCATGAATCCACAACACACGTGGATTACACGGAGGACATCTACGTAGGGTACCGCTATTTTGAAACAATTCCGGGCGCAAAGGAGAAGGTTGTCTATCCGTTCGGCTATGGTCTCTCCTACACGTCGTTTTCTCTGACCGGCGCAAGGGGCGAACTGATGGCGGATACGGATCAGATCGCTGACGGGCAGGTTTGTGTCACTGTTCTGGTCACAAACACCGGAAGCCGCGCGGGACGCGAAGTGATCGAACTCTATTGTGCCGCGCCGCAGGGTCTTCTCGGAAAGCCCACGCGCCAGCTCTGCGCCTACCACAAGACAAGGAAGCTGCAGCCGGGAGAATCTGAGCTTGTCACACTCACGGTTCCGGTGAAGAATCTCGCGAGCTACGATGACCTCGGCCACGTGCAGAAATCCGCGTGGATACTGGAGAAGGGAACCTACCGCTTCTATCTCGGCACGGATGTCCGCTCCGCCTCCCCGCTGAGCGATTTTCTTGTGCTTAAGGAGAATGTCGTCGCGGAGCAGCTTACGAGCCGTATGGCTCCGACCCAGCTGGCACACCGTCTTCTGGCGGATGGAAGCTATGAAGATCTTCCTCAGAGCACGCCGAATGATCCGAATGAGAACAAACTGGACCGCCTGCCCTATGAGCTGATGGACGGCTATGAGCCGGAGACGAGGTACCTGCCGCACGGCTTCACCTCCTGGGCTCCCGGGGCAAAACATGACCTTCCGAAGCTCATCGACGTGGCGGAGGGCCGCATGACCCTTGACGATTTTATCGGGAAGCTTCCGGATGCGACGCTTGCCTCTCTCATCGGAGGCCAGCCCAACCGCGGGGTCTCCAACACCTACGCTTACGGGGATCAGCCCGAATATTGCATTCCCAGTATCACAACTGCGGACGGTCCTGCAGGTCTGCGCCTTCTCCCGGAGGTGGAAGTAAAGACCACAGCCTTCCCCTGCGCGACGCTCCTCTCCTGCACCTGGGATCCGGAGATCACTTACGCGGTAGGCAGGGCTGGCGGCGAAGAGGTGAAGGAGAACAATATCGGCGCCTGGCTCACCCCTGCCGTCAATATTCACCGGAGTCCTCTGTGCGGCCGCAATTTTGAATATTACTCTGAGGATCCGTTCCTCGCCGGCAAACAGGCAGCCGGGATGGTCCGCGGCATCCAGAGCAACCATATCGCCGCAACCGTCAAGCATTTTGCCCTGAACGACAAGGAGACAAACCGCAAGGATTCTGATTCCCGCGCCTCCGAGCGCGCGATCCGTGAGATTTACCTGAAGCAGTTCGAGATCATTGTGAAGGATGCGCACCCCTGGAGCATCATGTCGAGCTACAACATTATCAACGGCCACCGCGCCTCCGAGGACAGCGATCTGCTGACCGGAATCCTGCGTGAGGAATGGGGCTGGGACGGCATGGTCACCACGGACTGGTGGACCTACGGCGAGCATTACAAGGAAGTTGCCGCCGGAAACGACATGAAGATGGGAACAGGGTATGCCGACCGGATTCTGACCGCACTGGAAAAGGGCTATATCACACGTGATGTGCTGGAAACCGCCGCACGTCACATACTGACTCTGATCCTGCGCGTCGACTGAAATAGTATTTGTATAACCAGATTTCGGAGATCATTCGGCGCGCAGAATCGCCTCGAAGAAACGTGCCAGAGGAAGCACTTATGAGCGAAAACGGAAATAACAACGACAACATGCAGAATCAGAATTCGCAGGATGAAACGCAGCACAGAAACGCCCGGATGGAATACTGTGCCATTTGTCACCGGTCGTCCGCAGATGCGGGTCCGATGGTTCATATGCCGAACGGAATGCCGGTCTGCAGCGACTGCATGCAGAAAATGATGAATATGGCGGCGTCTTTTGACTACAGCCGTCTGCTGTCTGATCCATCCGCCATGCAGGAGTTCAATAACATGATGCTCCGGACGATCGGCGGACTGACAGGACAGAATCCCGGAGACGCGAAAAGCTCCGCAGAGAAGAACGGCAGCGGAACTGCCGCACCGGAAGAAACAGCGGACAGCGAAGATGGCCAGGATGACGGACAGCACGACAAGAAGGAGGAGGACGGAAAAGGTCCAAAAGGTCCTTCCATCAGCTTCCTCAACCTCGGCGATCTGTTCGGCGGAATGGGCGGCCCACAGCAGCGGCCGAAAACACACCGCCGCACACGCAGAACGAAGCCCATCTTCTCCATCGACAACATGC
>CACXCJ010000003.1 GCA_902766175.1 uncultured Lachnospiraceae bacterium
AGTGAGCTGCTGCACTTATGGCGAGCACTTTACTCCCTGCTCATGCAGATGGTGCCGGTGCGCTGGATCTCGAGGATCCCGAAGCTTCTGACCAGCTCGATGAAGTCCGTGATGACGTCCGGGGCAGCCTCGAGCTCGATCACCATGCTCTTCGGCGCGAAGTGGACGATCTTTGCGCCCGTCACGCTGCAGAGCTCGATTAAGGAGGAGCGGGTCTGCGCGGAGTGCGCGACGCGGATCAGCATGAGCTCGCGCTGTACGGAGGATGCCTCCTCCAGGCGGCGGACCTTGATCACATCCACCTTTTTATTCAGGTGCTTCTCGATCTGGTCGATGGTTCTCGTGTCTCCGGTCGAGACGATGGTCATACTCGAAATATCGTGCCGCTCGGTCTCTCCCACGGCGAGGCTGTCGATGTTGAAGCCCCTTCTCGCGAACAGACCGGAGATCTGGGAGAGTACGCCATCGCGGTTCTCGACGAGAACAGAAAAAATTCCTTTCATAAAAGAATCCCCTCCCTCACTTTGTGTTGTTCATGCTGTCCACATTGCAGACCATGAGACAGGCGCCCTTCGCCGCGAGAAAGCGGTCCAGGGTCTCATCCAGCGCCTCGTTGCTGCTGCACTCGAAATAGGACATGTCATAGGCTTCCGCAATCTTGTCGTACTTCGGGTAGTCGAAGAGCTCGACGCATGCGTACCGGCCGTCGTACACCTTTTCCTGATGCTCCCGCACGAGACCCAGGTAGCGGTTCTTCACGACAAGAATCTTTACGTCGATTTTGTTCACGGCGATGGTCGCGAGCTCGTACATGGACATCTGGAAGGAGCCGTCGCCGCACACCGCGACGACCTGACGCGCGGGCGCGCAGATCTTTGCGCCGATGGCGGCCGGGATGGAGTAGCCCATGGTGCCCATGCCGCCGCTCGTCAGGAAGCGGCCGTTCTTCATGATGTAGTTGTCTGCCGACCAGAGCTGGTTCTGTCCGACATCGGCCACATAGACCGCATCGTCCTCCATCTTCCGGGAGAGGTGCTGCACCAGGAGCATCGGGTTTACCAGGATGTCGCTGAAGATGCGGTGATCCACCGTGCGGAGCTTTATCACCTCGAGCTGGCGGATCCAGGCCTCCGTGTCTATGCGGATGTCCTCCTTCAGAAGCTGGTCAAAGATGCTCTTCACGTCGCCGACCAGCGGAATGGTCGGGCCCAGGTTTTTCCCGATTTCAGCGCTGTCGATGTCGATGTGGATGATGTTCACGCGCCGCTCGAGGTTTTCCGGCCGCGGCACCGCGCGGTCCGCGACGCGCGCGCCGGCGATGATCAGGAGATCGCTCTGGGCTACGGCATTGTTCGCGTAGGGCTTTCCGTTGTTCCCGAGCATGCCGAAGTAGAGCGGGTGTGTCTTCGGGATCACGCCGATGCCCATCATGGTGGTGACGATCGGGATCCGGTACTTTTCGCAGAAGGCGCGCACGCTCTCCTCGCCGTTTCCGAGGATCACGCCGCCGCCCGCACAGATCAGCGGCTTCTTCGCCTTGTTGATCGCCGCGATGACGCGTGCCATCTGGAGGCTGTTGCCCTTTACGTTCGGCTTGTAGCCGCGGATCGAGACCTCCTCCGGGTAGGAGAACGCCTTTTTCAGCTGCGCCATCTGCACGTCGCACGGAATGTCGATCAGGACCGGCCCCTGCCGGCCGGTCGAGGCGATGTAGAACGCCTCGCGGAAAATGCGGGGGATGTCGTCAGCGTTCTTCACGAGATAGCTGTACTTCACGAAAGATTCCGTGGCGCCGCGCATGTCCGCTTCCTGGAAGACATCACGTCCCAGGAGGGCGGAATTCACCTGCCCGGTGACGGCGATCAGCGGGATGGAATCCGCGTAGGCTGTCGCGAGCGCCGTGATGAGGTTCGTCGCGCCGGGACCGGACGAGGTGACGCAGACCGCCGGCCTGCGGGAGATCCGCGCGTAGCCGCTCGCGGCGTGTCCAGCCGCCTGTTCCTGGCGGACCAGGATGCCGCGGATGCTTCCGTCCTGATAGAGCGCATCAAAGAATGGGGCGATTGCGACGCCCGGGTAACCGAATAATGTGGTGATGCCCTCCTGCTTCAGGCAGCTCACCATTGCTTCCGCACCGTTCATAAAATCCTCCTGAAAAGACAATCCGGCGGGGCAGGCGGCCGGGAAAGTGTGCGCAGGGCATCGTGAGTCGGATCACGGGCCTGAGGCCGCATGCTTCGGGACGCGCATGATTTGAAAAACCGCCGGAGAAACAATACAGGAATTATAGCATACGGAGAAAGCAAAGACAAAAAGTGCCGCGGGAAGACACCGGGTCTGCCTCGGAGCTGAATTTGACGTCTTATAAGGGATACAGTAAAATCGATTTACCGCACAGGGAAAACGATAAGGAGACCTTCCCGGACATAGAAACAGGCCGGACGGCACATGGGAAGAGTTCGGTGCGGCAGCAGATTATCCTGCGGGGGAGGCGGACAGTGGCAGAAAAGAGAGACGGACGCGCGGCAGCGGAGAGAAAAAAGAGCAGCGGAGCCGCTGCGGGAAGGAAGGGCGGCAGCGGTGCGGCTCCGGAGCAGAGGCACAACGGTGCAGGAGAGCCGGCGGATCTCGCGGGGCGCCGCGCGCTCGCGGAACAGGTGATCGCGCGTCTTAAGGAGCAGTACCCGGGGGCGAAGTGCACGCTGGACTACCGGGACGCGTGGCAGCTCCTTGTGAGCGTGCGCCTTGCCGCGCAGTGCACGGACAAGCGGGTCGATGAGGTCACGCCGCGGCTCTATGCGAAGTTTCCGACGGTCGCGGCCCTCGCGGCGGCCCCGGTGGAGGAAATCGAGGAGATCGTGAGGCCCTGCGGCCTGGGGCCGAGCAAGGCGCGGGACATTTCCCGCTGCATGAAGGTCCTGCACGAAAAGTACAATGACATGGTCCCGGACGATTTCGACGAGCTGCTCTCGCTCCCGGGGGTCGGGAGAAAGAGCGCGAATCTCGTCATGGGGGATGTGTTCGGGAAGCCCGCAATCGTGACGGACACGCACTGCATCCGCCTGTCCAATCTCATCGGGTTTGTGGACGATGTGCGGGAGCCCGCGAAGGTGGAGAAGCTTCTCTGGCAGATCATTCCGCCGGAGGAGGGAAATGATCTCTGCCACCGGCTGGTGCAGCACGGGCGGGAGGTGTGCATCGCCCGGAGGCCGCAGTGCGGGAAATGCTGCCTGGCCGACCTCTGCCGTTTCGGGAAGCAGGCGGTGAAGCGTGACGCGGAGACGAAGCGGCGTGCGGCGGGGAAAGCGGCGGCTGCACCGGACAGCGCTGCGCAGAAAAACGGCGCCTCAGGTGCCGTGACAGAGAGCGGGGATGAGAGAACGTGAAAGAGATGCCGTGGGTCCGTGACCACCGGACAGCCGGGGATGGCCATGCCGCCGCCGGCAGTGCCGGCGGCTCTGAGATCGATATGCTGAGCGGGCCGCTCGCCGGAAAGATTGTCCGGTTCGCGCTCCCTCTCGCGCTGAGCAGCATCCTTCAGCAGCTCTTCAACGCGGCGGACACCGCGGTTGTGGGGCGCTTCGCGGGGAGCGGTGCCATGGCGGCGGTCGGAAGCAGCGGCGCCGTCATTAACCTCGCAGTCTCGCTCTTCATCGGGATCTCTGTCGGAGCGAATGTCGTCATTTCCTCCCTCATCGGCAGCGGAAGGAGGGAGCGGATCAGCGCGGCGGTGCACACTGTGATCACGGCCGCGTTCTTCACGGGGATTCTGCTCCTGTTCGCGGGGCTTTTCTCTGCCCGGTTCCTGCTCACGCTTCTCGGCACCCCGGAGAATGTCCTCGGGGACGCAGTCCTTTATCTCCGGATCTACTTCCTGGGGACGCCGTTTCTGCTTCTCTACAATTACGGGGCCGCCGTGCTCCGGAGCATGGGGGACTCCGACCGGCCGTTCTACGCGCTGACGGCTGCGGGCATCCTGAATGTCCTCCTGAATCTTCTGCTGGTCATCGTGTTTCATCTGGATGTCGCGGGAGTGGCGATCGCGACCTCGGTCTCAAACGGCGCGAGCGCGTATCTCGTGCTCCGGATGCTCTCACGCGAGAAGGAGCCGTTTCGCTTCCGTATCCGGGATGCCCGGATCACGCGGGAGCCGCTTGTCAGGATGCTTCAGATCGGCGTGCCGGCGGGACTTCAGGGGACCCTCTTTTCCCTCTCCAACGCGGTGATTCAGACCGGGATCAACAGCTTCGGGTCAGATGCCGTGGCGGGAAGTGCGGCGGCGCTCACCTTTGAGTACATCTGTGCCTTTCTGATCGGGGCCTTTGCGCAGACATGCATGACCTTCACGAGCCAGAATTTCGCAGCGGGAAAGTACGGCCGGTGCCGGAGTGTGTTCCGGATCAGCCTTGCGGGCGGCGCGCTGTCCTGCGGCGCCTGCAATGCTCTCTGCTGGGTATTCCGGGGCGCGCTCATCGGGATTTTCACCGAGGACCCGGCGGTCGCTGCATTTGCCCGGGAGCGCATGGACTGCGTGCTTCTTGTGCAGTGGATCGCGGCGAGCTACGAGGTTGCGGGCGGTGCGATGCGCGGCATGGGGCATTCCTTCCTCCCGACGGTGCTCTGCCTGATCGGCACCTGTCTCTTCCGCCTGGTGTGGACGGCGGCGGTATTTCCAAGGTTCGGGACATTTTCGTCCCTCCTCTATGTTTACTTCGCGACCTGGGTCCTCACGGGAGTTCTGGTGCTCACCGCCTATTTCCGGCTGAGAAAGCGGCTGTTTGGCGGGGCGTGAGCGGGGAGGCGCAGGCATGCCGGAAACTTAAAGGGAATCTACCAGAATCTTCAGGATTCCTTTCTTGTGGCGGAATCGGCCGGCTGATATACTCGGTCCGGAACCAGTGTTCCCGGATAAGGAAAACGAGCAGAGAAGAACAGAAAAGAGATCACGAAAAAAATGAACAAAAAGGAAGTCAATGAAATCCGGCGCATTCTGGAGAAGAACGACTGCCGGATTGACCGCATGTGCGGCTGCTATATCGATGAGAAGGGGGAGCTCATCACGGAGCTTACAGACAGCTTTCACTCGCTTGCGGACGAGGAACTGTTCCGCTACTGTGAAATATTCCGGAAGACGCTCTCCGGCCGTATAGGCCGGACGCTTTTAAACCTCTCGTTTCCGCTTCAGGAGGAGAAGGAGGGCGGCCGCGCGGAGAAGCTCCAGGCGCTTTTAAGGAGCGGCCTTCAGGACCCGGAGAGGATCCGGTCCTTCTTCGGGGAGGTCACGGAGACGCTCAGGATGTCAGAAAAATATCTCCTGCTTCTTGCGCACGGGATCTACGACATTCCGGGCCGCACGACGGACGGAGCGGCTCTGCGGGACTCCTCGGATTATGTGTACAGCTTCCTGCTTCTGTCCGTCTGTCCGGTGAAGCTCCTCCGCGACGGGCTCTGCTATGACAGCGAGGAGCAGACCTTCTTAAGCCGCACCGAGAACTGGGGCGTGCAGATGCCGGAGACGGGGTTTCTCTACCCCGCGTTCAATGACCGGAGCACCGATCTTCACGCGGCGCTCTGGTACGCGAAAAATGAGAAGTCGCGGCACGAGGAGCTCGCTGCGGGGCTTCTGGGAATCGAGCTCCCGCGCGGCGAGAGCGCCGAGAGAGATGTGTTCCGGGAGATTGTGGAGCAGAGCCTCGGGGCGGACTGCAGCTACGAGAGCGTCCGGAACGTGAACGACGCGGTGAATAAAATTGTCGAAGAGGAGAAGGAGGCCGGCGAGCAGGCGTATCTCGACGGCGGAAGTCTCGCCGCGATCCTTACGGAGAGCGGCGCGGCGCCGGAGGCCGCTGAGCGGGCGAGAGAGACCTACCAGAAGGTGGTGGGCAGCGGGGCGGAGCCCATTCTCGCGGACAATGTCGCTGCGCCGAAGACGCTCTCGGTGAAATCCGACCACATGAAGCTGGAGGTTCTGAGCGAGGCGTCAGAGCTGATCGAGACCCGGGAGATTGACGGGATGGAGTATTTCCTCATCCCGGTGGCAGACAATGTGACGGTGAACGGAATCCGGATCCGGAGAAGGAGAGGAAGCGGAGAAAACGCCGGGGAAAAAGCGGCGGAGTGAGACCGGAAGAAAGGAGGCACCATGAATGCAGAGAAAACAGAGAGCGGAATGAGAGGAAACAGGTGGCAGAGGAAGCCGGCAGGCCCGGTTTCTCTTGCGCTTTCCATCATGCTCCTTCTGCTTGCATCCTGCGGTGGAAGAGGAGGCTCCGGCACACCGGCGGAGACCTCCGCGGAGAGAAGCGCGGCGCAGAACTCTGAGGCAGCCTCGGAAACCTCTGCTGAGAGCGCAGAGGGCGGAACAGAACAGAGGGAAAATGCGGAGAGCGCGGAAAACTCCGGCGATGCAGAATCCGACAGAACCTGGGCAGACCCCGACTGGGGCTATGAGGAGGGGGAGCCGCTCGAGGTCGAGACCGGTCAGTACACGCGGATCTGGTATAATCCCGCTGTCACCGGGAATGACGACACAGCGGCCGCAACTGCTGAGATCGCGCAGGTGCATCTCACGGACGACGGGATGATGCAGTGGAAGCGCCTCGACGATGCGCTGGAGGATTGGAACGGAGAGCAGAAAAAAAAGGCCTTTGACGAAATGCAGTCCATGGCGGACGGCATGACCGCAGACGGCGTGTATCCATATTATGTGGAATCTGACATCGGAATACGCCGCGCGGACACGGAGGCCCTGAGCTTCCTTGCGGAGATCTCAAGCTTCTACGGGGGAGCGCACCCGAATACGGGGTTCGTGTCGGTGAATCTTGACCCGGAGACCGGAAGAGAGATCTCCCTCACGGATGTGATCTCCGACCCGGAGAAGCTTCCGGAGGCACTGAAGAAGGCGCTTCTGAAGGCGTATCCGGAGCTTGAGGACGCCGCCTTTGAGGACATTGCGGAGACCCTGAAGACGTACAAGGCGGCGGACTACGTCTGGACGCTGGAAAAAGACGGCGTCCGCTTCTGGTTTGCGCCGTACGCGCTGGCGCCCTATGCGGCCGGCGCACAGAATGCGGAGCTTTACTTTGAGGACGACCCGGGGCTCTTCACCGGCCGCGGGCAGAACGCGCCGGAGGACAGCATTTATAAGTGCGGCGCGTACGAGACTATTTCCAGCAGGACTTCGGACGGCACGGTCCGGGACTACCGGCTGACCGGAGAGCCGGATGAAAGCGGCATGTACAGCCGGATTGCGCTTCAGTACTGGAAGCAGGGGGAAAATCCGGAGCACCCTGGGTCGGTAAGCCTGGAGGAGAGCTGCTACGGCTGGACGCCGTATCTCGTCGAGCGGGGAGCGGACCGTTTCCTCTGGATCTTTGCCCGCGAGGAGAATGACTGGACGACGCTCTATGTGTACGACCTGAGCGGCGGAGAACCGGTTCTGTCCGGAAAGCTGGACGGCGTGGCGCCTGCCATGCGGAACACGGAGACCGAGAACATGTTCCGGGATCCGGAGGAGAGCGGCGCGCGCACGGAGGACACGCCGGACACCTACCGGACCGCGGAGCCGGCGAATCCGGATGCCGTCCGGCTCGAGAGAAGGATGCAGGTTCTCAGTACTTACGGCGGAATCCGGACCTTTTATGTGGACGACACGGGAGTTCCCGTCCCGGACGGCGGGATCTACGAGGCGTCAAATCACATCCGCCTGAGAACAAAGGCGGATGTCCGGATGCGGCGGTCTGACTGGAACGCCTTTTCGGAGGGGGAGGAGGTCACGGTTCCTGCGGGCACGAATCTCTCGATTCAGTACACGGACGGAGACAAGAAGGTGTGGCTCTCCGCGGATGACGGGACGCTCTACCTCGCGCTTCTTACAGAAAACCCGGAAGGGTGGCCGGATCTCATCGACGGGCGGCCGATTGACGAGGTGTTTGACGGTCTCCTGTTTGCGGGGTAAAAGATGCACCGGACTTCAGCAGTTCAGTCCGGTGTCCTGTCCCTGCGTGCGCGCCGGTCACCCCTTGAAGAGGTGCTTCGGGCGCACCGGATTGGAGAAAAGGTCCGTACGCGCGCGGTCACCCGGTGTAGGAGCTGACGCGCTCCGTGAGGAGCGCGCAGACCTCCGGAACTGCGAGACCGTCGGTCGGCACCTCGACCTGCGAGGCCCTCTCGTAGCGGGAGAGGCGCTCCGCCAGGAGTTCTGCGATGTAAGGGACGTTCATGCGGCCGTTTAAGAGCGGACGGTCCGCGCTGGTGCGGACCCTTTCGTAGATCGTCTGCGGGGTGGCGGTGAGCCAGACCGTGACGCCGATTTTCCGCATGAGGTCGACATTTTCCGCGCGGAGCGTGATCCCTCCGCCGCAGGAAACGATGAGGTGCTTCCGGCCGATCAGGGAGCGGAGTGTCTCCGTCTCCAGATCCCGGAAATATGCCTCGCCGTGGGAGCGGAAGAGGCCGGGGATGGATTCTCCGGTCCGGCTTACGATCATCTGGTCCGTATCCACCGCGTCAAGAGAGAGAGAGCGGCTCAGATACTCCGCGACGCTTGTCTTGCCGGTCCCCATGAAGCCGACCAGAAGGATATTTTCTGTGAGGGGCTTAAGTCTGGGATTTCTTGAAGTCGGTGCGGAATCTTTTGTATTCATCGGGGCCTCCGGGTCTTTCAGAAATGTGCGCTGCTTTCCGGGATTCTAGCACGGATTGCGGGATGCAGCAAGACGCGCCGCAGGAAGAGGGGGGAAGATTTTATGAGTGCAGGACAGAAAAAGGAAGATACCGCCGCAGGAGAACAGGGGATTGTCTGCATCGGGGACAGCCTCACGGCGGGGTTTGGCGGCGGAGGCCGGAGCTACCCGGCAGTGCTCTCGGAGTGCCTCAGGAAAAGGGCGGCGGAGGAGGGCAGAATTGCTCCGGAGGTGGTGAATCTCGGGGTAAATGGAGAGGACACGGTGACGATTCTCGGCCGGACAGGCGCGGTGCCGTTCCGTCTCACGGAGAAACTCACGGTGAAACCGGACGGCTATCCGGTTCCGGTATCCTTTGCGTCCCCGGCGGGCGGGGAGATCTGCCCGCTGGTTTACGGGGATGCGGGACTTGAAAAGGTCTGGCTCACGGCCCCGGACGGGACAGAAATCGGCGGGCGGCTCACGCTGGAGGGCGGACTCTTTGCGGGGGAGCGCTACTGCTTCCGGGCGGAGGAGATCCGGAGGCCGGGCGGGGAGACGGAGCGCTTCGGAGGAGCGGCGGGCGCCGTTTTCCGCGGCGCGGAAGGCGTGGAATATCCTGCCGGAACCCGGATCGAAACGGCTGCCGCCAGGCGCTACCGCAATTATCTGCCGATTGCACTCATGGGAGCGAACGGACAGTTTGAAACGGTCGACGAGCTGATGCTCCAGTATCGCGTGCTCTTGAGCTTTTACCGGGCCGCTTCCGGCCGCTGTCTGGTGCTCGGCCTGCATCTCGGAGACACGCGGTTTCTAAAGGAGGAGGAAGAAAAATTTTCCGCCTTTTTCGGCCGGAATTTTCTGGATGTCCGCACCTATATGTGTACGGAAGCGCTCCGGGATGCGGGAATTTCCCCGACAGAGACAGACTTGGAGGACATGCGCGCGGGACGGACGCCGGGGAGCCTCCTGTTTGACGGCCTGCACTTTAACTCCCTCGGGTATGAGCTTCTGGGGAAGCTGGTGTACCGGCGCCTTTCTGCGCCGGAAGGCCCGGAGGGAGAGATTTGACAGGGCGGAGAGAGTTTTTTTGTCCCGCGATGTATGGTAGAATGGCGGTGAAAATGTAGTTTCCATCCAATCAAAGGAGCGTGGAGAAAATGGCATACGTGACATTTGATGATTCCTATCTCAGGAAGTTCGTCGGGGCAGGAGAGGTTTCCCAGATGAAAGCGGCCGCGGAGACCGCGTACGACCAGCTTGTGAACCACACCGGCGTGGGGAGTGACTTCCACGGCTGGATTGACCTTCCGGTGAATTACGACAGGGAGGAGTTTGAGCGGATCAAGAAGGCTGCGAAGAGAATCCAGGAGGATTCCGAGGTCCTGATCGTCGCCGGCATCGGCGGCTCCTACCTCGGTGCGCGCGCGGCGATCGAGTTCCTGCGTCACGGCTTCTACAACAACATTCCCCGCTCCATGAGGAAGACGCCGGAAATCTACTTTGTCGGAAACAATATGTCCGGCCAGTACATGAACGGCCTGATCGACGTGATCGGGGACCGGAGCTTTTCCATCAACGTGATCTCGAAGTCCGGCACCACGACCGAGACCGCGATCAGCTTCCGCGTGTTCAAGAAGATTCTCGAGCAGAGGTACGGGAAGGCGGAGGCGGCGAAGCGGATCTACGCGACGACCGACCGCGCGCGGGGCGCCCTGAAGACGCTCGCGGACAAGGAGGGCTATGAGTGCTTCGTGATTCCGGACGATATCGGCGGGCGCTTCTCCGTCCTTACAGCCGTGGGGCTTCTTCCGATCGCCGTGAGCGGCGCGGACATTGACAGGCTCATGGAGGGCGCAGCGGCACAGAGGCAGCGTGCGCTGGACGATGAGTTCGAGAACAATGACGCCATGCGCTACGCGGTGAGCCGGAACATTCTCCATCAGAAGGGGAAGAGCGTGGAGATCCTCGCGAATTACGAGCCGAGTCTCGCCATGATTTCCGAGTGGTGGAAGCAGCTCTTCGGCGAGAGCGAGGGCAAGGATCAGAAGGGAATTCTTCCGCACTCCGTGAACCTGACGACGGACCTCCACTCCATGGGCCAGTTCATTCAGGACGGTGCGCGGATCATGATGGAGACCGTGCTGAGCGTCGAGAAGCCGAAGAATGAGCTTCTCATCGAAGCCGACCCGGAGAATCTTGACGGCCTGAACTACCTCGCTGGAAAGAACATGGATTTTGTCTGCAAGAACGCGATGAACGGAACCATCCTCGCGCACATCGCGGGCGGCGTGCCGGTCATGAAGGTCAATATCCCCGCGCAGGACGAGTACTCCCTCGGCGAACTGTTCTATTTCTTCGAGTTCGCGGTCGGAATCAGCGGATATCTCCTCGGCGTGAATCCGTTCAACCAGCCGGGCGTCGAGAGCTACAAGAGCAACATGTTCGCGCTTCTCGGGAAGCCCGGCTATGAGGAGGCGCGGAAGAAGCTTCTGGGAGAGTGAGGGAGAGTCATTCCTGCATTCCCGCAGGAAGAGCGGGATATAGAAAACATCGGCCCCGGACTTTTTCCGGGGCGGGATACCCGCAGGAACACCAGGATACGGAGTGCCGGCAGCAGAGGCGCTCAGAAAATGAACTGACAGGATCTCAAGGAGAAGAAAACACGATGAAACTTGTGATTGGAAATGACCATGCCGCGGTCGAGATGAAGAACCAGATCATGAAATACCTGGAGGACAAGGGAATCGAAGTGGTCAATGTGGGGACGGACTCCACGGAGAGCTTTGACTATCCGATCGCGGGCTACAGGGCGGCAAAGCTGGTCGCATCCGGCGAGGTGGACGGAGGCGTCCTGATCTGCGGGACGGGAATCGGAATCTCCCTCGCGGCGAACAAGGTGAAGGGCATCCGCGCAGCGGTGTGCAGCGAGCCCTACAGCGCGAAGCTCGCGAAGATGCACAATAACGCGAACATGATCGCCTTCGGCGCGCGCGTGGTGGGCGTGGAGCTCGCGAAGATGATCGTCGACGAGTGGCTGAATGCGGAGTACCTCGGCGGGAAGCACGCGAGGCGCGTCGCCATGATCTCCGAGATCGAGGAGACGGGAAGGCTTGAGGCGGCGGAGAAGCAGTGAGCGCTGTCCTGCCTGCGCGGCGGCTGCATACTGAAAGGAACCAGGACGGGACAGATGCGGCAGGGAAACTGCTGGAAAATGGAGGCTTCATGAAGGTAAAATTTATCGGACACAGCGGATTTTTCGTGGATCTTCCGGAGATGTCGCTCCTCTTTGACTATTACAAGGGGGAGCTCCCGGAGGCGGATCCGGAAAAGCCGCTCTTTATCTTCGTGAGCCACGCGCACGAGGACCACTACACAGGGAAAATCTTCACGTATCTGGACCGGACGGAGGACGTGACCTTCTTTCTCTCGGACGACATTCCGGAAAGCAGCGTCCCGGAGAGAGCGCGCGGCCACGTCCGCTTCGTGGGGCCGGACAGCGCGGCGGCAGTCTCCCGGCTCGTCGAGGACCCGGCGGCCGGGAGGAAGCGCGGAAGGACCATCCTTGAACTTCACACGTACCGCTCCACGGACGAGGGCGTCGCATTTCTGGTCGACGCCGGGGACGTGCGGATTTACCACGCGGGGGACCTGAACGACTGGCACTGGGATGAGGAGGATCAGGCCTTCAACAGGGAGCAGCGGGAGGGGTACACCGCGGCTCTCAGAAAGATCGCGTATCTCGTGAAAAAGGACAGCCACGTTCCGGATCTCGCATTCATCCCGCTGGACTCGCGGCTCGGGGAGTTCTTCTGGATGGGGATGGATGAGTACATGAAGGCAGTCGGCGCGGCGCATGTGTTCCCGATGCATCTCTTCGGGGACCCCTCCGTCATCGGCCGCATGAGGAGCATGCCGTGCGCGGCGGAGTACGCGGACCGGATTCTCGGGACCGGCACGGCCGGAGAGGAATTTGACTTATGATCATGCTGAAAAATGTCCGGCTCATCGACCCGGCGTCGAGGACGGACCAGACGCTGGACATCCTGATCGCGGAGGAGAAAATCATCCGCATCGGGGAGGCGCTGGAGCTTGACGCGCGGCTCATTGCCCGGGCGAAGGGGGAGGTGCTCGCGATCCTTGACTGCAGCGGCCTCTGCGCGGCGCCGGGGTTTGTGGACGGCCACGTGCACTTCCGCGACCCGGGGTACACGTACAAGGAAGATGTCATGAGCGGCGCGGCGGCGGCAGCGGCGGGCGGATTCACCTCGGTGGTCTGCATGGCGAACACGAATCCCGTCGTGGACAATGAGGACACGCTCGTGGACCTGATCCGGAGGGGCCGGAGGGCGCCGATCCACGTGTACAGCTGCTCGGCCGTGACGAAGGGGCTTGAGGGGAAGGAACTGGTTGACATGCGCCTCATGAAGGAGTGCGGTGCCGTCGGCTTCACGGATGACGGGCACCCGCTTCTTGACGCGGAGCTTGTGAAGACGGCGATGCTCACGGCGAGACGCCTGAAGCTCCCGCTCTCCTTCCACGAGGAGGACCCGAAGTATATCACGGAGCCCGGCATCAACCACGGCCCTGTTGCGGAGAAAATGGGACTCACGGGAGCCGACCGGATGGCGGAGACCACCATGGTGGAGCGCGACGTAAAGCTTGCGGAGCAGACCGGGGCCACAGTCGTGATTCAGCACATCAGCGCGAAGGAGAGCGTGGATCTGGTCCGGGCGGCGCAGAGAAACGGCGCGCGCGTCTGGGCGGAGGCGACACCGCACCACTTCTCCCTGACGGAGGAGGCAGTGCAGCTCTACGGGACCAGCGCGAAGGTCAATCCTCCGCTCCGGCTGGAGGAGGACCGGCAGGCCATCATCCGCGGGCTGCAGGACGGCACGATCGGCGTGATCGCGACGGACCACGCGCCGCACGCAAAGGCGGAGAAGGACCGCCCGTTCACGGAAGCGCCGAGCGGGATGACGGGGCTCGAGACGAGCTTTGCCCTGGGGCTCATGAACCTGGTGAAGCCCGGGTATCTGACGCTCCCGCAGCTCATAGACCGCATGAGCACGCAGCCCGCGCGGCTCTACGGTCTCGAGGCCGGTTCCGTCCGGGAGGAGGGAGCCGCCGACCTGGTGCTTTTCGACCCGGATCTCCGCTGGACCTATCTCGTCCCGCAGAGCAAGGCGACCAACTCACCGTGGCTCGGAAAGAGCCTCACCGGAAAGGTCCTGCTCACGATCTGCGGCGGCAGAATCGTCTACGAGGACACACGCTCGTTCGGGAGCCGGCGGCTTCCGGCGGACCGGAAGATGAAATTTGAGGACAGCGGGATCTGACGGGCAGGCGGAAGAGGCCCGGCAGCAGATTCCGATTCAGCTTTGAAGGAGAAGGTAGTTCATGATCAGTGCAAACGGCATCACATTCCGCGTCGGAAAGAAGGCCCTCTTCGAGGACGTCAACATTCAGTTTACCGAGGGCAACTGCTACGGTCTCATCGGCGCGAACGGCACCGGAAAATCGACATTCCTGAAAATTCTTTCCGGCCAGCTGGAGTCCACGAACGGGAGTGTCACGATCACGCCCGGACAGCGCCTCTCCTTCCTGGAGCAGGATCACTTCAAATATGACCAGTACACCGTCATGGACACGGTCATCATGGGAAACCAGCGGCTCTACGACATCATGAAGGAGAAGGAGGCGCTCTACGCGAAGGAGGATTTCTCCGATGAGGACGGCATCCGCGCGGCGGAGCTGGAAACCGAGTTCGGGAACATGAACGGCTGGGACGCGGAGAGCGACGCGGCAAATCTCCTGAACGGTCTCGGGGTTGAGACGGACTATCACTACTCCCTGATGCAGGACCTGAACGGCGCGCTCAAGGTGAAGGTGCTGCTTGCGCGCGCCCTGTTCGGGAACCCGGACATCCTTCTTCTGGACGAGCCGACGAACCACCTGGATCTCGATGCGATTGCCTGGCTTGAGGAGTTTCTCATCAACTTCGAGAACACGGTCATCGTGGTCTCGCACGACCGCTACTTCCTGAACAAGGTCTGCACCATGATCGCGGACATCGACTACGGGAAGATTCAGCTCTACGCCGGCAACTATGACTTCTGGTACGAGTCCAGCCAGCTCATGGTGCGGCAGATGAAGGAGGCGAACCGCAAGAAGGAGGAGAAGATCAAGGAGCTGAAGGAATTCATTCAGCGCTTCGCCGCGAACGCCTCGAAGTCCAAGCAGGCGACGAGCCGGAAGAGAGCGCTGGAGAAAATACAGCTCGATGAGATGCGGCCGTCCTCCCGGAAGTACCCGTTCATCGACTTCCGGCCGTCGAGAGAGATCGGCAATGAGGTTCTGACGGTAAAGGACCTGACGAAGACGGTGGAGGGCGTGAAGGTGCTGGATCACATCAGCTTCACGCTGAACCGCACGGACAAGGTGGCGCTCGTCGGACCGAACGAGCGCGCGAAGACGACGCTCTTCAGGATCCTCGCCGGGGAGATAGAGCCGGATGAGGGCAGCTACAAGTGGGGCCTTACGACGACGCAGTCCTACTTCCCGAAGGACAACACAAAGGATTTTTCCGGCGATGAGACGATCGTCGAGTGGCTCACAAAGTACTCCGAGATCAAGGACGCGACCTACGTCCGCGGCTTCCTGGGGCGCATGCTCTTCGCGGGCGATGACGGCATGAAGAAGGTGAAGGTCCTGTCCGGCGGCGAGAAGGTGCGGGTGATGCTGTCAAAGCTCATGATCAGCGGAGCGAATGTCCTGATCCTGGATGAGCCGACCGACCATCTGGACATGGAGGCGATCACGGCGCTGAACACCGGCCTGGTCAAGTTCCCGGGCGTCCTGATCTTCTCTTCCCGGGACCACGAGATCGTCGAGACCACGGCGAACCGCATCATGGAGATCATAAACGGAAAGCTGGTCGACAAGATCACAACCTACGACGCGTATCTCGAGAGCGATGCGATGGCCCGCAAGAGATTCACGTACACGGTCAGCGAATCAGACGAGTCCGACGACTGAAGAGGGAGTTCATGAAAAAATTTGTGTCCTGGAATGTGAACGGTCTCCGCGCCTGTGCGAACAAAAATTTTCTGGATGTCTTCCGGGACCTGGACGCGGACATCTTCTGCGTGCAGGAGACAAAGCTCCAGGAGGGACAGATCGATCTCTACCTGCCGGGCTACTACGACTACTGGAATTACGCGGAGAAAAAGGGGTACTCCGGCGTCGCGCTGTGGACGAAGGAAAAGCCGCTGCGCGTGACCTGCGGGATGGGGATCGAGGAGCACGACCGAGAGGGAAGGCTCCTCACGGCGGAATTTCCGGAGTACTGGTTTCTCACCTGTTACACGCCGAATTCCCAGCAGGAGCTTAAGCGCCTCGACTACCGCATGAGATGGGAGGAGGACTTTCTTCATTACATCAAGGGCCTCTCGGAGAAAAAACCGGTCATCTTCTGCGGGGACCTGAATGTCGCGCACGAGGAGATCGATCTGAAGAACCCGGACACGAACCACGGCAATGCCGGCTTTTCCGATGAGGAGCGCGAGCGGATGACGCGGATTCTCTCGTCCGGCTTCACCGACACCTTCCGCTATCTGTATCCGGAAAAAAAGGATGCCTACAGCTGGTGGTCCTACCGGATGCGGGCGCGGGACAGGAACATCGGCTGGCGCATCGACTACTTCATCGTGTCGGATTCCCTGCGGGACCGGATCAGGGACTCCGTGATTCACGCAGAGATTCCGGGCAGCGACCACTGCCCGGTGGAACTGGATATTGATCTTTGAAAAACGCTTGACGGAAGTTACATCATCGGGGAGGCACAGAATGGAAAGCGGAAACGGGGAGAAAAGGGCGCGGGAGGCGGCAGAGGAGAGGCGGACGGCATATCCGATGGGCCTCACGCCCACCGCGTCCGGATTCCATGTGAATGTGATCCTTCCCGGCGATTCCTGTGCGCTGGTTCTCTACCGGAGGAATGAGAGAGCCCCGCTTCTTGAGCTTGCCTTTCCGCCAGAGGAGCGGCTCGGGAAGGTGTGGTCGCTCGATGTGACGTATGAGGAGCTTAAGAAGCGGGGCGTGGGCCTTAAGGACCTCAAGACGGCGGAATACAACTTCCGCTGCTGCGGCCGCACGCTTCCGGATCCCTGCGGGCTTTCCTTCAGCGGCCGGGATTCCTACGGAAAGGCGGAGCAGTACGGCAGCGAGCTCCGCTCCCCGGTCTTTTTAAAGCCGTTTGACTGGTCGGGAGACGTCCGCCCGGAAACGCCGCTCGAGGACAGCGTCATTTACCGCCTCCACGTGCGGGGCTTCACGAAATCGAGAACCAGCGGCGTCACGCAGAAGGGGACCTTTGACGGAATCATCGAGAAAATACCGTATCTCACCTCCCTCGGGATCACCGCGGTGGAGCTCATGCCGTGCCAGGAGTTCGAGGAGCTCATGATGCCGAGGGGATGGGGCGGGGCAGTGCAGGACCCCGCGGCCGCCGGGCGTTTCCCGGGCGGCAGGAGCTTTTCGGCCGGGAAGAATCCGCCCGTGAAGGTGAACTACTGGGGCTACGCCCCCGCGTACCGCTTCGCGCCGAAGGCCTCCTACTGCAGGAGGAGGGGACGGGACCCGGCGGGGGAGTTCCGAAGCATGGTGCGGGAGCTTCACCGCGCGGGGATCGAGGTGATCCCGGAATTTTATTTCGACGGGTCGGAGAATCTCTCCTGTGTGCTGGAGGCACTTCGCTTCTGGGCGCGCTTCTACCGCGTGGACGGGTTCCATATCACGGGAAAGGCGGATCTGCCCGCGCTTGCCTCGGACCCCTATCTCTCCGATTTAAAGCTCATCGCGGAGCGCTGGCCGGACCTGCCGCCGGACGGAAGCAGGAGGCTCGCGTCGTGCAGCGAGGACTTTGAGCATGAGATGCGGCGGGTCCTGAAGGGCGATGAGGGCATGCTGAACGCGCTCATGTTTCACACGAGAAGCAACCCGCAGAAGGCGGCGGACATCAAGTTCATGGCGAACACGAACGGATTCACGCTCCGGGACGCGGTGAGCTACGAGATGCGCCACAACGAGGCGAACGGCGAGGACAACCGGGACGGGACGGATTTTAATTACACCTGGAACTGCGGCGCCGAGGGGCCGACGCGGAAGAAATCCGTCCGCTGCCTGAGAAAGCGGCAGATCCGGAACGCGTTTCTTCTGCTGTTTCTGAGCCAGGGGACCCCGCTTCTTCTTGCGGGCGATGAGTTCGGGAACTCGCAGGGCGGGAACAACAACGCCTACTGCCAGGACAATGAGGTCTCCTGGCTCGACTGGCGGGACGCCTCGAGAAACGGAGACCTGCTCCGCTTCGTGAAGAACTGCATCTCCTTCCGGAAGAAGCACCGCGCCTTTCATTACGCGAAGGAGCCGGAGATCATGGACCCGGACGGCTGCGGCATTCCCGACATCTCCTACCACGGGACGCGCGCCTGGCAGCCGGAGTTCGAGGCGTGGAGGCGCCAGCTCGGCATTCTCTACAGCGGACACTACGCGAAGGATGCGGAGGGAAAAAGCGACAGCTCCTTCTATGTCATGTACAACATGCACTGGGAGCCGCACGAGTTCGCGATCCCGCACCCGGAGCGGGGGTTCCGGTGGCATATTGCGGCGGACACCTCCCGCGATGCGGGCGATGCATTCTGGCCGGAGGGAAATGAGCCGGTCCTCGCGGATCAGCATCTCTATCTCATGCCGCCGCGCTCCATCGCGGTCATGATCTCGAAGCCGGACCCGGATTTCGAGAGAAATGAGCGGCAGAGGCGGAAGGCGGACGCGGAGAAGTCGAGACAGCAGAGCGCGGAGCGGAAGAAAAACAGGGAGAGAAATGCGGCGGAGCTGAAGCGCCTGAGAGGTGAGGCAGCGCCCGCGGAAGGTCCGGCGGCGCAGGAGGGCTCTGTGCAGGAAATCTGACACGGCTCCGGAAGTGTGCTATACTTTTTCTGACTGTGCGGCGCGGAGGAGCATTCCGCCCGGCAGATTCAGTCAGACAGAACAAATCCGGGAGGCCCGCGCAGAACCCTGCGCGGCTCCTGAGAAAATACGGGAAAGAAACAGAGAGGGAGAATTTCATGGACAAAATCATTCTGACCGGTGACCGGCCGACCGGGCGCCTTCATGTGGGACACTATGTGGGTTCGCTCCGCCAGCGGGTCGCGCTGCAGAACTCCGGGGAATACAAGCGCACCATGATCATGATCGCGGACGCGCAGGCGCTGACGGACAATTTCGCAAATCCCGAGAAGGTCCGCCAGAACATCATCGAGGTGGCGCTGGACTACCTGAGCGTGGGGCTTGACCCGGAGAAATCCATTCTCTTCATTCAGTCGCAGATTCCGGAGCTCACGGAGCTCACGTTCTACTACTCGGATCTGGTCACGGTTGCGCGGCTCCAGAGGAACCCGACCGTGAAGAATGAGATCAAGCTCCGCAACTTCGAGGCGGACATCCCGGTCGGCTTCTTTACCTATCCGATCAGCCAGGCCTCAGACATCACCGCGTTCAAGGCGACGACCGTCCCGGTCGGAGAGGATCAGCTTCCCATGATCGAGCAGGCGCGGGAGATCGTGCGCCGCTTCAATTCGATTTATAAGCCAGTTCTCGTGGAGCCGGAGGCACTGGTCCCCAAAGAGGCCGCGGCGCGGCGGCTCCCGGGCATTGACGGCAAGGCGAAGATGTCGAAATCGCTGGGCAACTGTATTTACCTCTCTGATTCCGCGGACGAGGTGACGGCGAAGATCAAGACCATGTACACGGACCCGCAGCATCTGCGCGTCTCCGACCCGGGGCACCTCGAGGGCAACACGGTGTTCACCTATCTCGACGCCTTCTGCAGGCCGGAGCACTTTGCGCGCTACTGGCCGGAGTACCAGAGCCTCGACGAGCTGAAGGAGCACTACCAGAAGGGCGGCGTAGGGGACATGAAGGTGAAGAAGTTCCTCACGCAGATTGTCCAGGAGGAGCTCGAGCCGATCCGCAGGAAGCGCGCCGAGTACGAGAAGGATATCCCGGCGGTCTACGACATCCTGAAGGCGGGGAGCGACAAGGCGCGCGCCATCGCGGCACAGACGCTTCACGAGGTGAAGGATGCGATGCAGATCAACTACTTTGACGACGCGGAGCTGATCCGCGCACAGGCGGAGAAGTATGCCGCAAAGCATGAGGACTGAATGAGCATTTTTGTGATTCTCTGCAGCTGCAACGGGGAGAGATACATTTCCCGCCAGATCGAATCCATCCTGGAGCAGACGGAACCGGGTGTCCGTCTGCTTATTTCAGATGACTGCTCGACGGACCGAACTGCGGAGATTGCAGAGGGATTCGCGAGGCTGCATCCGGACCGGATCCAGGTGTTCCGGCGGGAGACTCCGTCCGGCGGCGCCGCGCGGCACTTTCTCAGCACCCTCTCGCGGGTGATGCGCGGCCGGGAGGCGGATCTCCCGGACTATCTTCTGTTCTCGGATCAGGACGATGTATGGCACCCTGACAAGGTGCAGAAGACCCTGAACGTCATGCGGCGGGAGGAGCACGTCTCCGGGACCGCCCTTCCGATCCTGGTGCACTGCGACATGCGCGTGACGGATGATGCGGGAAATGTGATCAGCCCCTCCTATGTCCGTTACCAGCAGATGTCGCCGGAGCGGAATCATTTGAATGAGCTTCTGGTGCAGAACAACGTGACGGGCGGCGCGATGATGATGAACCGCGCGCTCGCGCGCCTCATCGCCGCACATCCGGTGCCGGAGCACGCGGTGATGCACGATCAGTGGATCGCGCTCGCGGCGGCGGCCTTCGGGAGAGTCGTGTTTTTTGACAAGGCGCTCTACGACTACCGGCAGCACGGGGACAATGTGCTCGGCGCGGCGAAGGGCAGCCGCGTTAGGGAGGTGGCGGACCGGCTCGGCCTCTTCCGGAGGGACAAAAAGACGAAGGCGGACATGGATCTTCTCTCAAGAAGGGTCTACGACGCGCTCTTTCTGCAGGCGGGAGAATTCTACCTCCAGTACGGCAGGGAGCTCTCTCCCCGGAACCGGGAGATTCTGACGGCATTTCTCGCGCTTCCGAAGATGGGACGGCCGGAAAAGATCCGGACCATCCTGAAGTACGGCTTCACCTTCAACCGCCTCCACCGCACGGTGGGGGAATGCCTGTTCCTGTAAAATCATGGCGGAAAACAGCAGCGGGAATTTGAAATCGCGCGTCGCGCGCGGTCTCCTCTGGAAGCTCTCGGAGCTTGCGGGGGCGCAGGGCGTGCAGTTTGTCGTCGCCCTTCTGCTCGCGCGGCTCATGACGCCCGCCGAGTACGGGACCGTGAGCTATATCATGATTTTCATCACGATCGCGAACGTGTTCGTCCAGTCGGGCTTTGCGACCGCGCTGATTCAGGCACCGGAGGTCGAGGAGGAGGACTACTCCTCTGTCCTGCGGATCTGCCTCCTGACCGCCGTCCCGGTCTATCTGCTCCTCTTTTTCGCGGCGCCGGCCGCTGCGGCCTTCTATGAGATTCCGGTTCTGTGCCCCCTGCTCCGCGTGATGGGAGTGGTCCTGTTCCCGGGCGCGGTGATTTCGATCCAGACCGCCTACGTCTCGCGGGAGATGGACTTCCGCCAGCTCTTCAAGGCCACGATGGCGGCGGTTCTCCTCTCGGGCGCGGTCTCCGTTGTGATGGCGTACCGGGGGCTGAATGTCTGGGCCATGGCGGCGCAGCAGATTCTCTATTACTTCGCGCTCATGGCGGGCCTTTTCGTCACGGTCCCCTGGCGCCCGCGCGGCGGCTTCCGGAAAGACCGGGTCCGGAGGCTCTTCAGCTTCGGCTGGAAGATTCTCGCGGCGGGGCTCATCGACACCGTCTGGATGAATCTCTACGGGCTCATCATCGGCAAGCGCTACTCGGCGGCGGATCTCGGCGGCTATAACCGCGGCGAGCAGTTTCCGAAGATCCTCACGACGAACCTCGCCTCCGCGATTCAGGCGGTCGTCCTCCCCGCGTACGCCAGGAATCAGGACGACCCGGACCGCCTCCGCTCCATGATGCGAAGGAGCATCGGCCTCTCCTCCTTTGTGATTTTCCCGATGATGGCGGGGCTCGCTGGCTGCAGCACGGCATTGATCCGGGTGCTGCTCACGGACCGCTGGCTTTTCTGCGTGCCGTATCTCTGCGTCATGTGCCTGGGCTACGCGTTCTACCCGATCCATGTGACAAATCTGCAGATGATCACGGCGCTCGGGCGGAGCGATCTCTTTCTGCGCCTCGAGATCTTAAAGAAGGCGCTCGGCATCCTGATTCTGCTTCTGAGCCTGAGGTACGGGATCGTGGCGATGCTTCTCTTAAAGGCGCTGGATGAGTTCCTCTGCACCTTTCTCAATGCCTGGCCGCTCGGGAGGCTGATCGGCTACGGAATCCTGAAGCAGTACCGGGACATGCTGCCGGGGGCGCTCTGCTCGTGCCTCATGGGGGCGGCGGTCTGGAGCCTGAACCGCTTAAGCCTTCCCGCTCCGGTCCTGCTGCCTGTCCAGATCGCGGCAGGCGCAGCCCTGTATGCGCTGTTCTCCTGGCTCTGGAACCGCGAAAATTTCCGCTATCTTCTGGAGCTCTTTCGAAAATGGCGCGGCTGATGCGGCACAGGTGAGAGAAATGTGAGAGCGGCCCGCAGAGAGTGGGATTCGGGGGGAATGGCTTATGAAAAGGGAGTTTGCAGAAAGCCGGTTTACGGAGAAGCACGAGGAGAGAACGCTGTCTGCAGGTGCGCAGGCGGGAGAGAGCGGGAATCCGGACGGGAAGGCACCTCTCGTCAGCATCTGCGCGGTTGCCTATAATCACGCGCCCTACATCCGGGAGGCGCTCGACCACTTCCTGTCGCAGAAGCGGGATTTCGGCATTGAGATCCTGGTGCACGACGACGCGTCGACGGACGGAACCGCCGGCATCATCCGGGAGTACCAGGAGAGCTGCCCGGACATTGTGAAGCCGATCTTCGAGACCGAGAATCAGTACTCGAAGGGCATCCGGAATATCAGCGGCGCGTTCAATTTTCCCCGCGCGCGGGGAAAGTACGTGGCGCTGATGGACTGCGATGACTACTGGAAGAGCGACGAAAAGCTCCTCCTTCAGGTCGCCTACATGGAATCGCACCCGGACTGTCAGCTCTGTGTCCACGCAGCGGAGGTCCGGAATGACCGCGGCGAGCTCATAAACCGGAACCTCATGCGGCCGTTCCGCGGGGACCGCGACCTGAGCCCGGCGGAGCTCGTGGACAAGGCGGGGGCGTTTCCGTTCGGCTCCATGATGCTGAGGACCGAGCTTGTGAGGAAGCTCCCCGGCTGGTACGTGAACTGTCCGGTCGGCGACCGGCCGCTGGAGCTCATGGCCGCTGCGAAGGGGTACTGCCACTACATGGACAGCGCGCTGAGCGTGTACCGCTTCAATGGGGCGGGTTCCTGGACAGAGAGCATGATGACGGGGGATTACGAGAGAAAGCAGAACGACTACGCGCGTGCCATGCGCGCCATGTACGAGGGCTTTGACAAAACGACCGGTGGGAAGTACCACCGGGAGGCTGTGTCCGCCTCACACCGCCTCTACTTTCTGACGCGTGTGAATCTGCGCGCGTTCGATGCAGTCTTTGATCCGCGCTACCGGCGCTACTACCGGGAGCTTCCGCTCCGGGAGCGCTTTTTCCTCCGCTTTGAGAAAACCGCACCGGGACTCTACCAGGCAGTGCGGAGATGCTACCTCTCTGCGGCGGGAAAGCGGAAGGAAAAGACAGGGCGGAAGTGATGGCAGCACCGGAAAAGCTCCGGAGCTTCTGTCCCTCTATTCCGTGTGCAGCAGAGTAAGGATTTCCCGGAGCTTTTCCGCGGGGATCTGTCCCGGCGCAGAGGAAGCGCCAAGTGTGCCGAAGGTCGCGGCAGAGCCGAAGGCTTCCCCGGCGATGCGGGAGAGCACGCCTCTTTTTCCCATGCTCATCGTGATCAGCGGACGGTCCGGAAAGGTTTCCCGGGCTTTTTTCGTCGCAGAGAGAAGTGTCAGCACATCCTCTCTGCACTGCGGCATGACCGCAATTTTCAGAATGTCTGCGCCGGCCTCCCGCTCCGATGCGAGGCACCGGAGGATCTCTGCTTCCGGGGGCGTCTCATGAAAATTGTGGCTGGAGCCGACGACTACTGCGCCGCACGCATGGAGCGAGCGG
Source organism: uncultured Lachnospiraceae bacterium (assembly GCA_902766175.1). Lineage (GTDB taxonomy): Bacteria > Bacillota > Clostridia > Lachnospirales > Lachnospiraceae > Moryella. The sequence goes on from CACXCJ010000003.1 coordinate 23,909, forward strand.
ATCAGCTCCGCCGCGCCCGGGTGCGCGAAGACCTCCACGTCGATCATGTCGGCGCTCCCGGACTCCGCTGCCGAGAGATTCAGAGCCCGGTAGGTCTCCTCGCGGACTGCCTTTTCTCCGCCCTCCGATGCCGTGCGGAAGGTGAAGAGGAGCGGGAGAGCACCGAGGACCTCTCGGAGTCCCTGCAGGACGTTCCGGCAGGCCTCCGGGTCGGTTCCGCTCTCAAAGAAGTCCGCCCGCCACTCGGCGAGCTCCGCGGGACTGCCCGGGAGCTTTGATGCGGATTCAAGAATGTCCTTCTCTGTGCGCCCGGTCAGCGGGACAATGATTTTCGGGCGGCCGGCTCCGAGGGAGACGGAACGGATTTTAAGAGGAAGCATCGGAAAACCTCCTTTCGGGAGCGCGAACTGAAGTGCGGGTTTCTGATCTGCGCATCCCATCTGCGCAGTGAAGCTGGCGGCAGTGTTCATTCTGATCATTGCGCTGGGGAGCGTATCCCATGTACGCAGTGAAGCTGGGGAAGCGGCGGCCGACGAGCGGCCGGAGTCTGGCGCAGCCCGGCAGTCCGGCAACCCGCCAGTCCGGCAGCTCAGAGCAGCATGCAGATAAGGGGGATGGTGAGCAGGGCTGCGGCGTTTGTGAGGAAGGAAACCTTCGCCGCAAAATCGGTGTCCGAGTGATAGATCTCGGCGTAAAGCGTGGTGACGCCGGCGCAGGGCATGGCCATCGTGATGATCACAACCGGAACAATCAGCGGGTTCGGGAACGAGAAGAGCTTCAGCGCCGCAATCGTGATGAGCGGGGAGAGAATGAGGCGCATCACGGTGCAGGTGTACGCGTCGCGGTCAGTGAGGAGGGAGCGGCCGGTGCTTCTGGAGAGCGCCATGCCGCACACCATCATGGAGAGCGGCGTCGTGACATTCGACAGATTTGTGACGGCGATCCGCACCGGCTCTGCGATGGGGATCTGTCCGAGATAAAAGACGATGCTCAGCACAATGGCGAGGTTGACCGGCTGTACGAGAATGGAGCGGAGGCTCAGGCGCGTCGACGCATCCTCGTTGTCTCTGCTCACGGCAAGGGCGCCGAAGATGTAGCAGATGACGGTGAAGGGGATCGCGAAAATGACAGCGAGCGCCAGGCCCTCCTCATTTGTCAGCGCAAGAATGATCGGGTACCCCATGAAGCCGTTGTTCGGGAAGGTCGCTGCGAAGGCCCAGAGCCCGCGGTGCGCCCTGCGGATTTTGAGCGGCCGCGTGAGCAGAAGGTCCGCGGCGAGAGACAGGCCGTAGACAAGGAAGCCGATGATCACGATGATGATTCCGCTTTTCAGGAATTCTGCGTCGTATGTTCTCGACGCGAGCGTGATAAAGCAGGTGCACGGAAGGGTGATGTCCATGAGCAGGGCGGAGAAGATCTGCATGGCATTCTGAGGCAGGATGTTCCAGTGAAGGCACGCGTAGCCGATCCCCATCAGAAGAAAAAGACCGAGCAGGTTGGACAGAACGAAAAGAATATCGAGATGCATGTTGGAACCTCTTCTGTGAAGCGTAGAAGCAGAGGGCCGGGCCGGCCGTCTTCCTGTGATGTTGTGATGTGACGCACTTATTCTAATGCGGACGGGGAAAAAATACAAACAGAGGTTCCGGATACCCCGGCGCGTCTTCAGAGAATCCTTTTGGAAAGGTTAACAATATTTTCAGAAATTTCTGCTATCCTTAGCACCGTGTGATATGCCAGAATAAGGTGGGAATGTATTTCAGTGGTGGAGGGAAAAATGAACAGAAAACGGATGCTTCGGGCAGCGGGTGCGGCGGTACTGGGATTCTCTCTTCTTCTTTCTTCGTGCGGGGGAAGCAGCACCGCGGACAGCGGTTCAGCCGGGAGCGGAGACAGCTCGAAAGAGGCGGCATCGGCCGGAAGCAGTGACGAGGAGAGCAGCGGCGTTCCGGAGACCACGGCCAGCGCGGAGAGCCAGCGCGAAAAGACGCATGCGGTGACGGAGCTTCTCCCGGTCGATATGACGAAGTGGAAGTACAACGCGGAGGATGACGTCTACTGGCAGGTCGGGATCTCCTACTGCGAGCACCCGGAGGATGAGACCTATGAGACCATGGGGTTCTTTGTCCCGGGCGGGTATTTCGACGCAGAGGAAAACGGCGACGGGACCTATACCTGCTCTGTGAACGCCATGAACCAGGTCGGAAACTATACGGCGGACGAGGCGCCGGTCATTCTCCCGGTGAACACGCCGGGATACATGGCGATGGAAGCACCGGCGGACTATGATTCCAGCTTTGGCTACGGGAGCGTGAAGGATTACACGGACCAGGGCATGGTGATCGCATTCGCCGGATGCCGCGGCAGGGAGCAGGGGGCTCCATACGGTGTGACGGATCTGAAGGCCGCCATCCGCTATCTCCGCTACAACGCGGGGCTCATTCCCGGCGCAGAGGCGGATGTCTACTCCGTCGGCATGAGCGGAGGCGGCGCGCAGAGCGCAATTCTCGGCGCAAGCGGTGACAGCGACCTCTACACGCCGTATCTTAAGGAGATCGGCGCGGTGGAGGGTGTGAGCGATGCGGTCCAGGGCTCCATGTGCTGGTGCCCGGTCACGAGCCTTGACTACGCGGACGAGGCGTACGAGTGGAATCTCGGCTCGACGCGGACAGACCTCTCCGAGGAGGAGAAGAGGTACTCGGACGGCATGGCGGAGGCATTCGCCGGATATCTGAATGACCTGGACCTCAAGGACGGGGAGGGAAACCCGCTCACCCTCGAGAAGTCTGACACCGGGATCTATCAGGCAGGGAGCTATTACAATTACCTTGCGGGGGTCGTGGAAACCTCTCTGAACAATTTCCTCGCGGACACGAAATTCCCGTACGACGCGGACAGCGCGAAGGAAAAGGGAGACGGCGGGAACGGCGGCCCGGGTGCGGGCGCATTCCCGGGCGATGCTGCGGCAGGCGGCGCTGCGGCAGGCGGCGCTGCGGCGGACGGCGCTGCAGCAGGCGGCGGTGCGCCGGCAGCAGGACAGACGGAGTACGAGCAGAGGGACAATATCCAGCGGAATGCGGTGAGCGGCGCCGTCACGATTTCAGGAACCTATGAGACGGCGGAGGACTACATCGCCGCGCTGAACGGGCTGTTCCACTGGGTGGACTACGACGCGTCGGCAGGCACCGTGAAAATCACCTCGCTGTCGGATTTCTGCAGGGCGATGAAGCCCGCCTCAAAGGGGATCGGCGCCTTCGATTCGCTCGACAAGAGCCAGGGGGAGAACACGCTCTTCGGCTACGGAGACGGAAACGGCGCCCACTTTGACCCGGTGCTCGGGGACCTTGTGCAGGGCACGGAGTACGAGGAGAGCTTCAAGGAGGATCTCTCTTCGCCGGATGCGCTCGGAAACAAGGTAGAGGTCCGCGTCAATATGTATAGTCCGCTCTACTATCTCTGCGAGAGCTGTGGAGGATATGGAAAGAGCAAGGTCGCGGATCACTGGCGGATCCGCACCGGCATCTGCCAGAGCGACACAGCGCTCTGCACGGAGGTGAACCTCGCGCTCGCGCTTGCCGGAGGCGGTCCGGGCCGGGATGTGGACTTTGCGACGATCTGGGGGCTCGGGCACACGATGGCAGAGGAAACCGGGAATTCGACGGAGAACTTCATCAACTGGGTGAATCAGTGCGAGGGGTTCTGACAGGAGAGAAAATGGCAGAGGCAGTAGCGGAGACAGAGAGGACGGCAGAAAAAACGGTGACGGCAGAGAGGAAAGCATCGGAAGCGCCTGCCGGGGAAAGCATCTACGGCCCGTGCGCGGAAGTGCTCCCGCTGGTTCTGAAGGAGCTTGAGGGCCGGATCTCCTCCTGGAACAGGGAGGCGGAGCAGAAGACGGGGCACAAGCTCTACGAGCACCTTACGACGCGCGTCAAGTCAGAGGAGAGCATGCGCGAGAAATGCCGCAGAAGAGGTCTCCCGGAGACGCCGGAATCGGCGCTGACCGAGCTGCACGACGCAGTCGGGCTCAGGATCGTGACGCGCTTTCTCGATGATATTTACCGCATCCGGGACCTGATCTGCGCCATGGAGGACTGCACGGTGCTGGAGGAGAAGGACTACATCCGGAACGTGAAGCCGAACGGATACCGGAGCTATCACATGATCATAAGCTGTGAGCTTCCGTACCGGGATCTTCAGGGGAATCTGCCGGGACACTTCGCGGTGGAGATCCAGATCCGGACCATCGCCATGGATTCCTGGGCGAGCCTGGAACACGAGATGAGCTACAAGAAAACGATCAACAACAGAGCGCTGATCACAGCGGAGCTGAAGCGCTGCGCGGACGAGCTCGCTTCCTGCGACGTGTCCATGCAGACCATCTGCGACCTGATCCGCGCCGGTGAGGAGAAAAACCATGAAAGTACTTCTTGCGGAGGATGAGCGGGACCTGTCCCGCGCCGTCTGCGCCGTGCTGAAGATGCAGGGGTACGACGCGGATCCCGCGTACGACGGGGAGGAAGCGGTGCAGAAAGCCGCGGGAAATGCGTACGACTGCATGGTTTTTGACATTATGATGCCGAAGAAGGACGGGATCACCGCCCTGAAGGAAATCCGGAGCACCGGGGACGTGACGCCGGTCATCTTCCTGACGGCGAAGGCGGAGCTCGACGACCGCGTGAACGGCCTTGACGCGGGCGCGGACGACTACCTGACGAAGCCCTTCGCGATGAAGGAGCTCCTCGCGCGGATCCGGTCCGCGACGAGACGGGCGGAGGGGTACGCTGCGACGAAGATCAGTGTGGGCAATGTGACGCTCGACACCTCGGAGCAGGAGCTCTCCTGCCGGAATTCCGTGCGGCTAGGCGGCAAGGAGGGGGCGCTCATGGAGGTCTTCATGCGGAACGAGGGGAGAGCGTTCTCGACCGAGGAGCTCTTAAGAAAGGTCTGGAGCGACGAGCCGGAGCAGACCGGAGACATTGTATGGGTCTATGTGAGCTATCTCCGCAACAAGCTGAAGTCCGTCGGCGCTGGCCTTGAGATCGCCGGGGAAAGGGACGGAGCGTTTGTCCTGAGGCAGAGGAATGATTGAGAGACTGAAGCGGCAGTTCGTGCTGACAGCGACGCTCGCTGTCCTCATTGTCATGGGGATCGCGCTGGGCCTCATCAACTCCATGAACTTCCGCGTGGTCTACAGAAACTGCATGCAGGTCCTGGAAATCATCGCGGAAAATGACGGTGAGCTTGCAGATGAGCTGCGGTGGCGCCAGTCCGGACTGGAGGACACCTTCGGGGACGAGACGCCCTACCGGATCCGTTACTTCTCTGTGGCACTGGATGCGGACGGGAATGTGGAGCGGATCATCACGGATCACATCAACTCCGTGAATCAGGACGAGGCAGCGGAATACGCCGGGAGAGTCAAGGCGCTCCGGCGCGCGCACGGCTTCTTTTCGAATGACAGCAACACCTACTGCTATCTGGTGGATACGCGGGATGCGGACGGCGAGACCCTCATCTGCTTTCTCGACTGCACGAATGAGATGTGGCAGGTCTGGAAATTCATGTACTACAGCGTGCTCTTCGGGGTCCTGACGCTCTCCGGCTATGTCTGCATGATGATCATTCTCGCGAAGCGGGCGGTTCAGCCGACGATCCAGAATATTGAGGCGCAGAAGCGCTTCATCACGAACGCCGGACACGAGCTGAAGACTCCGATCTCCGTGATTTCCGCAAACGCCGAGGTCCTCGAGATGATGAACGGGGAGAACGAGTGGACGCAGAGCATCCTGAAGCAGACGAAGCGGCTCAGCGGGCTGGTGAATGACTTCATTCTTCTCACCAAGGTGGATGAAATGAAGAAGCCGGAGCTCGTTGAGATGAGCCTCAGCGCGGCGGCGAGGGACACGGCGGACTCCTTTCACACCGTGGCGGAACAGATGGGCAAGAAACTGATCGTGGACATCGCGGACGAGGTCCGCGTGAAGGCGACGGAGCGGGAGCTTCCGGAGCTCCTGAACGTCCTCACGGACAATGCCGTGAAGTACTGCGATGACGGCGGCACGGTGGAAGTGAAGGTCACGGGCCGGGGCAGCGGGAGAAGCGGTGTGTTTCAGGTCTCGAACGACTATGCCGCTGGAAAGGAACAGGACTACAGCCGCTTCTTTGACCGCTTCTACCGGGCGGACGAGTCGCACAGCTCGGAAAAGTCAGGGTACGGCATCGGCCTCTCCATGGCGGAGGGAATCGCCCGGATGTACCGCGGGAAGATCCGCGCGGAGTGGAAGGCAGGTGTGATGTACTTCACGGTGACATTCCCGTGAGAAGTGAACGGCTGCCGGGAATGCGCCCGGAAGCTTAAGGTGCGCTCCCGCACACAGATCCGCCGGCCTGTCCCGCAGCAGGCCGGCCTTTTTTCTGCCGGGTTCCGGCGAAGAGCAGCCGCATCGGCTGGCCAGACGCCGGCCGGCTTTTTTTCTGCCGGGCGCCGGCCGGTTTTTCCCGCCCGGCTGTGCAGGGCCGGGCAGTCTCCTCTCCCCGCGTGCGGATTTCTCTATGGACGATGATGCAGATCCGATGTATTCTTATGCAAGGGGGAATCCACCAGAAAGGAAGGACAGGGGTATGGAAGAACAGCAGTTCCACAAAAAGAGCGATGCGATCTATGACGCGCGGACGCTCGGAAGACCGAAGATGCTTCTTCTGGGTCTTCAGCACATGTTTGCGATGTTTGGGGCGACGATTCTGGTCCCGATTCTTGTAAACAGCTATTTTCACGGGGAGGGGCTCTCCGTGCAGGTGACGCTTTTCATGGCGGGTCTCGGGACGCTGTTTTTCCACTTCTGCAGCAAATTCAAGGTTCCCGCCTTTCTCGGCTCCTCGTTTGCCTTTCTCGGCGGCTTCGCGACGGTAGCGGAATTAAATACAGGGATTTATGCAGATATGACATACGGGGAGAAGCTTCCTTATGCCTGCGGCGGCATCGTCATCGCCGGTCTGCTCTATCTGATTCTTGCGCTGGTCATCCGGCTCGCCGGTGTGAAGCGGGTCATGCGGTTCCTGCCGCCGGTCGTGACGGGTCCCATCATCATCTGCATCGGCCTGTCGCTCGCGGGGAGCGCGATCAACAACGCGGGCGCGAACTGGTTTCTCGCACTCATCGCGCTTGCGACCATCATCGTGTTCAATGTCTGGGGCAGGGGAATCTTCAAGATTATCCCGATCCTGATGGGTGTCGTCATTTCCTATGCCGCAGCGCTCATCATGCAGGTGTCGGGGCTTTCGAATCCGGACGGAAGCGCAATTCTCGATTTCTCCTCCGTGGCCAGCGCCGGCTGGGTCGGCATCCCGCCATTCCAGATCTGCAGGTTTGACCTCACGGCGATTCTCGTCATGGCCCCGATCGCGATCGCAACCATGATGGAGCACATCGGCGATATCTCCGCGATTTCCGCGACGGTCGGAGAGAACTTCCTCGAGGACCCGGGCCTGCACCGGACGCTCGTGGGCGACGGCCTCGCGACCTCGCTCTCCGCGTTCTTCGGCGGACCGGCAAACACGACCTACGGCGAGAATACCGGCGTGCTGGAGCTCTCGCACGTCTATGACCCGCGGGTCATCCGGCTCGCCGCGGTTTACGCGATGATTCTTTCCTTTGTTCCGAAGTTCGCGAACGTCATCTCCTCCCTTCCGGCCGCGATCATCGGCGGCGTGAGCTTCATCCTCTACGGGATGATCTCCGCGATCGGTGTCCGGAATGTGGTGGAGAACCGCGTGGACTTCTCGAATTCAAGGAACCTGATCATCGCGGCGGTGATTCTGGTGAGCGGGCTCGGCTTTTCGAGCGGCGTGACCTTCACAGTCGGAGGGACAAGCATCACTCTGACAAGCCTCGCGATCGCGAGCATCGCAGGAATTTTGCTGAACGCGATTCTTCCGGGCAATGACTATCACTTCGGCGTGAACGCGCGCGGCGATGCGATGCGCGGCGTGTCCATGAAGCGGTAAGAGTAAGAGGGAACAGGACGCAGAAAAAGCGGGGAAACACAGACGGAGGTTCTGCGCTGCCTTTGCGGTCTGCTGCATTCTGTCCCGCGGCACGATTCCGGCAGGGCGGCTGGGAAGCCGGCGTCTTGCGGCGCTGGCACGCGTGTGGTAAGATAATGTCTGCGCGCGGCACATACCGCGAGAGGCACCTGAGGCAGCCGGCGGGAGCCTGCCGGCACGTTTGAGAGGAGAACAGAAATGGCGGAAGAAAACAGGACTTCCACGAAGGAAGAAGAGACCGCTGCAGCGGAGACTAAGAAGTCGGTCACAAAGGACATGCTGGTCGGAGAGATCATCGGACGCTATCCGGACGCGGCATTTGCGCTCATGCAGTGCGGGATGGGATGCATCAGCTGCCCGGCGTCGCAGGGAGAGTCCCTGGCGGACGCGAGCATGGTTCACGGCCTGAATGCGGATGAGGTCGTCGAGTACGTGAACGAATATCTCACCTACATGGAGGAGCAGAGAGCCTCCGGAGCGGCTGAGGAGCCGCAGGCGTAAGCCGGCGGAGCCGCAAGAAGCAAGAAGCCGCGGAGCTCCCGCGCGGGCCGGAGAGGCGGCGGGAAGCAGTCATATGTAAAACGGGATGCGTCCCTCTTGTTTCTGCCCGAGGGCATAGTAGAGAAAAAGTCAATATCTCCAGGGAGGTTGTATCCTGACTTACGAAGAGACTGGCATAAGCTGGTCTCTTCTTTGATAGGAAAGGTGATAGATCACATCAATTAATATGCGGAAAAATCTGAACGGCTGCAATCAGTACGAAACGTTCAGCTTCCAATACGGAGAAATGGTGTTAAACCTTCGAGGGTGTACTCTAGTTGCCGCTGGAGATA
>CACXCJ010000004.1 GCA_902766175.1 uncultured Lachnospiraceae bacterium
TCAGCGCGGCAAAGAAGGCAGCTGCAAAGGCGGAAGCAGAGAAGAAGGCTGCTGAGGAGAAGAAGGGGGAGGAGAAGAAATGAAAATGCTGAATATTTCCAATTCCCCGCATGTAAGAGACAAGGATGACACCCGTTCCATCATGCTGGATGTCTGCATCGCAATGGTGCCGACGGCGGTGTACGGCATTGTCCAGTTCGGGCTGAACGCACTGCTCGTGCTGATTGTTTCCGTCGTGGCTGCGGTTCTCTCGGAGTACCTCTGGGAGAAGGGAATGAAGAAGCCTGTGACGATCTATGACTGCTCTGCGGTGGTCACCGGCCTGATTCTCGGCCTGAACATGCCGCCCGAGATTCCGCTCTGGATCCCGGCGCTCGGCTCCGTGTTCGCCATCATCATCGCGAAGCAGATGTTCGGAGGCATCGGCCAGAACTGGATCAACCCGGCACTGGCAGGGCGCTGCTTCCTCCTGATCTCCTGCGCGAAGTTCATGAACAACTTCAACTCCGCAAAGCTCGGCTTCGATGCCACGACCGGCGCCACGCCGCTCATGACCATGAAGACCGCCCTGAATGCCGGAAACAGCACGGCGTCGGCGCTTTCGGAGTCCGGCGTGAGCCTCGGCCAGATGTTCATCGGCCGGATCCCCGGCACCATCGGCGAGGTCTCCGCGATCGCGCTCCTCATCGGCGGCATCTACCTGCTCGCGCGGAAGGTCATCACCTGGCACATTCCGGTGGTGTATATCGTCACCACCGCGCTCTTCATGTTCCTCTTCGGTGAGCACAGCTTCAATTACATGATCGCCGAGGTGCTCGGCGGCGGCCTGATCTTCGGCGCCTTCTTCATGGCGACGGACTATGTCTCCACGCCGGTCACCCGGAAGGGACAGATTGTGTACGCGATTGCGATCGGCATCCTGACCGGCCTCTTCCGCAGATTCGGAACCGGAGCGGAGGGCGTCTCGTACGCGATTATCATCGGCAACATGCTGTCTCCGCTGATTGAGAGCGCCACCATTCCGAGGGCGTTTGGCAGAAGGGAGGCAAAGAAGAAATGAGCGAAGCAAAGAACACATCGTTCGTCAAGGATGCCATTCAGCTGATGATCATCACGCTCATCGCTGGGTTCCTGCTCGGGCTCGTCTACTACGTGACCTATAACCCGATTCAGGAGGCACTGGCGAAAACAACCCAGGAGGCGTACAAGGCGGTCTACGCGGATGCGGAGACCTTTGAGGAAAATCCGGACGGTGAGGCGATGATCGCTGCGGCGCAGGATCAGCTCGCGGCGCAGGGCTTCGGCAAGGTCACGATCGACAAGGTCGTCGACGCAAAGGATTCCTCGGGAAATGTGGTCGGCCATGTCATCAACGCCACCTCCAATGACGGATTCAAGGGCGCAGTCAGCATCACCTGCGGCATCAAGGAGGACGGAACGCTGAACGGAATCGCATTCCTCTCCATCAGCGAGTCCGCGGGCCTCGGCATGAACGCGCGCGATACCGACTGGTACCATCAGTTCGACAACAAGAAGGTTGAGAAGTTCACCGTCACCAAGACGGGTGCCAAGGATGACAGCGAGATCGATGCCATCTCCGGCGCGACGATCACGTCCCGGGCTGTCACCAACGCAGTCAACGCAGCGGTATATTTCGCTGACAACTGTCTTCAGTGAGGAAGGAGGGGAAATCAATGAATGAATGTATGGAACGCCTGAAAAACGGCATCATTACCGAGAACCCGACCTTCGTCATGGCACTGGGCCTCTGCCCGACATTCGCTGTCTCCACGACCGCGATCAATGCGCTGGGCATGGGACTTTCCTCGACCGTGGTTCTGATGTTCTCGAACCTTTTGATCGCGGCAATCGCGAAGCTGATTCCTGACCGCGTGCGTCTGCCCGGCGAGATCGTCGTCGTGGCGTCGCTCGTCACGATCGTTCAGCTCCTGATTCAGGGCTTTGCCCCGACTCTCTACGACGCGCTCGGCATCTACATTCCGCTGATCGTCGTGAACTGCATCATCCTGGGCCGCGCAGAGGCATATGCACTCGGCGCGAAGCCGCTCCCGGCGTTCTTCGACGGGCTGGGCATGGGGCTCGGCTTCACAATCGCCCTGCTGTTCCTCGGCGCCATCCGTGAGATCATCGGCGCGGGTTCCGTCTTCGGAATCGCACTTGTTCCGGAAGCGTATCACATTGCGATCTTTGTTCTTCCTCCGGGAGCATTCTTCGTCATGTCCTTCCTGGTCGCTGCCATGCAGCGCTACAAGGAGCCGCCGAAGGCGGCAGAGAAGGTCCCTTCCCTTGAGGACGTGAAGACGGTTGTCAAGAAGCCGGCTCCGAAGGCAGCGCCCGCTGCTGCGGCGGTCAAGGCTGCTGCGGCTCCGGCGGCGGCAGCTCCGGCAGCAGCGGCCAATGCTGCGGCAGCTGAGTCTGCTCCGGCAGCAGACGCGGGAAAGAAGGAGGGTGAATCATGAATATCTTACTGCTCTTCATCAGCGGCGCGCTGGTAAACAACGTCGTCCTCTCGCGTTTCCTGGGCCTCTGCTCTTTCGTCGGTGTCTCCAAGAAGACCGAGACCTCAAAGGGCATGGGTGCAGCCGTTATCTTTACGATCTTTCTCTCCACGATGCTCGCAGCGGTCGTCTACGCGTGCGTCCTGAAGCCCCTGAACATTTCGTACCTGCAGACCATCGTCTTCATTCTTCTGATTGCGTCGCTGGTTCAGTTCATCGAGATGTTCATGAAGAAGAGCATGCCGGCCCTTCACTCTGCGCTCGGTATTTTCCTTCCGCTGATCACCACGAACTGCGCCGTCCTCGGCGTTGCGCTGGACAATGTGCAGAAGGAGTACAACTTCTTTGAGGGCCTTGCGTGGGGCGTCGGTACGGCAACGGGCTACGCGATTTCCATCATCCTGCTCGCAAGTATCCGAGAGAGACTGGAGGGAAATGACATTCCGAAGTACTTCCAGGGACTTCCGATCGTTCTGATCAGCGCCGGACTCATGGCGATCGCATTCACCGGCTTCTCCGGCATGATTACCTGACAAGGAGGAGAAGGGGAATGACTATTACAATCATCATTGTCTCCTGCCTCGTCGTGGGCATTGTGGGCCTGATCTGCGGCCTCGGCCTCGGCGTCGCGAGTGAGAAGTTCAAGGTTGAGGTAGACGAGAAGGAAGTCGCCGTCCGCAACGCACTGCCGGGCAACAACTGCGGTGCCTGCGGGTTCCCGGGCTGCGACGGATGCGCGCATGCGATTGCGTCCGGCGAGGCACCGGTGAACCAGTGCCCGGTCGGCGGCAAGCCTGTCGCGGAGAAGATCGGCGCGATCATGGGCGTGCAGGCCGGAGAGGCAGAGAAGTACGTCGCCCTGGTCCGCTGTTCCGGGACCTGTGACGCCGCAAAGAAGCGCTCGAACAATGTCGGACCGACCTCCTGCAAGCTGATCAATGTGCTTCCGGGAGGAACGGACAAGGCGTGCACCTACGGATGCCTCGGCGGCGGCGACTGCGTCGCGGCCTGCAAGTTCGATGCGATCCACGTCGTGAACGGCGTTGCGGTCGTCGACAAGGAGAAGTGCGTATCCTGCGGACAGTGCGTAAAGGCATGCCCGAAGAAGCTGATCGAGCTTGTCCCGTACAAGTCCAAGTTCCACGTGCGCTGCGTGTCCCAGGAGAAGGGCAAGGCCGTCATGGATGCCTGCTCCGCGGGATGCATCGGATGCACGATCTGCACGAAGCAGTGCCATTTCGACGCAATTCACATGAACGGAAACGTCGCACAGATCGACTACTCCAAGTGCAGAAACTGCTCTCTGTGCGCGCAGAAGTGCCCGAAGAGCGTCATCAACTGAGGATGCCTCTGCATTATTGAGAGAGAAGTTACAGAGAAGAAGAGAAGACCCGCCGTGTCCCTGCTGTCAGGGACACGGCGGGTCTTCTGCATTGGTGCCGCGGGATCGAGGTGAGGCGCCTGTTCCTGTGTCCTGGGCTCATTCCTCGATCCTGATTGTGAGCTTGTTCGGCATGCAGACGATTACCTCCCCCTCCCGTGAAATCTTCCCGGCGTGCTCGCAGATCTTGTCCGGGCAGGTCGCGTCCGTGACGTAGGCCTCGCCGCCGGAGATGTGAAGCGTGTTGCTGCCGCCGGACGGAGAGGTGAGGACCTCCACACGGTCCTGATCCAGCGGGTAGCGCGCGGTCACGGTTCCGTCCTGCGAGACCACGACGGTTTTTCCGGTTCCGCGGAACAGGAGTGAGCGGGCGGAGAGAGACAGGACAGCGAGAAGCAGCAGGAGAAGAATCAGGCGGAGGTCATTTCGCTTTTTCTTGTCCCGCATCATCCGCGCGTCCTCGGATCTGCGCCGAGGCTCAGCGCAGAGTTGTGATAGGCGGGATCCTCCGTTACATCCTGTCCGAACCAGGACGGCGGAAGAAAGGCGCCGGCCGCCTCCACTGACGGAAATTCCACCTCAAGAATCACAAGGCCGCTCAGCTCTCCCTCGAAAAGATCCAGCTCTGCGGTGAGATCCGGCCGCGCCTCCACCGGAAGAAAGTAGCGCGTTTTCCGGATGATGCGGCCGTCACATTTCGGCAGAAGGTGCTCGAATGCCTCCGCGGTGAGGGGAAAGTTCACTTCCTCGTGTGCCAGAAGCCCGCCTCCCTTCAGAGTGAGAAAGAAGCGGCCGCCTTCCTTCCTCACGCGCACCACGGGATCTGTGCAGAGATAGCCCTGTACCATAGGGGTCGACGGGTACTGCTCCAGGTTCTCCGGCAGCCTCACGGGGACAAATTTCCGCTCGATTTCCATTTCGTAGCCTCCCTTCCCAAAAGGTCCTGCAGCTGATTTTTCTTATACCCTCAGAACCCGCCGGCGTCAACACGAAATCTCTTGATGCTTTGAAAAGCCCATGCTATAATACGTTTCTAAGCGTGTCCGAATACGGAAGAGGTATGCACTTTTGAGCCTTTCCGCTTCCGAAAATATGAGCAATGGAGGAGATCTCTCGATGGAATTCAAGGTTGAAAAGAAGGAAAAGAATATGGCGGTCATCACGGTGACTGTGCCGCAGGCGGATTTCGACAAGGCACTGACGGATACCTACAACAGGGAAAAATCCAGGTACCAGATCCCGGGATTCCGCAGGGGACACGCGCCGCAGCAGATGATTGAGAAGATCTACGGGGCCGGCGTCTTCTATGAGGGAGCTGTGAACTCCTGCATCAACAGCACTTACCCGGAGGCGTCGAAGAAGAGCGGGCTCGAGATCGTTTCCAGACCTGAGATCAATGTCACGGAGCTCGGCGCGGACAAGGATCTGGTTTACACCGCGGAGGTCGCGACGAAGCCGGTCGTCACGCTCGGTGAGTACAAGGGCGTTGAGGTCGAGAAGGCCGAGACGGAAGTCACCGAGGAGGACATGAACGAGGCGATCAACCGCCAGAGAGAGATGAACTCCCGACTCGTCACGGTCGAGGACCGGGCAGCCGAGAAGGATGACACAGTTAAGATCGATTTCAACGGCACGGTGGACGGCAAGGAGTTTGACGGCGGCAAGGGCGAGAACTACTCGCTCGTGCTCGGCAGCGGCAGCTTCATCGAGGGCTTTGAGGACCAGATCATCGGCCACAGGACGGGAGATGAGTTCGATGTGAACGTCACCTTCCCGGAGAACTACCACGCGAAGGACCTCGCCGGAAAGCCCGCTGTCTTCAGGACGAAGATCAACGAGATCCAGAAGAAGGAGCTCCCGGAGGTGAACGACGAGTTCGCGAGCGAGATCTCCGAGTTCTCCACACTTGCGGAGTACAAGGAGGACCTGAAGAAGAAGCTCGGCGAGGCGAAGGCAAAGAGCGCTGCGATTCAGAACGAGAACATGGTCATCGCGAAGGTCGTCGAGAATGCCAGGATGGACATCCCGGCTCCGATGCTTGAGCTTCAGATTGAGAACATGCTGGATGACTATGCGCGTAGAATGCAGGCACAGGGACTGCCGCTCGACCAGTACATGAAGTACACCGGCATGACCCTGGATCAGCTGAAGGAGCAGTTCCGTCCGCAGGCTGAGCAGAATCTGAAGAGCCGCCTGACCCTCGAGGAGGTCGTGAAGCAGGAGAACATCCAGGTTTCCGACGAGGCCTACGAGGAGGAGCTCAAGAAGATGGCGGACCAGTACAAGGTCAAGGTCGAGGAGCTCAAGGAGAACTTGAGCGAGGAGCGCCAGGAGGATATCAGGATGAACCTGAAGATCCAGGAGGCTGTGGACTTCCTCGTCTCCGAGGCGAAGCTCGTCGACAAGAAGCCGGAGGAGAAAAAGGAAGAAAAGCCGGAGGAGAAGCCGGCGGAGCAGTGAGATTCTGAGCTTATGAGAAAGGCGGACGAATGAGTCTTGTACCTTATGTCGTTGAGGAGAGCAGCCGCGGCGAGAGAAGCTACGACATCTTCTCAAGGCTTTTAAAGGATCGGATCATTTTCCTGGATGAGGAAGTGACGGACTTGAGCGCCGGCCTCGTGGTCGCGCAGCTTCTGTTTCTGGAGTCCGAGGATCCGACCAAGGATATCAACCTCTACATCAACAGCCCGGGCGGGAGCGTGACTGCCGGGATGGCCATCTATGACACGATGCAGTATGTGAAGTGCGATGTCTCCACGATCTGCATCGGCATGGCGGCGAGTATGGGAGCGTTTCTTCTCGCGGGCGGCACAAAGGGAAAGCGCTACGCACTTCCGAACGCGGAGATCATGATTCATCAGCCCTCCGGCGGCGCGCAGGGCCAGGAGACGGAGATCCGCATTGTGGCGGAGCAGATCCTGAAGACCCGCAGGAAGATGAATGAGCTTCTGGCGCAGAATACCGGAAAGCCGATCGAGGTCATCGAGCGCGATACCGAGCGGGACAATTACATGACCGCGGAGGAAGCGAAGGCATACGGCCTGATCGACGAAGTCATCGCGCATCACTGAGCGGTTTTTCGGAAAGGACAGGGTATGCAGAACAAAGGCGACGACCGGATCCGCTGCTCCTTCTGCGGAAAGACACAGGACCAGGTGAGAAAACTTCTCTCCGGCCCGAATGGCGTGTACATCTGCGATGAGTGCGTGGATCTCTGCTCAGAGATTCTGGATGAGGAGCTGCAGCAGGATACGGAGCAGGACCTGAAGGGGATCAATCTCCTGAAGCCCAGGCAGATCAAGGAATTCCTGGACCAGTACGTGATAGGCCAGGAGGAGGCGAAAAAGGTTCTCTCCGTTCAGGTGTACAACCACTATAAGCGGATCACCTCCAAGAAGGATTCGGACGTTGAGATTCAGAAGAGCAACATCCTGATGCTAGGCCCGACCGGCTCGGGCAAGACCTATCTCGCGCAGACGCTCGCGAAGATCCTGAATGTGCCATTTGCAATCGCAGATGCGACGACGCTCACGGAGGCGGGCTACGTCGGAGAGGACGTCGAGAACATCCTTCTGAAGCTGATTCAGGCCGCGGACGACGACGTGAAGCGCGCGGAGTACGGCATCATCTACATCGATGAGATCGACAAGATCGCCAAGAAGTCGGAGAATGTCTCCATCACCCGGGATGTCTCGGGCGAGGGCGTTCAGCAGGCGCTCTTAAAGATCCTGGAGGGCACGAACGCGAGCGTTCCCCCGCAGGGAGGGCGGAAGCACCCGCACCAGGAACTCATCCAGATCAACACGACGAACATCCTCTTCATCTGCGGCGGCGCTTTTGACGGCCTGGAGAAGATCATCGAGAGGCGTCTCGGAAGCGGCGGAATCGGATTTAACTCCGAGGTCGTGGAAAAGCACACGCGCACGGTCGATGAGCTCTTCAAGCAGGTGATGCCGGAGGATCTCGTGAAATTCGGACTGATTCCGGAATTCATCGGACGCGTTCCGGTCACGGTGTCTCTGGACATGCTGGACGAGGCGTCGCTGGTCCGCGTCCTGACGGAACCGAAGAATGCGCTCACAAAGCAGTATGAGAAGCTCTTTGAGATGGACGATGTGAAGCTGGAGTTCACACCGGAGGCGATCCGGGAGATCGCCCGTCTCGCGATCGAGCGGAAGACCGGCGCGCGCGGACTGCGCTCCATCATGGAGAGTGTCATGATGGACATGATGTACGAGATCCCGTCGGATTCGACGGTGGGGATCTGCACCGTGACGAAGGATATGATCGACGGAAAGTCCGGCCCGGAGATTGTGTACCGGGATGCCCCTGTAAAGAAGGACAGGCGGAAGGCCGCGGAGGCGGGAGAGCCTGCCTGAAGGGGCGGACAGCGGACATTCAGAGAAAAGGCAGACAGGGAGTGGCTGTCGCACTGATAAATGAGTGCGGCAGCCATTTTTTACCGGTCGAATCTGCGGGTCCGCCTCCTCTTGATCCTGTGAGAAAATCATAAGTTTTTGAATTAATTTCCCCCGCTTTTGTGCGAAAATTCCAACGATATGGTAAAATACATGTGGCAGGCGTGTGGAGCCTGCTTTTCCTGATACAAAAGGACGGAGGAAATGAGAAGAAAACGCAATGCGCCTGTCGTGGCCATGCGCGGGAAGGTGGTCCTTCCCGGCAGTATTACCCTCTTTGATATCAACAGAAAACGATCAATGGCAGCGGTGGAAGAGGCGATGGTACGAAACGAGAAGGTCTTTCTCGTCGCGCAGAAAAACCCGGAGGAACTGGATCCGACCGAGAGCGGGCTCTTCGAATATGGAACGCTGAGTGAGATCCGCCAGCTCGCCCGTCTTCCGCAGGACACGGGGCGTGTCCTGGTGGAGGGGGTGCAGCGGTGCCGCCTGAGCTCGCTGGAGAACGGAAAGGAGCTGCTCACGGCAGATGTGGTGCTGCAGAAGTGCGCACCGGCGGATCCCTCCGAGCCCGAGACCGAGGCGATGCTCCGCGTCGCAAAGGGCAAGGTGGCGGATTATGCCCGTCAGAACAGCACGTTTGCGGACAAATACATGAAGCAGCTCATGCCGATCAGCGATCTGGAGGAATTCCTCGAAAAGGCATGTGCCGCACTGCCGTGGGACTGGCGGACGGCGCAGAAGCTTCTGGAGTGTGCCACCGCGGAGGAGCTGTACCGGACGTTCTCGGAGGAGCTCTCCCGGGAGATCCAGATCACAGAGATTTCCCGGGACTTCAAGGACAAGCTCCGCGCAAATCTGGACAGGACACAGCGGGACTATGTGCTCCGCGAGCAGCTGAAATTAATCCGGCAGGAGCTTGGGGACAGGGAGCCGCAGGATGAGGCGGCGGAATACGAGGCAAAGTGCGACAAGCTCGAGGCCGAGCCGGAGGTAAAGCAGAAGATCCGAAGGGAGATTGCCCGGTTTCGGATGATGTCGGGATCCGGCCAGGAAGCGGGCGTGCTCCAGAACTATCTGGAAACGGTCCTGGAACTTCCGTGGGGACACTGCTCCAGGGACAGCACGGACCTCAAGGCGGCGGAGCGGATCCTGAACGAAAACCACTACGGGCTTGAAAGGGTGAAGGAGAGGATCCTGGACTACCTCGCCGTGAGAATGCTGAATCCGGAGAGCAGAGGGCCGATCCTGTGTCTGGTGGGGCCTCCCGGGACCGGGAAAACCTCCATCGCGAGGAGCGCGGCGCAGGCACTCGGGAGAAAGTATGTGCGGATCAGCCTCGGCGGCGTGCGGGATGAGGCGGAAATCCGCGGACACAGGCGCACCTATGTCGGAGCAATGCCGGGACGGATCGCGGAGGGGCTCAAGGAGGCCGGGACCGCGAATCCGCTCATGCTGCTCGATGAGATTGATAAGATCTCGCCGGAGTATCGAGGCGCTGCGGCAAGCGCCCTGCTGGAGGTTCTGGACAGCGCGCAGAATTCGCACTTCCGGGATGCCTATATCGGGATGCCGCTGGACCTCTCCAAGGTTCTGTTCATTGCGACCGCGAATATGACGGACACGATCCCGGAGCCGCTTCTGGACCGGATGGAGATCATCGCGCTGAGCTCCTACACGGAAAATGAAAAGTTCCACATCGCGAAGCAGTATCTGGTGCCGAAGCAGCGGGAGGCCAGCGGGCTTCTGCCCTCGCAGATCACGATCCGGGACACCGCGCTGAAAAAGATCATCCACAGCTACACGCGGGAGGCAGGCGTACGGGAGACAGAGAGGAAGATCGGCGAGATCTGCCGGAAGAGCGCGCGGGATATCCTTGAGAACCGGGCGGAGAAGGTAATCATCACGAAGGCGAATCTCATGAAATATCTCGGCGCCGAACGGGTGCGCTGTGAGGACGATCCGAAGCCGGATGAGATTGGCGTGGCGCACGGACTCGCGTGGACCAGTGTCGGCGGCGTGATCCTGGAGGTGGAGGTGAGCGTCCTGCCGGGCAGGGGAGATCTGAACCTCACGGGACAGATGGGAGATGTCATGAAGGAATCCGCCCAGACGGCGGTGAGCTGTGTCAGGCGCATGGCGCCGGATTTCGGAATCCGGAAGGACTTCTTCGAGAAGCACGACATCCATATCCACATCCCGGAGGGGGCGGTTCCGAAGGACGGCCCGAGCGCGGGGGTCACCATTGCGACGGCGGTGCTCAGCGCCGTGACGGAGATTCCCGTGCGCGGCACCACTGCGATGACCGGGGAGATCACGCTCCGCGGGCATATCCTGATGATCGGCGGAATCAGGGAAAAGCTTCTTGCTGCCCGGGCGGCGCACATGAAGAGGGTGCTGGTTCCGGAGGAAAACCTGCAGGAAGTGAAGGCGCTTGCGCCGGCGATCACGCGGGGGATTGAGATTGTCCCTGTCAGAAGGCTCGCGGATGCGGTAAGGGAAGCCCTTGAGCGGGGAGAGGGCGGAGAGACGGAGCCGCCGCTTGAGGAGACGGAATCCGCCGAAAGCAGGATGCCGTCCGGAAAGAGAAGAAAGAGAGAATTCAGCATTGGAGAGACAGAGAGCGCAAAACCGGCAGAAGACTGTGCCGGAAAAGCAGGGCCGGCAGAAGGCAGCGCCGGAAAAGAAGAATCGGCGGAAGGCAGCGGGCGGCGGCATTAAGACGGCGCCCTTTGCGCCGGTCCCGCTGATCGGGCCGGGCGGACAGCCTGAAGTAAAGGATGCGGTTCTGGCGTATGTCTGCGGGATCACGAGCGTGCTGCCGCGCACCGGGAAACCCGAGATCGCACTCGCCGGGAAATCCAATGTGGGGAAGTCCAGCCTCATAAACCGCCTCGTGAACCGCAGGGCGCTCGCGAGGACCTCCTCGGCGCCCGGCAAGACACAGACCGTGAATTACTACCGTGTGAACGGAGCCTTCTATTACGTGGACCTGCCGGGGTACGGATACGCCTCCGCCGGGCTCTCCGTGCGCGCGGACTGGGGCAGGATGATTGAGGACTACCTGCATCAGTCGGAGGGCCTGAAGGCGGTCTTTCTTCTCGTGGATCTTCGGCGGGACCCCTCGGAGGATGACCTCCTGATGTGCCGCTGGATCCGCGCACAGGGGTTTGCGCCGACAGTCATCGCGTCGAAGGCGGACAAGATCGCGCGGACGGAACGGGAGGAGCGCCTGAGGGCGCTGCGTGAGGGACTGCATCTTTCGGAAGAGGAAACCGTGATTCCCTTTTCTGCCCTGACCGGCGAGGGAAGAGAAGAGGTGCTGAGAAAAACGGCGGAGATTCTGAAAGCAGAATAAGAACTGCTCAGCGGAGATTACTCGCCGCCGAGCAGCTTTTTTAAAAGAAATGCGTAGATTTCCTGACTGCTGGTTTTCCATCGGCTGCACATGAGCTGTGCCTGCTTTTCGTCCGGGGCGGACAGCTCGAGGGAGATGAGCCTTGTCTTTCCCTCATTGATCTCGCAGCGCACGCGGAAATCCTGCCCTCCGGCCTGGTAGCAGTCAGCCGTTACGCCGACCTCGCTCCGGATTTTGAAGCGGTTTTCCCGGATGAATTCATCCATGTCCGCAGTGATCTCGTCGGAGATCTTCTTCCCGAAGAAGCCGAGCGTCTGTTCCCCCTCCGGGGTGATGCTGCAGCGCGTCGCGTTCTGGACGGCGTGCATGCGGATGAGGCCGGCGTCCGCCAGCTCGGAGAGCGCCTGCTTCAGGGTGAAATAGGTCGTGTACTCCCGGGTCAGAAAGAATTCGGAGATCCGCTCCTCTGTCAGCGGGAAATTCACCTGTTTCAGGAGATAGAGAATCATCAGCTTGTAAAGCGTCATCGGTTCGGACAGCATGAGTGCCCTCCTGTCTTGATCTCCTGATAGTATAGCAATCTTTTCATTCAAACGGAAGTGTGATAGAATCTTAAAATGACTGAAAAGTCAGCCTGCAGGGGAAGCAAATGAGAGAAAAGATCAACCGTCTGGCGCGGGGCATTCTGGATTCGGAAACCCCGCTTCTTTCTGTATTTCCGGAGAAACTGGATCTTCCGGTGCAGAGTGGCAGTGTCCTCGGCTTTGAGCTGAGCGTCGAAAGCAGAAACGGGGTATTTTTGAAGGGGCTCGTGTACTCGGACAGCATCCGCGTGAGGGTCAGGAAGCCTTCCTTTGGCGGGACCAGGTGCCGGATTGCCGTGGAAACGGACGCGCGGAACGCGGAGCCCGGGACGGTGATTTCCGGAGCCCTGACGCTCGTCACGGACGGAGGGGAGAGAAGCATTCCGTACCACTTTTCTGTGACGGGAACGAACGCGGGAAGCGCGCTGGATAAATTGGAGAATCTGAATACATTTGCACTGATCGCGAAGGCTGATCCGGAATCAGCGCTTCGCATTTTTGAGTACCGCGACTTCGCCTCGGCCCCATTCCTGAGGGATTCGCGGCTTTATGCGCTCTACCAGGCGTTCCGCCGGGGGCCGGACCGCGCGCTCGCGCTGGAGCAGTTTCTGGTGGCGTCGGGCGCGAAGAAGCCGGCGCTGGTGCGCGCGGAGACGGAGCGCGCCGATCTGTCCCCGGGAGAGACGGAGGGAACCGTACGCCTCGTCCTGGTGCGGGAGGGATATTTCCGGATTTCTGTCTCAGCGGACGGGGCGTTTCTCATGCCTTCCAGAAATTTTGTGAGCGCGCAGGATTTTCAGGACGGCACGTTTTCCTTTGCGTACTCGATCAGCCAGGCAGCGCTTCACGAGGGAAAGAACGAGGGGCGGCTGCTTTTCTGCTCGGAGGCATTTTCCTTTTCCATTCCGGTTTCCGCTTACCGGGTTTCTTCTGAAAAGACGGAGGTCTCCCGTCTGAGACGCCTGGATGCGGAGAAGCATTTCGCCGCCTATCTCGATGCCCGGGTTTCTCTTGAGGCGGGGGCAGAGGATGCGGGAGGCCTTCTCGCGCGCATGGAGGAAGAGCTTGAAGCAGCGGGTTTCTCCGGCAGGGAGAGGCGGAGAAACGAAATTCTTCTTGCCGAGGCGTTTTACCTCGGCGGACAGACGGACCGCTTGAAAGAGGTCCTTGAGAGAGCGGGGAGAAAAGAAGAAACTCCGGACCGGCAAAGCACTGCGGAAGCCGGAGAGCAGCTCATTCTTGACGCGCTTCTGTCCGCGCTCTCGGGTGATGAGGGGCGGACGGCGGAGAGCTTTTCCGGCGCGCTCACTGCGATTGAGGAGGGAGGGCTTCATGCGTTTCTCCCGGTCCTTTTCCTCCTCCGGCCGGAGCTGAGAAGAGATCCGGAGACCCTCCTTCCGCTTCTCCGCAGGGAATATGCCTCCGGAAGCCGGAGTCCGTTCCTCTATGCGGCGTGTGCGCGGCTCTTTGAGGAGCACCCGGAGTGCGTCCGGACCTTCGGCCCGCTCGAGCTCATGACACTGCGGTTCAGCTTCCGGCACGGTCTCCCGGGAGAGCGGGCGGCAGCGCAGTATGCTTCCGCCGCGGCCGGCCTCCGAAGCTTCACGCCGCTGCATTCTGCCGTTCTGTCGGAGCTCTGCCGGCGCTACCCGTCGGAGCAGCTTCTCACCTCCGTGTGCCGCTGCCTCATAAGGAGCGACTGCAGGACAGAGGGGGCGCACGCATGGTATCTTGAGGGCGTGAGACGCGGCGTCCGCCTCACCGGCCTCTATGAGTACCTGATCTACAGCATGTCCCCGGAGAGCGGAGAGAAGCTTCCGCACGAGGTGTTTCTCTATTTTGCCTACGACAACCGCCTGGATGACCTGAGCAGAGAGAAGCTGTACGAGAACCTCTGCTGCTTCCGGAAGAAGGAACCGGAGCTATGGCAGGAATATCTGAAGCAGGTGGAGGAGTTCGCGCTCGGAAAGCTCCTCTCGGGTCAGGTGAACCGCCGGCTCGCCGCGCTGTACCGGGAAATTCTCTGCGCGGACATGGTTGACAGGAAGCTCGCGGAGGTTCTTCCCGGAATTCTCAATACGCGCCGCGTGCGCGTGAAGTCGGACCTCATGCGGAGCATCACGGTTGTCTACCCGGAGCTCTCGAGCGTTCAGACGGAGCGGATCGAGAGCGGCGCGGCCTATGTTCCCGTGTACACGGACGGCGCCATGTTCCTCTTTGAGGACGCCTACGGGAACCGCTATGCAGATATTCCCTGGCAGGCGGAGGAGGTCTGCGCAATTCCAGGTCTTCTGAACCGGTGCCTGGAGCTTGATCCGGACGGTCCGGTGCCGCTTCTGGAGCGCGTCCGGAAGATTCGGGAGGACGTCCGGAGAGAGCCGCGTGCCCTCTCCCCGGATGAAGTGAGAACCGTCCGGACCGCAATGGAACACCTGAAGCTCTCGGCGGCATTTGCCGCGGATCTGAAGACCCTTCTCGCGGACAATGCGGACGAGTGCCTGGACTATTTTCTGCGGGCGGATGCCGCCGGGTTCCGCCCTGCGGAGCGGAAGAAAATCTTCTCGGCGTTTTTCAGGAACGGGCGCTTTAACGAGGCCTATGCGCTTTTAAGCAGCGGCCTTGTCGAGGACCCGGAGCCGGACGAGCTCGCGCAGCTCTGCTCGAGGATCGTCCTGTCCAGACTCTTTGACGGGGATGAAGTTCTGCTGAAGCTCTGTGCGAGAGTGTTTCTCGACGGGAAGGCGGATCCTGCGGTGCTTGACTATCTCTGCGAGTTCTACAACGGCTCCTCCGCGCGCATGAGGGCGCTCCTCATGGCAGCGGAGAAGGCGGGCGCAGAGACCTATGACCTCTCGGAGCGCCTGACGGCGCAGATGCTTTTCTCCGGCGAAAAGGACGGAATCGAGGAGGTCTTCGCGAGGTGCGCTGAGGAGGGAAAGGCGACAGAGGTCATGGAGCGCGCGTTCGCGGCGGACCGGTGCGGGGAGCTTCTGAGGCAGGACAGGGCGCCGGACGGAAAGCTTCAGAGCGCTCTCGAAAAAATGGCAGCGGCGTACAAAAAGCCGGAGGAGATTCCGGCGGTGTTCCGGCTCGCGCTCCTGAGAGCCTATGCGGCGTGCGGGACGCTCACGGACCAGCAGAAGCAGCTCGCGGAGGAACTCCTGCAGACGCTCCTTGACGAGGGACTCTGCTTCCCTTATTATAAAAATTTAGCGAAAAATGTGCAGGTTCCGGAGTATCTCCGCAACTGCACCATGGTCGAGTACCGCGGTGCGCCGGGGCAGAAGCTTTCTCTCCGGGTGCGGATTCGCCCGGACGAAGAGGAATTCCGGACGGCTGCGCTGCCGGAGCTTTTTCCAGGGATCTACGTGTACCGGGAGATACTCTTTGAGGGCGAGACACTCGACTATGAGGTCCTGCGCACGCCGGATGCCGGGGGAGCAGAGCGGCTCGAAAAAGGGGAAGCAGAGCGCCTTGAAACAGGGAGTGCTCCCTGCGGCGCCCTGGATACAGAGAAGACGGTGTTTGACGGGCGGCACATCGGGAGCCGCTACGGGTGCCTGAACGATCTCTCGAGAAAATGGAAGGACCGTGACGAGACCGCACTCCGCGCGGAGATGGAGGCATTTGCCGCGGAGGAGGATCTCGCTGCGGAGCTTTTCCGGCTTGGCGGCAGGTTTTGAGGCAGAAAAGCTGGCGGAAAGGAGGAAACATGGAGGAAGAAATCCCCGAGGAAAGAATCCTCGGCATTGATCTAACGGATTCGGAAGCCGCGGCTGCCCTCTCGGACAGCGGCGAGACCTTCCATGTTCCGACTGCAATCTGCCGCGACAAGAAGCACGATCTCTGGTATATCGGGGAGGAGGCCTATGAAAAGGCGCTCGCCGGAAAGGGGATCCTCACGGATCAGCTGTTAAAGCTCGCGGAGAAAAACGGGACGGCGACGATCCGCGGCGTGCGCTATCAGGTTTCGGAGCTCCTTTCCCGCTTCCTCTCGCTCCTCAAGGAGAACTGTGAGAAGGCGGCAGGCGGAAAAAGGGCGGATGCTGTCGTCATCGTGCTTGCGGATTACCGGAAGGATGCGGCACAGACGCTGTTAAAGAGCCTTCTTCCGCTGGGATTCCCTGAGAACAGGACCTTCTGCATCAGCCGCGAGGAGAGCTTTATCTACTATGTCATGAGCCAGCCGCGGGAGGTCCGGAACAGCGAGGTGGGGCTTTTCGACCTCTCCGAGCAGTCCCTCATTTTCTATGAGCTCACGCACTGGAGGGACAGGAAAAAGCTCTACGTGAAGGCGGAGCGTGAGAAGCTCGAGGAAGCGTTCACGCTCTCGGTCCTGGAGACGGCATCCGGAAAGAAGCTTGCGGACCGGATCCTCACGAGCGCGGCGGAGCGTCTCTTTCAGTCGAGGCTTTTTACCGGCGTCTTTCTCACGGGCAGGGGCTTCCGGAGCTATGACTGGGCGCCGGATTTCATGAAGTTTGTCTGCGCCCGCCGGCGCAGGGTGTTTCTCGACGAGGATCTCTTTGCGAAGGGCGCGCTGGTGCGGGGGCAGAGTCTCATGAGCGGCGCCGGAGATCCGGGCTTTGTGCCGCTGTGCCGCGGAAGATCCCAGGTGAATCTCACGCTCGCGGTGAGAAAGAACGGACAGGACATCAATTTTCCTCTGATCAGCGCGGGGGATCCGATTGGAGGCTCCAGTGTGAGCCTCAGGCTTCTGCCGGACGAGTCGCGGGAGTTGAAGCTGCAGCTCGATCCGCTGAGGGCGGGAAAGGTCCGCGTGATCCGCGTCCCGCTGAGCTTTCTCCCGGAGAGGGATCCCAGGAGCTGCTTCGTGGATTTCACGGCGGAGTTCCGGGATGAGAGGACCATGACCATGTCGCTCCGCAGTGCGGGCTTCGGGGAGCTCTTTCCCGCCGGTGACGGGGGAGAGATGAGACAGGAGGTGGCCCTTTGGGAGTGATTCTCTGCAGCAGGACCGATCCCGCGCATGCGCTTCTGATCAAGCAGCTCGGAATTCGCGTCTACAGCGCGGAGGAGCTCAGCTACTGCATGCGGAAATACCCGATCCTGTTTCTGAGCGGGTTTGTCGGAGAAGCGTTCTTTCACTTTCTCGCGTACGGCGCGGGGGAGCAGGATCTCGCGGCAGAGCTCCGGATCTCCTGGGAAAACGGCGCGCCGGACGAGGAGATCCTGATGCGCTTTCTCGAGGTCTCCGGGTGTCTCACGGAGGAGGAGCTCTCCTCCTTCCGCGAGACTGCCGTGAGGGAGAAAAGCCTCACAGGGGTGGAGAAGAACGTGGAGCTCGCGGACCTGCTGTTCGGCCTCAAGAAGTTCGGGAAGGCGCTGAAGCTCTATGACGCAGTGCTCGGCGCTGCCGGAGGCGCGACGCTCACGCCTCGGCGGAGGGGACTTCTTCTCGAGAGGAAGGGAGATGCGTACGCAAATCTCTTTCTCACGGAGCGCGCCTTTTTCTGCTACAGGGAGGCGGAGGCGCTTCTTCAGGAGCCGCGGATCCGGAAGAAAATTTATTTTCTTGCATGCATGGAGCCCGTGATTGCAGAGAAGCAGCGGCTTCTTGAGGCGGCCGGAGGCGATGCGGACCCCGTGTGGGAGCAGGAATATGAGGAGGCGGTCCGGAATGCCGGAAGCGGCCCGGGCCGGGCGGAGATCGCCGGAATCTTTTCCGGGGACCCCGTGCAGCGCGCCGGAAAAGCGGCGGAGACGATAAGACGCTGGAAGGAGGAGTACCGCACGATGCTCTGAAAACCGAGGCGGCAGAACCAGAGGCAGCGAGAGTGTAACAGAGAGTCCGTTCAAGAAACGTCATGACAGGAGAGGGAGAGAAGATGAAGATACTTTCCAAGACGTATGACCCCTCGGAGATCGAGGACAAGCTCTATCAGAAATGGCAGGATCACAAGTATTTTCACGCGGAGGTGGATCCGAAGAAGAAGCCCTTCACGATCATCATGCCGCCGCCGAACATCACCGGACAGCTGCACATGGGACACGCGCTGGACAACACCATGCAGGACATCCTGATCCGATACAAGCGGATGCAGGGCTACTCCGCGCTCTGGCAGCCGGGAACGGACCACGCCGCGATTGCGACGGAGGTCAAGGTGATCGACAAGCTGCGTGCGGAGGGAAAGCGGAAGGAGGATCTCGGCCGCGAGGGCTTCGTCGACGAGTGCTGGAAGTGGCGCGAGGTCTACGGCACCAGGATCATCAACCAGCTGAAGAAGCTCGGCTCCTCCGCGGACTGGGACCGCGAGCGCTTCACCATGGATGAGGGGTGCTCCGAGGCGGTGAAGGAGGTTTTTGTCCGCCTCTACAACAAGGGCTACATCTACCGCGGAAACCGCATCATCAACTGGTGCCCGAAGTGTCAGACCTCCATCAGCGACGCGGAGGTGGAGCACGTCGATATGGACGGCTTTTTCTGGCACATCAATTACCCGATCGTGGGCGAGGAGGGAAAGTTTGTCGAGATCGCGACGACCCGCCCCGAGACGCTGCTCGGCGACACCGCCGTGGCGGTGAACCCGGAGGACGACCGCTACAGGGATCTCGTCGGGAAGATGCTGAAGCTTCCGCTCACCGACCGGGAGATCCCGGTGATTGCGGACTCCTATGTGGACCGCGAGTTCGGGACCGGCTGCGTGAAGATCACGCCGGCACATGACCCGAACGATTTCGAGGTCGGGAAGCGTCACAACCTCGCGCAGATCAACATTCTCCACGACGACGGCACGATCGACTGCCCCGGTTCCAGGTACGACGGCATGGACCGCTACGAGGCGCGCAAGGCCATGGTCGAGGACTTGAAGGCGCAGGGGCTTCTCGTGAAGGTGGTGCCGCACAGCCATAATGTCGGCACGCACGACCGCTGCAAGACGGTGGTTGAGCCGATGATCAAGCCGCAGTGGTTTGTCCGCATGGACGAGATGGCAAAGCCCGCGATCGAGGCGCTCAAGACCGGAAAGCTCAGGTTTGTTCCGGAAAGCTACGGAAAGACCTATCTCAACTGGCTCGAGGGGATTCACGACTGGTGCATCTCCCGCCAGCTCTGGTGGGGGCACCGGATTCCCGCGTGGTACTGCGAGGACTGCGGCGAGGTGATTGTGAGCCGCGAGACGCCGAAGGCCTGCCCGAAGTGCCACAGCACGCACCTGCATCAGGACGAGGACACGCTCGACACCTGGTTCAGCTCCGCGCTCTGGCCGTTCTCCACGCTCGGCTGGCCGAAGGAGACGCCGGAGCTCAAGTACTTCTATCCGACGGACGTCCTTGTGACCGGCTACGACATCATCTTCTTCTGGGTGATCCGGATGGTCTTTTCCGCGATTGAGCAGACGGGAGAGGTGCCGTTCCACACGGTGTTCATCCACGGCCTGGTGCGCGACTCACAGGGCAGGAAGATGTCGAAGTCGCTCGGCAACGGCATTGACCCGCTGGAGGTCATAAAGACCTACGGCGCGGATGCGCTCCGCCTCACGCTCATCACCGGAAACGCGCCCGGAAACGACATGCGCTACTACGATGAGAGGGTGCAGGCATCCCGAAACTTCGCGAACAAGGTCTGGAACGCGTCCCGCTTCATCATGATGAACCTCGGGGATGAGGCGCCGGCAGAGCCGGCGGCGGAGGAGCTTCAGACGGCGGACCGGTGGATTCTCTCGAAGGTGAACCGTCTCGCGGCAGAGGTCACCGAGAACCTCGACAAGTACGAGCTCGGCATCGCCCTCCAGAAGGTCTACGACTTCATCTGGGAGGAGTTCTGCGACTGGTACATCGAGATGGTGAAGCCGCGCCTCTGGGACAAGGAGGACAGGACACGGAACGCGGCGCTCTGGACCCTGAAAAAGGTGCTCTCGGAGTCCCTGAAGCTCCTGCACCCGTTCATGCCGTTCGTCACGGAAGAAATTTACTGCAACTTAAATGAGGACGAAGAGAGCATTATGATCTCTCCGTGGCCGGTTCTGGAGAAGAACTATGAGTTCCCCGACGAGGAGACAGAGGTCGAGGAGGTGAAGGAGGCAGTCCGCGCGATCCGCGCGGTGCGCACCTCGATGAATGTCGCGCCCGGAAGGAAGGCGGCGGTCTACGTGGTTTCGGAGAGCGAGCGGATCCGGAAGAATTTCCTCCACTCCGAGAACTTCTTCTCGATGCTTGCCCGCGCGTCCGAGGTCCACGTGCAGAGCGACAAGGCGGGCATCGCGGACGATGCGGTCTCCGCGGTGATACCCGGCGCGAATCTCTACATTCCGTTCTCTGACCTGGTCGAGATCGACAAGGAGCTCGAGCGCCTCGGAAAGGAAGAGAATCGTCTCGAGGGGGAGATCCGGCGGAGCAACGGCATGCTGAAGAACGAGAAGTTCCTCGCGAAGGCGCCTGCCGCGAAGGTCGAGGAAGAGAAGAAGAAGCTGGAGAAGTACGAGCAGATGATGGCGCAGGTGAAGGAACAGATCGCGCATCTGAAGAAATGACAGAAGCAGAGAACTATGTCGCCGGGATTCCCATGTGGACCGGGAAAAAGAATTCCGTGGCGGATGTCCGGAGATTTCTGGATGAGCTGGGCGGGCCGGACCGCGGCATGCGCGTCGTGCACGTCGCGGGCACGAACGGGAAGGGATCGGTCTGCGCCTACTTGACGCAGGCCTTCCTCGACTCGGGACTTCACACGGGAACGTTTGTCTCCCCGCACCTCGTGAGCATCCGGGAGCGGATTCTCCTGGACAATGTTCCGGTGGATGAGGCGCGCTTTGCCAGCGCGGTGCAGAAGGTCCGGGCGGAGGGGCTCTCCTTTGAGAGACGCGGGGGCGCATTTCCCTCAAACTTTGAGTTTCTCTACTACATGGCGATGCTTCTCTTCCGGGAGGCCGGGGTGGATGTCATCCTCCTGGAGACCGGTCTCGGAGGAAGGCTCGACGCCACCAATTCATGCCTGCCCCTTCTCACCGTTCTGACCAGCATCAGCCGGGACCATATGCTGGTCCTCGGGGACACGATCGCGAAGATCGCCGCGGAGAAGGCCGGGATCATAAAGCCCGGCGTCCCGGTCGTCTTTGACCGGAACAGTGAGGAGGCGGCTGCAGTCATCTTAAAGAGAGCGGCAGAGACGGGGTCCGAGGCATATCCGGTGCTGCCGCTTCCGGAGAATGCGGCCGCATCTGACCGGACCGCGCAGGGCGCAGGGCACAGTTGCCCGGCAGGCGGGGAAGACATGGACAGAAGCTTTTCGTTTCTTCCCGCCGCCTATCAGCGGGAGAACGCGCGCGTCGCGCTGGAAGCCTGGAGAGTCCTGAGAGCGCTGCCCGCATTCCGGGAGCCCCTTCTGGAGCCGGAGGAGGCCTTTGCCGTCTCCGTGCAGAGGACGCACTGGACCGGGCGCATGGATGAAATCCGGCCGGACATATTCCTGGACGGCGGCCACAACGAGGACGGCGTCCGCGCCATGGCGGAGGCCGGAAGGACGCTCTGCAGAAGCAGAGGAAAGAAGCCTGTTCTTGTCACGAGCGCTGTGAGCGACAAGGACTTAAGCGCCGTGGTCCGGAACATGGTCTCCCTTCTCCAGCCGGTGCGCGTCTACATTTCCCCGCTCATGAATCCGAGGAGCGCGGACGCAGGGACGCTCTCGCGCCTGTACCGGGAGAACGGGGTCAGGGATGTGCGCCTCTTTCCGACAGCGGCGGAGGCGTGGGAGAGGGCCCTCGCGGAAAAAAACGGGGACGAGATCCTGTTCGGCGCCGGCTCACTGTATCTTGTCAGGGAGATCCTGATCGAGGAAGGCAGAAGATGAATTACGACGAAGAAATCCGAAATTTTCGCTCCAGCCTTGAAATTTCCGCCGTGGAGGACACGATCGTCCAGAGTGATCTCACAGATCTGAAGGATATCCTGATGGTGATTCTCAAGTCTGAGACAGAGGGAAAGAGAGAATGAATGCAGCCGAGCGCTGCACCAGGGCAGCGAACAGCTATTACAACAGGGGCCTGAAAAAGGCGCGGGAGCGCGACCTCTCCGGTGCGGTGCCCCTGCTTAAGCGCGCGCTGGAGCTCGACAAGTACCAGACGGATGCGAGAAATCTTCTCGGGCTCATCTTCTATGAGATGGGGGAGACGGCGGACGCCCTGGTGCAGTGGGTTCTCAGCATGAACCTCCAGCCGGAGAAAAATGCCGCGGAGCGCTACCTCGCGGAAATCCGCCGGAAATCCGGGCGTCTCGCGGCTCTTCAGCAGGCAATCGAGCGCTACAACAGCGCGCTGGAGCTCGCAAAAAACGGAAACAGCGACACCGCGCTCCAGCTGCTTTCCGGCGTGGTCTCCCTGCACCCGAACTATGTGCGCGCGGGACTCCTGCTTTCGCTCCTCGACATGAAGGCGGGGGAGTGGAGGAAGGCCGAGCGCTGCCTCCGTCAGGTGCTGGAAACGGATCGCCTGAACCCGGACGCGCTCCGGTACCTGGAGGAGGTCCGGGTCCACCTCGCGGCGGAGAAGTCCTCGGAAAAGCGGAGGAGCGCCGCGGCAAAAAGGGAGGCGGAAAAACAGCGGGAGACCCGCGACTCCCGCAGGAGGATGACGGAAGATGACGTCATCATCCCGTCCACATACCGGGAGAGCACCGGATGGCAGACCATCGTGAACATCGGGATCGGGCTCCTCATCGGCGCCGCGGCGGTGCTCTTTCTCTACATGCCGGCGAAGACCGCGGAGCTCGAACAGGAGCACAACGAGGACCTGATCCGCGTGAGCGAGCAGCTCTCCAACGTGAATGCCTCACTGAGCGACGCGCAGAAGAAGACGGTTTCCCTCACAGAGGAGCGGGACGGCCTGCAGGAGAAGCTCAACACGGAGCAGGAGGGGTACACCTACAAGCTGTCGCAGTACCAGAAGCTCATAGGCATCCTGAACGACTACCGGAGCGGGGACTACGCGCACGCGGCGGATCTCTTCGCGACGATCGATGTCTCGCAGCTGACAGACGTGGACGATGACAGCGGCGTTTCTGTGACGGAGGTTTACAATTCCATCGCGGGGCGGATGAACGCGGAGGGCTACCTGAGCCTCTACCAGGAGGGAGAGGCTGCCTACAGCGCGGGAAACTATGAGGAGGCGATCGGTTTCTACGACAAGGCGCTCGCCATCAACCCGCAGTACGAGGAGGCCCTCTTCAAGAAGGCGATGAGCTATAAGCAGCTCGGCGACATTCAGAACGCAAACAGCCTCTTCGGGGAGGTTATCATGAAATTCCCGGACACAAGCCTCGCACAGCAGGCACAGGCGCAGAGAGGGTACTGACAGGGGAACATCTCCCGATATGGCAGCATGACATGAGGCGTCCGCTCTTTTTGAGCGGGCGCCTCATGCTGTCTGTGACCTCCCTGCTGTCTGTGCCGCATTTATTTCTGCCATGCGCCTCATGCTGCCATGCGCCTCGTTCCTGCCGTGTGCCTAACAGCGCGGCTCTGTTTCCCGATGCAGTTCTGGTGTCAGTTCTGCGGCTCCGGTATCCGCTGCGTTCCTCCGGAAGGATTGGCGCCGGGGGATGCGCCGCCAGCTGGCGTGACACTGCTCCTTCGGCCGGGAGAGGAGGATGCCGTCTCCTCGGCTTCCGGGTCAGTTTCCGACGCGGAATCCGTCCCCCGTTCCTCAGCAGCGGTCACGGCGCTGTGGATGGTGCAGTAACCGTGCACCGCGAGCGTCGAGTCGTCCGTCGCGGCGCCGTCGTCCGGGACCACCATGACGACCCTGCTCGTGGTGGACGGGCAGTACTGATTCGGAAGCTGGTGCGAGACCGAGCAGACATTCACCGCCGCGTGCTTGTCGCACATCTCGGTCGGGATGCTCCCGCGCGCGAAATACTCTGTGTAGACCGCATCGCCCCGCGGATCGCTGCTGCAGATGCCCTTTACGGGGAGCTTGCCGGACTTCCGGCACACCTGCGACTGAACGATGTCGTCCGGGACCGGAAAGCCCGTGTCCGGCAGATCCGCATGAATCCGCTCCATGATCTTCCGCCAGATGTCCTTGTGGTACGAATTTCCGCCGTTCCCGGACGTGAGCGGCTGGTTCGCATCGCACCCGCCCCAGATGCCCGCCGTGTAGTACGGCGTGAAGCCGACGAACCAGACGTCCTTGTTGTTGGTTGTGGTGCCGGACTTGCCGGCGCAGCTCATGTTCGCGATCTTTGCGCGCGTGCTGGTGGAATTCACGCTGAAACCGCTCTGCGCGAACTTCCGGCTTGAGACCATGGACTCCGCCATGGCGTCCGTCAGAAGAAACGCCGTGCTCTCCTTCAGGACGCGGCTCTGCTCCGGCGTATTGTCGATCAGCACCTTTCCGTCGTGATCCAGGATTCTCGTGTAGAACACCGGCTTCGTGTAGACCCCTCCGTTCGCGATGGAGGCGAAAGCCGCCGTGAGCTCGAGATTGCTCACGCCCTTGGTCAGGCCGCCGAGCGCGGTGCTGGGGTTGTAATCCGTGTCGGTGAGAGAGGTGATTCCGAATTTCCGGCAGTACTCGATGCCGAGCTGCGGCGTCACGGTCTCCATGAGGCAGCGGACCGCCACGATGTTCATCGAGTAGACGATCCCGTCCCGGATGCTGGACCATCCCAGGTACCTGTCATCGCCGTACCAGTTGTGGAACTGCTTTCCGTTCGCCTCGTACGGACCGTCGTAGTAGACGCTCGCGAGCGTCTGTCCGCAGGAGTCGATCGCCGGCGCGAAGGCCGAGAGGACCTTGAACGTGGAGCCAGGCTGCCGGAACGTGCCGGTGGCGCGGTTTAAGGAGAGCGAGGCGGTCTTCTCGCCGCGGCCGCCGGAGAGCGCCTTCACCTGCCCAGTGGACTGCTCGATGAGAACGAAGGAATCCTGCGGCTCGAGGACGATGTGCGTGGTCTCGCCGAGAATGCTGTCCCCCTCGGAGAGCACCGAAGCGCGGTAGTTCGCCACGTCCGCCGACGCGGCCTCCTCGGTGGGATAGAGGCCGTCAAAGGCGTCATCACCCTGCTCCTGGTGCCACGTGATGACATTCTCCTCGCTGTAATTCTCGGTGCTGCCGTCAGGCTTTTCGATCGACAGTCGGTACTCCAGCGCGTATTTTGTCACCGCGTAGTTCTCGGGGTTATTCACCTCGGAGTCGACGATGCTCTGGAGCTCCGGGTCCTGGGTTGTGTAAATCGAGAGACCGCCGCTGTAGAGAAGGTTGTGCGCCTGGGTGTCCGTGTAGCCGAACCTGTCGCGGAAATCGTCCAGCACCTGCTCCACGAGCGCGTCCGTGAAGTAGCTGTAGGTGTGCGTCGCGCGCTCCTTCGTGATGAGATCCACGTTCTGGATGCGGCTGTAGACATCGTCTGCCAGGGCCTCCTCCTCTTCCTCGCGGGTGATGTAGCCCTGCTCCAGCATGTAGCGGAGGATGACCTTCCGCTTCTCGGCGTTCGCTTCCCGGCCCGTGATCGGGTTCAGGCGGGACGGGTTCTGCGTGATGCCGGCGAGAACGGCGCACTCGGAGAGCGTCAGGTCCGAGACCTCCTTGTTGAAGTAGCGCCGCGCGGCGACCTTGACGCCGAGCGCGTTGTTTCCGAGGTTGATGGTGTTCAGGTAATTCGTGAGAATCACCTTCTTGTCCATCATGGTCTCGAGCTTCACGGCGAGGTACTGCTCCTGAATCTTCCGCTCGAGCTTCTCGCCGAAGGTCTTTTCGCGCCCGCCGTTGAAGATGTTGTTCTTGATGAGCTGCTGCGTGATGGTGGATCCGCCCCCGGAGGAGGAGTCGCCCTTGACGACACCGACGATGGCCCGCATAATGGAACGGGTGTCGATTCCCTTGTGTTGCCAGAAGCGCGCGTCCTCGATTGCGACAAAGGCGTCGATCAGGTCCTGCGGCAGTTCGTCGTAGGTGGCCTCCTCGCGGTTGGACCCTGCCATGACGAGCGTCTCGGTGAGGTTTCCCTGCGCGTCGTACACATTTGTCGCGAAGCCCATCGGGGTGATTTTCGCCGGATTGATTTCCGGGGAGGAGTCAATAATCCCGCGCACCGCGCCGAATGCCAGGGCGGCGAGGAGAGCGATGCCGAGAAGGAATGCGGCAAAGGCTGTGCGCACCGCCATCATGACGAGAAAATTTCTTCTTTTTTCGCTGCCGGACTCCGATTCCCTGAGCGTGCGGTTCACGGCCTGCCTGCCGAAATTCACGTGTCAAATGCTCCTTTTTCAAGAGTTTCAATAGGCCTTTTGCATTTGCATCCCAATAGTATAGCATTCCAATGGGGCAAATTCCACCGGATATGCGGCAAAAAAAGGAAAAAGTGGGAATTTTTCCCCGTTTCATGCGCAAAAACGGATAATTTTATTACAAAAAGCCACAATACAGAGGGATATATGGCGGATTCTGAAAAACAGCAGCTGATCTGCCTCAGGGGCGGGAGCTCTGAGGTGATTGAAAAGCGGTCCCGGTTTCTCGGAAAGACGGCACCGGTCCGGACGGAGAAGGAGGCGCTCGACTTTCTCGAGAGCGTGCGCCGTGAGAACCGCGATGCGCGGCATAACTGCAGCGCCTACATTGTCGGGGAGGAGCGGATCGAGAAGTGCTCCGACGACGGGGAGCCGTCCAGAACCGCCGGAATGCCGATGCTGGATCTTCTGAGGAACCGGAGCCTCGGAGGGGTCTGCGTCGTGGTGACCCGCTACTTCGGCGGGATCCTCCTGGGCACCGGCGGGCTGGTGCGCGCGTACGGGAAGGCGGCGGCGCTGGCGGTCGAAAATTCGGTCTTTGCGCCCGAAAAGCGCGGCCTGCTCACGGAGTGGGCGGCGGATTACGCTTCCTATGGAAAGCTCCGCCGCATCGCCGAGGCGCAGGGGGTCCCGATTCTGGACGTCTCCTACGGGGCGGAGGTCGTTCTGAAGCTTCTTCTCCCGGAGGACTCTGCGGAGCGCTTCCTGCGTGCGGCCGGGGAGGCGGGCGCCGGGAAGCTCTCTCCCAGGAAGTCCGGAAAGGTGCGCTATCTCGAGGCGGAGGGAAGCGTCCGGATTCTCTGAATTTCCGGACAGAGCCCTGATTTCCCCGGTTTTCCAGAATTTTTTCTTGCGCGCGGCGCAGCCCCGCATTATACTCATAGACTGATTCAGTGAATGCAGCGCCATAATAAGGCGGCCGCGCCGTGCCTGAACAGCAGCGGGCCGCCTTCTTACGGGATACGGGTTTTCTGCAGAGACCGGCGGCCGGAAGGTCCGGCGCGCTTTCAGATTCAGAGAGGGGACAGCGGATTTATGAGAATGAAGAGAGAAGATGTGCGGAATGTTGCGATTATAGCCCATGTCGACCACGGCAAGACGACCCTCGTCGATCAGCTTCTTCGGCAGAGCGGTGTGTTCCGCGAGAATCAGGAGGTCGTGGACCGCGTCATGGACTCGAACGACATTGAGCGCGAGCGCGGCATCACGATTCTCTCGAAAAATACAGCTGTGAATTACAACGGCATCAAGATCAACATCATCGACACGCCCGGACACGCGGACTTCGGCGGAGAAGTGGAGCGCGTCCTGAAGATGGTGAACGGCGTCGTGCTTGTGGTGGATGCGTTCGAGGGAACCATGCCGCAGACGCGCTTCGTTCTGCAGAAGGCGCTCGAGCTGGACCTCGATGTCGTCTGCTGCATCAACAAGTGCGACCGCCCGGAGGCGCGCCCGAAGGAAGTGGTGGATGAGGTTCTGGAGCTTTTGATGGACCTGAACGCGAACGACCGGCAGCTCGAGTGCCCGTTTGTTTTCGCGAGCGCGCGGGCCGGCTGGGCGAGAAATGACATCGACGACGGCAACATGGACATGAAGCCGCTCTTTGAGGCGATTGTGAACCACATTGACCCGCCGGAGGGGGATCCGGATGCCTACCCGCAGGTTCTGATCAGCACCATCGACTACAACGAATATGTCGGCAGAATCGGCGTCGGCAAGGTGGACAACGGCGTGCTCCGCGTGAACGAGGAGCTCGCGATTGTGAACCATCACGAGCCGGACAAGCTCCGCCGCGTGAAGATCGGAAAGCTCTATGAGTTCGAGGGATTAAAGCGCGTCGAGGTGCAGGAGGCCCGCATCGGCTCTATTGTCGCGATCTCCGGAATCCCGGACATCCACATCGGCGACACGATCACGAGCCCGGAGCATCCGGAATCCATCCCGTTCCAGAAGATCTCCGAGCCGACGATCTCCATGAATTTCATGGTGAATGACAGCCCGCTGGCAGGCACGGAGGGCCAGTATGTGACTTCCCGCCACATCAGAGAGCGTCTCTTCCGCGAGCTGAACACGGACGTCTCCCTC
Source organism: uncultured Lachnospiraceae bacterium (assembly GCA_902766175.1). Lineage (GTDB taxonomy): Bacteria > Bacillota > Clostridia > Lachnospirales > Lachnospiraceae > Moryella. The sequence continues at coordinate 28,585 of CACXCJ010000004.1, forward strand.
CGCGTGGAGGAGGTCTCCCCCGACTGCTTCAAGGTGAGCGGCCGCGGCGAGCTTCATCTCTCGGTCCTGATCGAGACGATGCGCCGCGAGGGCTTCGAGTTCGCGGTCAGCAAGGCGGAGGTCATCTACCACAGGGATGAGCGGAACCGGAAGCTTGAGCCGATGGAAATCGCCTATGTCGATGTCCCGGATGAGTTCACCGGCACCGTGATCCAGAAGCTCACCGCGAGGAAGGGCGATCTCGTCGGCATGACGCCGATTCACGGAAACTACACGCGCCTCGAGTTCAACATTCCGTCCAGGGGACTCATCGGCTACCGCGGCGAGTTCATGACGGACACGAAGGGAAACGGAATCCTCAACACGGAGTTTGAGGGATACGGCCCGTACAAGGGGGACATGTTCTACCGCAAGACCGGCTCCATCATCGCCTACGAGAGCGGCGAGGCCGTGACATACGGTCTCTTCCAGGCACAGATGAGGGGCGCGCTCTTTATCGGCCCGGGGGCGAAGGTCTACGGCGGCATGGTGATCGGCCAGAGCGGGAAGAGCGAGGACGTCGAGGTCAATGTCTGCAAGACAAAGAAGCTGACAAACACCCGTTCCTCCTCGGCGGACGAGGCGCTGACCCTGGTTCCGCCGAAGATCATGAGCCTCGAGCAGTGCCTCGAGTTCATCGACACCGACGAGCTGCTTGAGGTCACGCCGAAGAGCCTCCGGATCCGGAAGAAGATTCTTGACCCGATGCTCCGGAAGCGGGCGATGTTCAAGATGAAGCAGAATGCGGCGAGGGCGGCGGAGATGTGACCGCACAGTGCAGAGAAGAGGCGGCGGAGGAGGTTCCTCCGCCGCCTCTTCCTGCCTGCGGCCTGTCCGGCGTCGTATGGACAGAGGCTCTGCGGCGCGCCGCGGCAGAAGCAGCGGGCCGCCCTGCCTGAGGCCGGCGCAGGCCGCGCCTCAGCTCTCCCGGATGTCCTTCAGCCGCTCCTTGATCGCCGCGTTGATGATCTTTAACGTCTTTACGCGCGCCCATTTCTTGTCATTTCCCTCGATGATGTGCCAGGGCGCAAACGAGGTCGAGGTGTACTTCATCATGTCATTCACGGCCACCTCGTACTGCGGCCACTTGTCCCGGTTTCTCCAGTCCTCGTCCGTGATTTTCCACTGCTTTTCCGGCGTGTTCTGGCGGTCCTGGAAGCGCTTCAGCTGCTCCTCGTTCGAGATCTGCAGCCAGAATTTTATGAGAATTGCGCCCCAGTCGTAGAGCTGCCGCTCGAAATCATTGATTTCGCGGTACGCTCTCTGCCAGTCATTCACGGTGCAGAACTTCTCGATCCGCTCCACCATGACGCGCCCGTACCAGGTGCGGTCAAAGATCGTGATGTGCCCGTCCTTCGGGAGTCTCTGCCAGAAGCGCCACAGGAAGTGGCGGTTTTTCTCGGCGGGAGAGGGGGATGCGATCGGCTCCACGACGTAGCCGCGCGGGTCAAGCGCCGACGACACGCGCTTTATATTTCCGCCCTTTCCGGCGGCATCCCACCCCTCGTAGCAGATGATCATCGGGATTCTGTGGCGGTAGAGGCGGTTGTGGTTCTCCGCGAGCTTTTTCTGTTCCTCGTCGAGTTCCTTCCGGTATTCCTCCTCCTCGAGCGTCCGGTTGAGGTCCACATCCTTCAGGAGCGGCATCGGCGTGAAGTGGTACTGTCCCGGAAGGATGATGGAGGCCGGCTCCTCCGCGTGCCGGTCGCGGTCCGCCTTCACCTTCAGCGCGCTGTGAATGGAGCTTATCACGGTGCGGAACACGTCGACCGTGGCGCTCCGCTCGTCCGTCGCGGAAATCAGGTGCCAGGGGGCCTCCGGCGTGTTTGTGTATTCCAGCATGGATTCGACCGCCTCGACGTACTCCCTGCGGTTCTTCAGCCGCTTCCGGTCCGAGTCCTGCACGCGCCAGGCGGTGTCCTTGTTTTCCGCGAGCCTGTCGAGCCGCCGTTTCATCTCCTTCTCGGAGATGTGCAGGAACAGCTTCACGATGAGATAGCCGTTGTCCGCGAGGCCGCGCTCAAAGTTGTTGATCTCGTTCATGTGGCGCAGGTTCGTGAGCTCATCGACGTGGTTCTCAATGCGCATGGTCGAGACCTCCTGGTACCAGGAGCGGTCCATGATGGACATTTTGCCCTTCTCTGGGATGTCCTTCCAGTAGCGCCACATCATCGGCTCCCGGCGGTCCACCTCCGTCGGCGGCTGCGTGTTCACGACGCGGAACCACCTCGGGTCAAAGTTGTGGATGAGCTTCTGGATCATCCGGCCCTTTCCGGCGCCGCTCCACCCCTCGAAAAGGATGATGACGGGAAGGCCGGCGTCCCGGATCGGGGCATCGATCGCGGAGAGTCCGTCCTTCAGATCCCCGATCACCGCCTGGTACTCTTCCTTCGAGAGCTTCTTTTCGAGATCCACCTTTTCCAGCATTTCAGCATTCCTCCTCTGTAAATTCCTCTATTTCCTGTCCGGCATTTTATCTGCAGATCCTGCTCTTGCGTTCTTACCCCATCATTAAAGGCGCTTGAAAATTGGTTGTCAACTGAGAGATTCGCCGCTATGATCATAATGCGCCGCGCGCGGGCGGATTCATGTGCCGTGCGCATGAAAATCCGTGCGCAGGCGCGGGCGGACCCATGTGCTGTGTGCGGGCAGATTCATGCGCCGGAGAGACCGCAAAAGCGGGAATGAAAATACAAGGGGAGCGGAGAGAATGGACGATCGTTTCAAAAAGCAGATGAAGTTTCTCCTGGCATGCGATCAGGAGAAGGAGATTGTGCGGCAGACGTATCTCGCGGACGGAAGCCGCAGGGAGAACGACGCGGAGCACGCCTGGCACCTCGCGCTGATGGCGTCTGTCCTCGCGGAGTACGCGAACGAGCCCGTGGACTGCCTGAAGGTCATGACGATGGTCCTGATCCACGACGTGGTGGAGATCGAGGCGGGGGATACCTACGCCTATGACTACACGAACCAGGCGAGCGCCGAGGCGCGGGAGAGGAAGGCCGCGGAGCACCTCTTCGGGATGCTGCCGGACGATCAGCGGGAGTATTTCCGTGCTCTCTGGGAGGACTTTGAGGCATACGAAAGCGCCGAGGCGCGGTTTGCGCACGTGCTGGACAATTTTCAGCCGCTCGTGCTCACCGATGCGGCGGACGGAAAGAGCTGGAAGGAGCACGGCGCGGCGGACGCAAATCTCTACCGGAGAAATGCGCGCACCGCAGAGGGCTCGGAGAAGCTCTGGGCGTACATGGAGACCCTCATCCGGAAGAACGTGCGGAACGGAAATCTCCGGCACGAGGAGACGCCGAGGGAGAAAAAGTGATGCCGGAGATTCTCTTCGCCCCGATGGAGGGGATCACCGGATATGTGTTCCGGAACGCATTTTTCAGGACCTTCGGCGGCATTTCGCGCTTCTATGCGCCATTCATCTCACCGGCTCACGAGGAGCCGCGGATCACGGGGCCGTCGAAACGTGACATTCTCCCGGCGCATAACGCCGGGACGCCGGTCGTGCCGCAGCTTCTCACAAACCGCGCGGAGGATTTTCTCGCTGCGGCGGGAGAGCTTCAGGAGCTCGGCTACAGGGAGGTGAACTTAAACCTCGGCTGTCCTTCCGGGACTGTCACTGCGAAGAAAAAGGGCGCGGGGTTTCTCTCTGAGACGGAGGCGCTCCGGGACTTTCTGGAGGAGGTCACGGAGCACCTCCCGGCAGGCATGAGGTTCAGCGTGAAGACCCGGATCGGCTGGAAGCGGGCGGACGAATTTCCGGAGCTTCTCCGGATTTTCAACGGCTCTCCGATCGATCTTCTCATCATTCACCCGAGGGTGCGGGGCGAATTTTACCGCGGGGACGTGCACAGGGATGTTTTTGCCGATGCAGTCCGTGACGCCCGGATGCCGCTCTGCTACAACGGGGACCTGAACCGCGCAGAGGATTTAAGACAGATTTTCGCGGACTTTCCGGACGTGCACAGCGTCATGATCGGGAGAGGACTCCTTAAGAATCCCTTCCTCGCGGAGGAGTTTCTGTTCCGGGGGACACAAAACAACCCGTTCGATGAGGCATACCGCAGAAAAAAGCTCCTCGCGTTTCATGAACAGCTGCTGGGCGGCTACCTGGAGACAATGGACTCGGAAAATGCGGTTCTGTGCCGCATGAAGGAGCTCTGGGAGTATCTCGGGGACAACTTTCCGGAGGGCGGGAGAGAGGTGAAGGCAATCCGGAAGGCGAGGGACCTCCCGCAGTACCGGGACGCCGCCCTGATACTGCTGCAGAATGGAAATCTGAGAATCGGTGGAGTATAATGAATCCGATGGAACCCCGGTTCCGGGAGGAGAACTGCAGAAGCGGTTCAGCCTGCATCTGCCTCACACATTCATGACCCCTACAGATATGCATGGCTGCCGGAGTTCCGTTTCAGATTCTGCAGGACAGCAGAACAGCGAAACAGCGGAGCAGAAAGAGTTGAAAAAACAGGGAAAGCCGGCCGGCTTTCCCTGTTTTTTCAGAAAGAAAATGTCTGCATCCCTCCGTGCCGCTCACAGCAGCAGAATTCCTGCCTCTTCGCACTGCTTCCGCATGTTGTTCGGCCAGATGCCTGCCTGGACCTCGCCGATGTGGGCCTTCCCGAGAAGCATCATGCAGAGACGGCTCTGGCCGATGCCGCCGCCGATCGTGTACGGCAGCTCGCCGGAGAGGAGCATCCGGTGGAACGGGAGCTTTCTTCTCTCCTCACAGCCCGCCTCCCTGAGCTGCTCCGCCAGGGATTCCTCGCTCACGCGGATGCCCATGCTGGAGAGCTCGAAGGAGCACTTGAGCGGCACGTACCAGACGAGGATGTCGCCGTTCAGCTTCCAGTCGTCGTAGTCGGGGGCGCGCCGATCGTGCGGCTTTCCGTCGGAGAGGGCGCCGCCGATCTGCTCGATGAAGACCGCGCCGTATTTCTTTGCGGCCGCGTTCTCGCGCTCCCTTGCGGTCATGTCCGGATACTGGTCCAGAAGATCCTGGGAGTTGATAAAGGTGATCTCGTCCGCGATGTGGTAGCTTGCCTTCGGGTAGCGGTACCACACCTCGTGCTCCATGTGCTTGATCACCGTGTAGATTCTCCGGACGGTGTCCTCGAGGGTCTCGATCGTCCGATCCTCCTTCCGGATCACGCGCTCCCAGTCCCACTGGTCCACATAGAAGGAGTGGAGGTTATCGGGATTCTCATCGCGGCGGATGGCGTTCATGTTGGTGTAGATGCCCTCGCCGGGGCGGTATCCGTACTTCTTCAGCGCGTAGCGCTTCCACTTCGCGAGCGACTGGACGATCTCGACGTCGAGCTGCGGCATGACCCGCATATCGAAGGAGACGGGGCGCTCGACACCGTTCAGGTTGTCGTTCAGGCCGCTGTCCTTGTAGACAAAGAGCGGGGCGGAGACGCGCTCCAGGTTCATCTGCTTTGCAAATTCCTCTTGAAAGAGATCCCGGATGAATTTGATCGCTTCCTCGGTCTCCCGGATGGAAAGAACGGGGTCGTAGTGCTCTGGAATAATGAGTGACATGGTGAGTCTCTCCTTTCGGCTTTCATTCATTTTGCATGTATCATACCATATTTTTCAGCTTTCACACGCACAGAGAGAAGATTCTCTGTCCGCCGCACACAAGGAGAGGATTCCCTGCCTGCGGGACATCTGCCGGAAAAGCAGGTGCTCTTTCCCGAGCGGAACCCTTCCGGAATCAGTCGATGATGCCGCCGCCGAGGATGTGTCCGTCCTCGTAGAAGACAGCGGCCTGGCCGGGGGTCACGGCGCGGACCGGCTCGTCAAAGAGGCATAGGACCTGGTCCGGTCCGGCCCTCCGGATCACGGCCGGTGCGCCGCGGTGGCTGTAGCGGATTTTTGCCGTGACGCGCCGCTCCTCCCCGTCTCCAAGATCCGGAACTGCCATCCAGTTCAGGGAGGAGCAGGTGAGACTGGAAGTGAAGAGCGCGTCATTTTCCGCGAGAACCACCTCGTTCGTGTCCGGGCGGAGCTCCTTCACGAAGACGCGGCGTCCGAGCGGGAGCCCGAGGCCGCGGCGCTGTCCGACGGTGTAATGGGTGATGCCGCAGTGGCGCCCCAGGATATTTCCCGCTTCGTCGACAAAGTTTCCCGGCGCTGCGGCCTGCCCGGTCCGGCGCTCGATGAATCCCGCGTAGTCGCCGTCCGGGACAAAGCAGATGTCCTGGCTGTCGGGCTTCGACGCGACCGGGAGACCGGCATCCGCTGCGATTTTCCGGATCTCAGGCTTTGTGTATGCCCCGTCCGGAAAGAGCGTGCGGGAGAGCTGGAACTGCGTCAGGTTATAGAGCGCATAGGTCTGATCCTTTTCCGCGGTGACGGAATTCCGGACGGCAAAGCGGCCGTTCGGGAGAAGCAGCTTCCGCGCGTAGTGGCCGGTCGCGATGTAGTCTGCGCCGATTTCCAGGCTCCGCCTGAGAAGAGACTCCCACTTCACGTACCGGTTGCAGGCGATGCACGGGTTCGGCGTGCGGCCGCGCTCGTACTCCCGGATGAAGTAGCGGATCACGTTTTCCTCAAATTCCGCGCGGAAATTCAGGACATAGTAGGGGATGCCGATTTTCTCCGCGACCCGGCGCGCGTCCTCCACGGCGCTTACGCCGCAGCAGCCGCCCTCCCGCTCCATGGCGCACGAGTCCTCATTTTCCCAGATCTGCATCGTCACGCCTATGACGCGGTACCCCTGCTTCTTTAAGAGCCACGCAGCGGCGGAGGAATCCACGCCGCCGGACATGCCGACAACAACAGTTTCTGCCATTTTTCTCCATTCTTGAAAGGCTGGAAGGCAGCCCCCTGAGGGCGGCGGGACGCCGGGCAGCCCTTCAGGGACGCGCTGCCCCGGACATCCTCTGCCCCGCGGGGGCAGGGAGAATGCGGAAATCTCAGAACGAGGAGATCATTTCGCGCATTTTCTGGATGTTCTCCCGGAGCGCATCCGCCGTCCGGTCGATTTCTTCCATGGTGTTTTCAGGTCCCACGCTCACGCGGATGCTTCCGCGCGCTTCTTCCTCCGTGAGCCCGATCGCGGTCAGGACGTGCGACGGGGTCAGGGCGCCGGTGGAGCAGGCGGAGCCCGCCGAGACACAGATTCCCTGAAGGTCAAGGCGGATCAGGAGCGCGTCGCTCCGGATGCCATCGAAGGTAAAATCCGCGTTGTTTGCGAGCCGCTGTCCGCCATTCACCGGAGGGCCGTTCAGCGAGGCGCCGGGAATTTCCGAGAGAACCCGGGACACGAGGCGGTCCCTGAGTGCCCGCTCCCGTCCGGTATTTTCCGCGAGGCGGGAGGCGGAGAGCTCTGCGGCAGTGCCCATGCCGACGATTCCGGGAATATTTTCGGTACCGGCCCGGCGGTTACGCTCCTGCGGACCGCCGTGAAGCAGCGCGCCGATTTTCACGTCCTTCCGGATATAGAGAAATCCCGTGCCCCGCGGGCCGCCGAACTTATGGCCGCTCACGCTCATTAACCCGATATGGTCCCGCTTCACATCGATCGGTATGTGGCAGTACGCCTGCACCGCGTCCGTGTGGAAGAGGATGCCGTGCCGCTTTGCGAGAGCCCCGATTTCCCGTATCGGCTCTATGGTTCCGATCTCGTTATTTGCCGTCATGACGGAGATCAGGCAGGTGTCAGGCGTCAGGGCGTTCTCCACCTGCTCCGGAGAGAGGAAGCCCTCCCGGTCCGGCTGGAGGTACGTCACGCGGGCGCCATGCGCCTCAAGAAACGCGCAGGTGCGGAGAACCGCCGGGTGCTCGACTGCCGAGGTGATGATGCGGCGGCCGCGGCCCGAGAGGACTGCGGCTGTGAGCGCCCAGTTGTCGGATTCCGTTCCCCCGCTCGTGAAGAAGATTTCCGAGGCATCCGCGCCGATCACATCCGCACACTGCTTTCTTGCGCGCGCGGCAGCTTCTCTCGGCCTGTCGGAGAATCCGTACGCAGAGGACGGGTTTCCGTAAACTTCCGTGAAATAGGGAAGCATGGCGCGGACCGCCTCCGGGAGCGTCCGGGTTGTGGCGGCGTGGTCCAGATAGATGAGATCAGGTGTATTCATTCCGTGAGGTCCTTTCTGCCTCAGCCGATTATATCACAGGGGGCTTCGTGCGGGGCGGGAATCCTTCCCGGGCCTTGATGCATCGGGGAAACGATGATGCCGCGGCCTGTCACTTTCGGAAGCGCGGCCCTAAGCCTTGATGCATCGGGGAAACGATGGTAAGATTTCAGCAGAATCAAAGGGGGAGAGGGAATCAAATTCTTATGAAAAAAAGA
>CACXCJ010000005.1 GCA_902766175.1 uncultured Lachnospiraceae bacterium
AGGTTCGAGCCCTGTAGGTCCCACTTGTAGCACCGATGACACGATACCTGCCGATGTGGCTCCATGGCAGAGCAGCTGATTTGTAATCAGCAGGTTATCGGTTCGAGTCCGATCATCGGCTCTTTCAGGAATCAGAAAAAGCAATTTCATATTTGGGGGAATTCCCGAGTGGCCAAAGGGGACAGACTGTAAATCTGCTGGCACTGCCTTCAGTGGTTCGAATCCACTTTCCCCCACTCTGCGGTTCAGGCCGCACTTACAAAGACACTTCGGTGTTTACATACTGTCGCGGGGTAGAGCAGTACGGAAGCTCGTCGGGCTCATAACCCGGAGGTCGCAGGTTCAAATCCTGTCCCCGCAATTTAATGCCTTGGTAGCTCAGTTGGTAGAGCGGAGGACTGAAAATCCTTATGTCACTGGTTCGATTCCCGTCCAAGGCATTTTGTGTTATCCAGAAATCCGTGTTTCTCAGGCAATCAGGTGTTTCGATGCTGCCGGGAGTCCTCAACCTCTACAGGTAGATTGCAGGGACCGGATTCCGGATGAAAAGAAGAAACGCGGGATACTAGCTCAGGTGGTAGAGCACTTGACTTTTAATCAAGTTGTCGCGGGTTCGAGTCCCGCGTATCTCACTGAAAAAAATGGCTCAGGCGCATGATGCGTCTGAGTTTTTTTGTTGGCATAAGAGTGCCTGGAGAGCTCTGCACGACGCAGAGTCAGATTCAAATCAGAATCAGATTCCTGTCAGGAAAATTTCCGCGCCGATCAGGATCAGGATCCCCCCGCCCAGAACGGAGGAATATGCGGCGAGACAAAGTCCGAAGCGCTTCCCGAGGAAGATTCCGGCCCGACATAGAAGAAAAGTCACGACCGCGATGATCAGGGAACACGTGACTGCGGGGATCAGCGTGTAGGGTGCGATTGTGAAGCCGACGGAGAGTGCGTCTATGGAAGTCGCGATTCCTTCGAGAATCAGCTGCCGCGGTGAGATGCGCGCATGAGGCGGTTCCGGCGTCTCTCCTGGTATTTCCGTCATTCCTTCTGCTGTGACGGCAGAACATGCCTCACGATGTCTTCTGGCTCCCGCATCCCGGATTCCCTCCAGCAGCATTTTCCCTCCGATGTACAGAAGCAGGAGCAGGGCAATCACGGGAATCCATTTCTGAAAAATCGTAAAGTACTGCGCTGTCTTTCTGACACAGAACCAGCCGAGAAGCGGCATCACAAACTGGAATCCTGCAAATGTCCCGGCAATCAGATTTGCTGTCCGCCCTTTCATTCCGGGATCATGCAGGCCGTCTGCCATTGAAACGGAAAAGGCATCCATCGCAAGACCCGCGCCGAGCAGGACACTGTTAAAAAGGAATCGGACAGAAAACATAAAACCTCCCCAGATGGCTTTCGTCTCATGGACGGTAAACCCTATTTTCCACTTTCCGCAGGATTCCGTCAATGAGAAGTTAAAGAAGGCTTCTAAATCTCTTGAGCTAAAAAAATTTCTAAATCTAAGGGAAAAGAAACTTCTAAATCTAAGTAAAAACCCTTCTAAACTTATATAAGTTTTGCGCTTTTTCTGCGATACGGCGCTTTTTGAAGTTTTGCTTTTCGCTGGAATGTAAAAGTTTTGCAATGAGCGGAAGGGCTGCGTTGTTGATTTTTCGACACATAAGGACTAAAATTATTTTAGAATTTTCGATAGCTTTCTGTACATTTTAAACGAAAATTTAAGATCTGAAGGAGGAAACGGGTATGAAAAAGGCGTTTAGAACTGTTGCTGCAGCACTTCTTATCTCCGCACTGACGAGTGTTACGGCGATGGCGGCATCTGTTGGCTGGGTGGACAATGGCGACGGCCGCTGGTGGTACTGCACGAGCGCAAACGGCGGCAGCTGGTTCCGGGGCGCTACCGGTTCCGTCGACTGGGAGTGGATTGATGGCAACAACGACGGTATCAGTGAGTGCTACTGCTTTGATGACGGCGGCTGGCTGTTCATGAATACAACTACACCGGACGGATATACCGTCAATGCGTCCGGCCAGTGGGTTGTGAACGGCGCAGTGCAGACGAAGTCCGCATATATCCACAGCGCTTATCAGTATTGAGGAAGGATTGGGGAGAGGCAAAGTGAGGGAACCGTCTGGAATTACGTTCCTCACGACATTGTCATTCCACATCTGATCCAGCAGAATCAGGAGAGTGCCCCGGGCAGCTGGGGCACTCTTTTTATGCACAGAAGTGTCGAAGGAGCTCATGTAGCCGAAGGAATTCATTCAGTTGATGGGCTGATTCCGGATTGCGCCCCGCGCGGGCAGAGAGACTCGACAGATTCTCCTGCCGGATTGCTTTCGTGCTGAAAGCGCGGATTTCTTGTGTTACAATATTCTATCTATAGGTTTCTGAATCTTCGACGGCGGAGAGGGAAAATCTGATCCAGCCGGCAGATCTGACGGCCGTTCCCAGAAATTCCCGCAGACGGGAAGCCGGAAGGAGGCACGCTTGAATATTCAGCCGAACAAACCGCTGTCTATCGCGGTTCTGCAGGCGAGAAACGGGGAGATTCCGGGGTTTGAGGATCTCTGTCTTCTCACCTATCAGAATACGCTGCGTGATATCTGCGCTTCCGTCAGCGATGAGCAGACTGCGCGGAAGATTCTCCGCGAAGTATATGAGGAAGTGTGGAGGCGGCGTGCCAGTCTCCCGGAGACCGGGATTGTGCGCCCCTGGATCCGGCTTATTATCCGGGACGCGGTGAAGAAGGAGACAGGTCAGACAATCGAAGAATTTTCATCGGAAGTAAACAGCGATGAGATCAGGGAATTAGACAACACAGCCGCACAGGATCTCCTGATGGTGGAAGAAGCGCTTGGGCTTTTTTCTCTTCCGGATTCCATAACGGGCAGAAAAAGAAGGAACAGTCTTCCGGAATCTGTTCTCCGCTTTCTGTTTTCTCTCTGTGTGATCGGGGCTGCGGTCCTGGCAGCGGCCTTACTGATGCGCTCGGCAGGCAGAATTACGAAAGCAGAGAAGGAGCGGCAGAACCAGACTGTGACCGTTGAGGCGGAAGCGGAGACCGGGGAGACAGAGGAAACGGCGGAGACGAGCAGCGTGGGCTGGAATGAGACGAAAAACGGCCGCAGGTATCGCCTGGAAAACGGCTCCTGGCTCGAGTCCGCCTGGCTTGAGGATGGCGAGTTTCTGTATTATCTCGACGAAGACGGGTATGCATTGACTGGAAATCGGCAGTTCGGCGTCCAGAATTTTACATTTGACGACACCGGCGCCCTCACCGGCATCAGCCGCGCGTTCGGGAGAGAAACAAGCAGGACTGTGCTGTCGGTACAGATGGAAAATTTCGGACACGGGGATGACGCGGAAAATATCATTGACGACTCCATTACCCTGGATGACAGCTGGATTTACTATCTTTACAGGGACAATGCCTCCAATCCCCTGCCGATTCTGCTCCGGGTGATGCGGGACTCCGACGATACGGAGCTGATTGCGGAGGATGTGACCGGCTACACGGTGCAGCAGAACAGCGTCTGGTACTGCAGCGGCGGAAAAATTCAGCATTTCGAGAAGGGAACCGAAGGGACGGCAGTGGGCGGCACCTACACCGTGACGGAAGAGAACGGATCCTGGTACCTGAAGGACGCCTACGGAAGAAATGTGGCGGGCTCCGGAGGTTATGAGACGATCGGACGGAGAGTATACCGTGTCGAGGACGGCAGAATCAAGTACGTGCGCCCGGATACGCAGAAGATCGACAATTACACATTCCGGTGCGAAGAAGCGGGAATCAGTCCTGTGATCCGGCTCGGAGACGGCAGAGAATATCTGCGCCAGGGACTGGCGGTGGATTCTCTTGCGACGCTCGGGGAGACGCTGTACTACAGTGTTCTGCTGGAGGGCGGCCGGAGCCCGGTGAGCCGGATCTGGAAGGTGGATATCTACACGGGGGCGGCATCACCTGTGAGCGAGGCGTTTCCGGGGCGGATTCTCACCATGTATCCCTATTCGGACCGCAGCGAAATCTACATGGAGTACCGGCCGGGAACCTCCCTCTACGGACGCGCGGCGGTGATCAGCGGCGGGAAGGCCTATGTACTGAAGGATGAAACGGCGCGGGCCGGCGGGTTCGGAAACGGACAGGATCTGCTGGAGCCAGTCTGGGTCGAGGGGGACGATGTCCGGTGCTACTGGGATAACTGCAGCGGAACGGCATCTGACGGAACCATCCAGGTGCTGGACACGAGGACGCTGACGCTCTCGGCGTCGGACAGAACTGCGCTGGGAGGTGCGTCGGCGGCGTCCAGCGAGCCGGTTTTCTTCGGCGGAACCCAGGAGGAGACTCCCGAAACGAAGGAAACCGGGGAGATCTCCGAAGACGAGATGATACAGTCCGGGGTAGAGGAAAAGACGGAAGCGGCAGAGAATGCCGGAACGGGCATGGCCCCGGGAAGCGTCACAGAGAGTGAAAGCGGAGAGACGGCGGCGGAAGGAAATTCCGGGCAGGCGCCGGCCGCAGAGCAGGAAACCTCGGCCGCCTCCGGCGCGGCGGGACCTGGCGCCGCAGCGGGTGCCACAGTGGAGGCCGCTCCGACACAGGGCGGGAGCGGACCGCAGAATTCTGCCGGCGGCAGTGCGGCAGGGCCGGGCAGCGGGCGCAGCGAGACGGTCTCGCCGGTCCCGATTCCGCAGTGAGAAGCGTGAGGCCGCAGAGCCGGGAGGCACGATGGGAAAAATTTTCTATGTGATGGGAAAAAGCGCTTCCGGAAAGGACACGATTTTCCGCGCGCTGCTTGAGAGGCTCCCCTCGCTCCGGAGGATCGTGTCCTACACGACCAGACCAGCCAGAATCGGAGAGACGGACGGCGTCGATTACCGGTTTGTGGACGACAGGACGATCCGGAAATTCGAGGAGGAGGGAAGGCTGATTGAAAAGCGCATCTATCAGACGTCCGCAGGGCCGTGGACCTATGCGACAGTGGATGACGGCTGCGCGGATCTCTCGGGACCTGGAAGCTGGCTCGCGATCGGGACCCTCGAGAGCTACGAAAGGGTGCGCGGTTATTTCGGGGCAGAGAGCCTGATTCCGATCTATATCGAGGTCGAGGACGGCGAGCGCCTGCTCCGCGCAATACGCAGAGAACAGCAGCAGGAGAAACCGCACTATGATGAGGTCTGCAGGCGCTACCTTGCGGACGAGGCGGATTTCTCCGAGGAAAACCTTGCGCGCGCCGGAATTCAGAAGCGCTACCGGAACGAGGACCTGGAAGGCTGTCTTGCCGAGATTACGGAGGATGTGTTAAGATATGCATGATTTCTCGGACGTCATCGGCCAGGACGCCGTCAAGGAGCATCTTCTAAGGGCGGTGGAATCTGACCGTGTTTCTCATGCTTATCTTCTGATCGGAGAAAACGGTATGGGGAAGGAAGAGATCGCAGACGCGTTCGCGAAAATGCTGCTCTGTGAGAAGAACCCGCTGCACCCCTGCGGCGTGTGCCACGCCTGTGTGCAGGTGGACGCCGGCACACACCCGGATGCGGTCCATGTGACACACGAAAAGCCGAACAGCATCGGCGTCGATGAGGTGCGGGATCAGCTGGCAGCGGAGATCATGATCCGCCCTTTTTCCGGGAAGAGGAGAATCTTTATTGTTCCGGACGCGGAGAAAATGACGCAGCAGGCGCAGAACGCGCTGTTAAAGACCATCGAGGAGCCGCCGGACTACGCGGTCATCCTGCTCCTGACCGAGAGCGAGGAAGCGTTACTGGAGACCGTGCGGAGCCGGTGTGTAAAGCTGAAATTCAGACCGGTGCCGAAGGAGGTCCTGACGCGCGCGCTCATGGAGCGCTTTGGGGTTTCCCGCGGAGAGGCAGTGCTTGCCGCGGAATTCGCACGCGGCGTCGCCGGGAGGGCGAAGGAGATGGTGCTCTCCGTGGAATTCCGGCAGCGCTGTGAGGAGACGCTGTCGCTTCTTTTCTCCCTGCCGGAGGAGGGCGCGGAGAAAATACCCGGGGATATTTCAAAAATTGAGGAGTGGTATCCGGATCTCATGGATTTTCTTGATTTTGTCCGGATGTATTTCCGGGATCTCCTCCTTCTGAAGAGCGACCCGCGCTCTAAAAACGTAATTTTCGCGGGAAATGAGGAACGGCTGATCCAGGCCTCCCGGGATCTCTCGCCGGAAAGAGCCGGGAAGGCGCTGGAGGAGACCGAGCGGACCGTGGACCGTCTCCGCGCAAATGTGAACGCGGATCTCTCCCTGGCGCTCCTTCTGGAGGCCGTCCGCATGAGCCGTACGAAAGGATAAATCATGGCAGAAGTGATCGGAGTCCGATTTCGTGAAATCGGAAAGATAGATATTTTTTCTCCGGGAGAGGAGACCTTTCACCGGGGGGACCATGTCGTGGCGGAGACTGCACGCGGCGTTGAGTACGGAACGGTGGTCCTGGGAAATTACCAGATCTGTGACCGCGAGGAGAATCCGCCGAGGCAGATCCTTCGGCGCGCGACCGCAGAGGATGATGAGCGGGTCAAGAAGCTTAAGGAAAAGGAAGAGAGCGCGCTGAAAGTCTGCAGGCAGAAGGCAGCGCAGCACCAGCTGGATATGAAGGTGATTTCCTCGGAGTACACGTTTGATTCGTCGAAGCTTCTGTTCTACTTTACGGCGGACGGTCGTGTCGATTTCCGGGAGCTGGTGAAGGATCTCGCCTCGGTGTTCCACATGCGGATCGAGCTTCGCCAGGTCGGTGTGCGGGATGAGACGAAGCTCATCGGCGGGATGGGAAGCTGCGGAAGGCCACTCTGCTGCAGCACCTGGCTCTCCGATTTCGTTCCGGTTTCCATCAAAATGGCGAAGGAACAGAGTCTCTCGCTGAATCCTCAGAAAATCAGCGGTGTGTGCGGGCGCCTGATGTGCTGCCTGAAAAACGAGGCGGACACCTATGCCTTTCTTCACTCCCAGCTCCCGAAAAAGGGAGACATGGTGGAGCTTGCCGACGGGAAGCACGGCGAGATCATGGAGGTCAATGTCCTGAAGCAGACCGTGAAGGTCTTCATGATTCTGGACGGAGACGAGAGGGAGATCCGCGAGATCCCGGCGTCGGAGACGGTTTTCCTCGCGCACAGAAAGAAAGGCCAGCCGAGCCAGATGAAGAAGGAAGCCATGGCGCGGCGGGAGGCGGCGCTTCAGGAGGCGAAGAAGCACGTGCAGAAGCGCGCGGAGGAGCGCGGAAGATCCTCTGCAAGGATAAATCCGCCGGAGGCGGAGCGCAGAACGGAGGTTTCGACGGAAGGAGCGGTCTCTGCATTCGCGGAGCGGATGGAAATACAGGGAAACGCGGCCGATGCCGGTGCCGCTGCAGAGACCGCTTCGGCGCGCGGCGAGTCCGCTGAGGGAGCGGACAGCGCTGCGGAGCGGGAGGAGAGACGCCGCCACAGGAGAAGACCGCGGCCCAGAAGGAAGGAAGAGGCTCCGCCGCAGGGAAATACAGCGGAGACAGGCAGCCGTGGAAACAGAACAGGCGGCTTTTCCGAGAAAAGCGCGGCAGATGTAGAGCGACCGGCATCTATGCCGGAGCACGCGGAGGCCGCACAAGGCGGAGCGGACGCCGCTGCGGGCGGGAAGGACAGCGCCCCGCGCCCCGACGGACGCCCCCGCCGCAGACGCCGCAGGAGACCTGTCCGGCCGTTCCCGGATGCAGGAGGCGCGGGAAGTCAGGATAGCCCGGGGAGCCAGGGAAACCCGAGAAGTCAGGGAAACCCGGGAAGCCAGGATAGCCCGGGAAATGGCCCTTCATGAGCTTTCCGGGAAGCGGCGGAGAGCCGGAATCCCTGAAACAGAAAAATTTTCCAGGAGGCGGGGAACTGCCGGAGGACCTTACGCGGAGGCGCTTTCTCAGAGACGGAGAGCGGCTCGATGATCTGCAGCGGAGCGGCCTTCGGATTATCCAGAACCCGCGGTGGTTCTGCTTCGGGATGGACGCCGTGCTCCTCAGCGGTTTTGTGTCCGTGAAGCCGGGAGAGAAGGTCATGGATCTCTGCACGGGCAGCGGCATTATCCCGCTGCTTCTCTCCGCAAAGACGAAGGCGTCGGAGCTCTCGGGGATTGAGATCCAGCTGGAGATCGCGGACATGGCGGCGAGAAGCATCGCCATGAACGGCCTCGGGGACCGCGTGCATGTGATCTGCGGAGACCTCCGAAAACCCGGCGCCTCAGGGCCGGCCGGTTCCATGGACGTCGTGACCTGCAACCCTCCGTACATGGAGGCGGGCCGGGGGATCGTGAACCCGGACGATGTGCAGGCGCTCTCCAGGCATGAGATTACCTGCACGCTTTCGGACACGGTCCGGGAGGCCGCCCGGCTCCTTAGAAACGGCGGGCGGTGCGCATTTGTTTACCGGCCGCAGCGGCTTGCGGATCTCCTGGAGCTCCTGCGGAAGAACCGGCTGGAGCCGAAGAGACTCAAGATGGTCCACCCCTTTGTGGACCGCGATGCAAACATGGTTTTAATCGAGGCAGTGAAGGGCGGCGGCGTATTTTTAAAAATCGAGAAGCCGGTCATTGTCTTTTCAGAGCCGGGGATCTACACGCCGGAAATCCGGGAGGTCTACGGATATTGAGCGGAAAAATCATTCTGGTGGCTACGCCGATCGGAAATCTCGGCGACATCTCGAGCCGCGCACTCGAGGCCCTGAACGGCGCCGACGTGATTGCTGCGGAGGACACGCGCAACACCGTTCGGCTTCTCACGCACTTCGGGATCCGGAAGCCGCTGACAAGCTACCACGAATTCAACAAGATCGACAAGGCGTACGAGCTCTGCAGAAGTGCCGCAGCCGGAAAGACGATCGCGGTCGTGACAGACGCCGGGATGCCGGCGATCTCTGACCCGGGGGAAGCGCTTGTAAGAATCGCATATGAGACGGGAACGGAAATCACGATTATTCCGGGCGCCTGCGCCTGCGTGAGCGCGCTCGCGCTAAGCGGCCTGCCGACGCGGAGGTTCACATTTGAGGCCTTTCTTCCGGCGGACAGGAAAGAGCGCGCCGAGGTCCTCGGAGAACTGCAGAGGGAGACGCGGACCATTGTCCTCTATGAGGCGCCGCACAGGCTTCTCAAGACCCTTAAGGAACTGGCGGAAGTCCTGGGGGAGGAGCGGCAGATCAGCCTCGTACGGGAGCTCACGAAGGTTCACGAGGAGGTAAAGCGCACCACGATCGGAGAGGCGGTCCGGATGTACGAGGCGCCCGGCGGGGAGACTCTTATCCGCGGCGAGTACGTGCTCGTCATCGCCGGCCGCACGGAGGAGAGCGTCCGGAGGGAGAGCGAGGAAAAGTGGGAATCGCTCAGTGTCCCGGAGCACGTCGCACTGTATGAGTCGCAGGGAATGGACCGGAAGGAAGCCATGCGGCAGGCGGCAAAGGACCGCGGCGTGAGCCGCCGCGACATTTACCGCATACTGCTGAGCCAGGAGAACAGCCGGCCGCTGCAGCAGAAATAAGGGGGAATGCATATGTCTGAGAACAAGATAAAGAAGCCGTACTACATCACCACGGCGATTGCCTACGCATCCGGAAAGCCGCACATCGGCAACACCTATGAGATCATTCTGGCGGATTCCATTGCCCGCTTCCACCGGGAGGAGGGATATGACGTCCACTTCCAGACCGGCACCGATGAGCACGGACAGAAGATCGAGCAGAAGGCG
>CACXCJ010000006.1 GCA_902766175.1 uncultured Lachnospiraceae bacterium
CGGGGTTTCCTCCGACCGCGGAAGGAATCTCGCGACGGGCACCAATGTCGCCTTCCGGGGGATTCATGCAGAGGCTGTGTATCAGGATGAGACCGGCGCAGAGGTGGAGGAGGCCGTGTTCCGGAACTACACAAAGGCCGACACTCCTGACCATGAGGATCCGGACGAACCGGATGTCCCGCCGGCACCGACGCTTCCGAGCCGGGATGATGCGGGAGCGGGACTTCCGGAGGCTCCGGCAGCGGCTCGGGAAGCTCCGGCAGCGGCTCGGGAGGCTCCGGCAGCGGCTCGGGAGGCTCCGGCAGCACATCGCTGAGCGGTGCCTTCGCTGCGGAGAGCACAGTCCCGGAGGAGGTCCCGGCAGAGGACCCGGGGCAGATGGGAACCGGACTCTCAGACAGAGACAGGATGCGGGCGCTTCCGAAGACCGGGGAACATTCAGAGGCGCGGACGGTCCTGGCAGTGCTCCTCGCGGCTGCCCTGGCCGGAATCGCGGCAGCGCTCATGAGAATGAGAAGAGGGGACCGCTGAAACGCTCCGAAAATCGGAGAGCGCTGCGGGAACCGGGAGAGATTTGAAAAATAAAAAATTTTCTGCCGCCAGTCGAGCAGCCGGCTGGCGGTATTCTTATGCCGCCTCAGGAGGTGCGCTCATTGATTCCCGACCGGTACTGCGCGAGCCTGTCCTGAAAGAAGTCGAGAAATTTTCTCTGCGCGCCGGTGAGCGCGAGGTGCTTGTTCCACACAATCACGGTGGAGGATGCGTACTGGGGCTTCAGCGGAATAAAGGTGAGGCCGTCGTGGAGGTAGTCCGTGCAGGCGCCCTCTGCCGCAAGAAGCAGCGCAGTGCCGTGGCGCACAAAATGGATGGAGGCGGGGCAGATGTTGTTCTCGGCAAAAATCCGGAGCTCCTCCAGTGAGATACCGAGCGCGTGCTCCAGGAGGTTCTGGACGCTCTGGCGGGAGGGCACAATCAGCGGAACGCTCTTTAAATCCGCGGCCTCCGCGTATCCCTTTTCGGCCAGCGGATGGCTGGTGCGGAGGAGCAGGCCCATGCGCTCCGTCTCCCGGAGCTCGATGTAGCTGAACTTTGTGACATCCACAGGCTGCAGCATGAGCCCGAAGTCGAGGAGAGAGCGCTCAATCCGGTCACTGACGTCATCGGCAGTGTTCACGTAGAGAGCAAAGCGCACGTGCGGGTGTGCGGCAGAAAAGGCTTCCATGATCTCTGAGAGGAGAATGTTGGCGGAGAAGATTCCCATGCCGATGGAGATCACGCCGCTGACATCCTGCGAATTTTTGAGATCCGCCATCGTCCGCTCGGAGAGGCGGACAATTTCCTCCGCCCGGTCCTTGAGCATCTGACCGGCATCGGTGAGCCGTATTTTCCTCCCGCGTGCAAAGAGCCTGACGCCGAGCTCCTCCTCGAGCCGCTGCATCTGCCGCGTCAGAGCTGGCTGTGTGACGTGGAGCGCTGCTGCGGCCCGGGAGATGTTGCCCTGACGCACGATTTCCAGGAAGTAAGTGAGAGATGTGATTTCCATGAAGGAATCCCTTTCCGGACCGCGTGAGCTGCGCGGCTTCAGCTGCTAAGAATGCATATATGTAATAATAAAATATAAATTATAAGCATTTGTAATAATATATCCATCAGCTTATCATACAGTTGTGAAGAAGGAAACAGAAAATTCGGATTCCGGAGCAGCCCCGGAGCAGCGCTCGGCCGGAGAATCAGAAAATGGCGGGGAGGAATGCGCGCTGCGGGAGGGCGCCGGCGGCGGGAGGCCATTGAAATGAAAAAAATGCTGATTGTCGTCTATTCCTGGTCCAACGGGAATACGAGGAAAATTGCGGAGCTTCTGCAGAAGAAAACCGGAGCGGATCTCGCGGTGATTGACACAGTGAAGCCGTATCCATCCGACTACGACAGGACGGTCATGCAGGGGCAGTACGAGGTGGAAAACGGCATCCTGCCGGAGATCAAGCCTCTGGACAGAGATCCTGCGGACTACGATGTGATTGCGGTCGGATCCCCGACATGGTGGTACACGATCGCACCGGCAGTGAAGACCTTTTTCGCGGGGGCGGATCTCACCGGAAAAACCCTGATCCCGTTTACCACGAACGGCGGATGGCCGGGCCACGCGGTAAAGGACATGAAGAAGGCGGCGAAGGGCGCAGAGAGCACGCTGGAGATGCAGGTCCGCTTCGATTCCACCGGAGGCGCACGCATGGAGACGAAGCCGGAGGCCATTGAGGAGTGGACAGAGAGGGTGCGGAAGTATCTGGAGAGCTGAGCGGAAGAGGCAGCGCAGCGGCCAGAGTGCTTCCGAAAAGATGCAAAAAAGATTCAAAGACACAGGGGATCCGGAGGCCGGATTTTTGAGAGACCGCCTGAGCGGCCGGAAAGGAAGAGATATGAAGTACACAGACAGGAAGGAATTTGACGGGGCAAATGTTTTCGGGACCGGAGCACCGAACGATGCGTATGCGAAGTATTTCAGGGGGAAGTCTTATCTGAATCCGCTGACAGATCCGAAGAAGACCTCCCTCTTCCTCGCAAATGTGACGTTTGAGCCGGGATGCAGAAATAACTGGCACGTGCACAGGGCAGAGAGAGGCGGCGGCCAGCTTCTCATCTGCACGGCCGGGGAGGGGTGGTATCAGGAGGAAGGAAAGGCAGCCGTGAGCCTCACACCGGGTACCGTGATCACGATTCCGGCGAACGTGAAGCACTGGCACGGCGCAAAGAAGGATTCCTGGTTCTCCCACATCGCGGTCGATGTCCCGGGGAATACCGGAACGGAGTGGCTCGAAGCCGTGAGCGATGAGGAGTACCGCAAGCTCTGAGAGATATCGGCAGATGCGGCAGCATAAGCCGGATACAGAGAATGAGAGGAGAAGAAAAATGAATTTAACAGAGGCCGCAAGAGCATACCATGAAAAGATGTTTCCGGGAGCTGAGTCCCCGCTTTGGAAGACAGATCTCGAATGGATCGAGCGGTTTGAAAACTTCGCATTTGACGAGGTGGTAAATGAGGAAGGGCAGCAGCTGGACGACAAGACCAGGTTCATGGCGATTCTCGCGTCCCTTCTCGGCTGTCAGGCAATCGATGCGTACCGGGTCATGCTTCCCGCGGCGATGAATTTCGGAGTGACGCCGGTGGAGATTAAAGAGATCACGTATCAGGCGGTGGACTACCTCGGGATCGGAAGAGTGCTGCCGTTCCTGAACGCTGCAAACGAGATTTTCGAGAAACTGGGCATCCGCCTTCCGCTCGAGGGACAGGCCACGACGACCACTGCCGGCCGTTACGAGGCGGGCGAGAGGACGCAGATCGAAATCTTCGGTAAGGGAATGAAGGATTTCGGGAAAAAGGGACACATCAGAAAGTGGCTTGTGGACAACTGCTTCGGCGACTATTACACGAGGAAGGGACTCGATTTAAAGCAGCGGGAGATGATCACGTTCTGCTTCCTCTCCGCGCAGGGCGGGTGTGAACCGCAGCTCACGAGCCATGCGGCGGGAAACATGCGGCTCGGAAACGACAAGGCGTTTCTCATCCGGGTGATCTCGCAGTGCCTCCCCTATATCGGCTACCCCAGAAGTCTGAACGCGCTCCGCTGCGTGAGAGCGGCCGAGGAG
>CACXCJ010000007.1 GCA_902766175.1 uncultured Lachnospiraceae bacterium
ACTCGATGGAACCAGTCAATCAGGATGAGGATGCGCTTCAGATTTCGTGTGAGGTAGTGAGCGCCGATTCCGAGCGGGTTACTGCTGTGTACAAGGGAAGCTATGACATGAAGGGCGCGGCCCATCCGAGCAATGTTTTCTACACGAACACGGTGGATGTCAGCACCCTGAAGGATGTCAGTCTGAAGGACATCGCCGACCCGCACACACTGGCAGAATACGCGCTTTCCCGTGACGTGGTGCTGAAGAATGCCGATGCGGATCTCACCCGTGCTTATCAAGACTGGCAGAAGTCGACGACAGTGGAACAGTATGAGGAGTGCCTGGAGAATGCTGATTTTCCGCTTCGCACGGGCGCGGACGGGAAAAATGTGA
Source organism: uncultured Lachnospiraceae bacterium (assembly GCA_902766175.1). GTDB lineage: Bacteria > Bacillota > Clostridia > Lachnospirales > Lachnospiraceae > Moryella. The sequence continues at coordinate 376 of CACXCJ010000007.1, forward strand.
CCTGGCCGGATTCTTTCAGCTATGAGGCGGAGGGAACCGTTTTCTTCACGGTTCCGGTCCCCCACGCGATGGGAGACTACGTGGTCGTGGAGTACGAGACCGAGACAAAATGAGCAGGACAAATAAGCACGGCAGAATAAGAAAGACTGAATAAGCAGGACAGAATAAGCAGGAAAAAACAGGAAGAATAAAATCAGCAAGGCGTATTCGGCGCGGAAGGAGTGAAAGAACTTTCACACCTTCCGCGCTTCTTCATGATATACTGATTCAGAACCAGAGTTCAGTGCATTCCGGCAGAAAGCCGGCCGGAGGGATTGGGATGGACTGCAGAAAAGCCGAGACGATGATTACGCCCTATATTCAGCATGAGATTTCCGATGAGGAGATGGAGGAATTTCTGGATCACATCCGCACCTGTCCCTCCTGCAGGAGGGAGCTGGAACTGAACTCCTACATTGTGGAAGGGCTTCGCATGCTCGAATCCGGGAGCGACAACTTCGATGTGCGGGGCGCCATGCAGCGGGAAATCCGCGCGTCCTACCAGCATCTCCGCGCCGTCCGCGCAAGGAGGATCCTGCATTATTCGATCAATACCCTGCTCTTTCTGAGCACCGTGGCGGCGTTTCTTCTGGAACTGCGCATTCTGTACTGGAGATAACATGAAAAAACTTGCTCTGATCGACGGTCACAGCATCCTGAACCGTGCTTTCTACGGAGTTCCGGACCTCACAAACTCCGCGGGACTGCACACAAATGCAGTCTATGGGTTTCTGAATATTCTTTTCCGCGTCCTGGATGAGGAACAGGCGGAATATCTCGCGGTTGCGTTCGACCTCTCCGCGCCGACCTTCCGTCACAAAAAATATGCCGCGTACAAGGCGGGGCGCCACCCTATGCCGGAGGAGCTCAGGGAACAGGTCCCTCTGATGAAGGAAGTGCTCTCCGCCATGAAAATTCCGACGGTCTCAAAGGAGGGATTCGAGGCGGACGATGTGATCGGAACACTTGCGAAGCGATCCCAGAGAGCCGGGCTGGAGGTGTCTGTGATTTCCGGGGACAGGGATCTGCTGCAGCTCTCGGATGAGCACATTCTGATCAGGATTCCGAAGACCTCGAGGGGACAGACGACGATTTATGACTACAGACCGGAGGATGTGAAGAGAGAGTATCTTGTGACGCCGGCGGAATTTATCGACGTGAAGGCCCTCATGGGCGATTCCTCCGACAACATCCCCGGAGTGCCGTCCATCGGGCCGAAGACCGCATCCGCCATCATCTCGCAGTATCACTCGATTGAAAACGCGTACGCCCACATCGACGAAATCCGTCCGCCCCGCGCGCAGAAGGCGCTGCGGGAGCACTACGACTCCGCACAGTTCTCGAAGTGGCTTGCGACGATCTGCACGGATGTCCCGCTGGAAACGACGCTTGAGGAAATGGAGATCGGAAATCTCTACACGCCGGAGGCCTACGAGGAGATGAAGCGCCTCGGCTTCCGCTCGCTCCTTAAGCGCTTCGATCTCTCTGCAGTGCAGGCGGTGACCGAGAAGGAGGATGATCCTGATTTTCTTGTCTTCACTGAAAAAAGCGCGGCGGAGCCGTTCCTTGAAAAGATCCTCGGGCAGGAGAGGATAGGGCTTCAGCTCACGGGGAGTGCGCTCTCCCTGTCTGCGGACAAAAGGACTGCCGCCGTGATCCGTGTGCCGGAGAGAAAGACGGAGGATACGCCGTTCGGGACAGCGGAGGAAGCTCTTCCGGAGGATGCCGTGACGGAGGAGTACCTCGTGAAAACCCTGAGGCGTCTCTTTGACAGCGGCAGGGAGATCTTTGTCCTGGATCTGAAGCCGATGCTCAAGAGGATCGGCACCCGGGAGCGGACAAATCTCCGGGACCTCAGCGTTGCGGCGTATCTCCTGAATCCGCTTCAGGACGGCTACCGCGCGGACGACATTTCCCGCGACTATCTGAACCGGCTGATTCCGTCCAGAAAGGAGGATCCGGAAAAAGCGGATCTCCTGGATGGCTTCACGGCGCTCTCGGCAGGGCCCGTCCTCATGAAAAAACTGGAGGAGACCGGCATGAACCGCCTCTACCTTGAGGTCGAGATGCCGCTCGTCTACGCGCTCGCCGACATGGAGGAGGCAGGAATCCGCGTAGAGGGGGACCGCCTCAGGGAATTCGCGGAAGAGCTGAAGAAAAAGATCGCGGAAAAGGAACAGGAAATATACGCCGAGACCGGCGTTACCTTTAACATCAATTCCCCGAAGCAGCTCGGGGAGGTGCTTTTCGAGAGAATGCATCTGCCCTACGGGAAGAAGACGAAGAGCGGCTACTCCACCGCTGCGGACATTCTGGAGAAGCTCGCACCCGAGTATCCGGTTGTGCAGAAAATTCTCGACTACAGAATGCTGGCCAAGCTGAATTCCACCTACGCGACCGGCCTCACGCCCTTTATTTCCGAGGACGGCCGGATCCACGGTACGTTCAACCAGACGATCACCGCGACGGGACGCATCAGTTCGACGGATCCGAACCTGCAGAACATCCCGATCCGGACGGAAATGGGAAGCAGAATCCGCGGCGTGTTTGTTCCGGAAGCGGGAAAGGTTTTCGTGGACGCGGACTACTCGCAGATCGAGCTCCGCGTGCTCGCCTCTCTCTCCGGGGACGAGAACCTGATCGAGGCGTACAGCAACGCCGTGGATATCCACGCAGTCACAGCCTCCAAGGTCTTTCACGTGCCGCTCGAGGAGGTGACGCCTCAGCTCAGGAGAAACGCAAAGGCGGTGAATTTCGGCGTCGTCTACGGCATCTCCGCCTTCGGTCTCTCGGAGGGCCTGAGCATCAGCCGCGCCGAGGCAAAGGACTACATCAACAGCTATTTCCGCACTTATCCGGAGGTGAAGGCTTTCCTGGACCGGATGATCCGGGAGGCAAAGGAAAAAGGCTATTCTACGACCTACTTCGGAAGGAGGCGGCCGATTCCGGAGCTTAAGAGCTCCAACTTCATGCAGAGATCCTTCGGGGAGCGCGTCGCAATGAACGCACCGATTCAGGGAACCGCGGCGGATATCATAAAGATCGCGATGGTGCGTGTGAGAAGAAGGCTTCTGGAAGAGGGCCTGGATGCCCGGATCGTGCTCCAGATCCACGACGAGCTGCTCGTGGAGTGCGCAGAGAGCGAGGCGGACCGCGTCCTGGAGCTTCTGAAGGACACGATGGCGCATGCTGCAGATCTGAGGGTCCCGCTTGAGGTGGACGCACACAGAGGCGCGTCCTGGCTGGAGGCACACTGAGATGGTCATTCTGCTTTACGGAGGCGTCGGGGCCGGAAAGAGCGCCGCGCTGTCCTATCTGAAAGAGGCCTACGCGGCCGATGTGATCGGGACCGACGAGACCGCGCACGAGCTCTACGAGACGGGCCGGGAGGGATATCGCGCGGTGCTCCGTCTTCTGGGGGAGCGCGTGAAAAACGGGGACGGCTCGCTGAACCGGGAAAAAATGGCGGATCTTCTGTACCGGGACCCTGCGCTTCTCGAAAAGCTGGATGCGGTCATACATCCGCTGGTCCTGTCGGAGCTCAAGAAAAGGGTCAGTGGCTCAAAGGCGCCGTGCATTGTGGTTGAAACCGCACTTCCGCAGAAAACAGAAAGTGACATGTTTGATGAGGTGTGGTATGTTTATACACCGGAAGAGGTCCGCATCGAGCGCCTCATGAAGAACCGGGGGTACTCGAGAGAGCGGGCGCGGGAGATCATGTCCCGCCAGCCGTCGGAAAAAGAATACCGGTCGCACGCGGATCTGATCCTCGACAACGGGGGGACCGTGGAGGACCTGAAGCGGCAGATTGACGACCGGATGAGAAGGGGAATGTCCTGAACAGAGCATGAGGCTTGTCAGCATCGCGAGCGGGAGCAGCGGAAATTCAACGTATATAGGGTCGGAGGAGACGCATCTCCTGGTGGACGCAGGCATCAGCTGCAGAAGGATGGAAAAGGGGCTGGAGACGCTCGGCATCCGGGCAGACGAGCTGGGCGCGCTTGTCCTGACCCACGAGCACAACGACCACATCCGGGGCATCAGCGTGTTTCTGAAGCACCACCGGATTCCGGTCTACGCGACGGAGGGGACCCTCCGGGCGATGCGGCGGGCCGGGGTGTTCGACCAGGTTCCGGATGCGGAGGAGCTGCTTCACGCGGTAAAAACGGAGAGCACGTTCCGGGTCGGCGACATTGACATCCTGCCGTTTCCGATCGATCACGACGCGGCGGAGCCGGCGGCATACCGCTTCCGCTGCGGGGAGAAGGCCTGCGCGGTCGCGACGGATCTCGGCCACTACACGGAGGAGACGGTGAGGTATCTTAAGGGGCTGGATGCGCTGCTTCTGGAGAGCAACCATGACGTCCGCATGCTGGAGGCAGGCCCGTATCCCTACTCCCTGAAGCGGAGGATTCTCGGAAGTCTCGGGCACCTGTCAAATGAGGACGCGGGGCACCTTCTTTCCAGGCTGCTTGACGGGCGCCTTCGACATGTGGCGCTGGCACATCTGAGCCGGGAGAACAACCTTCCGGAGCTCGCGCGGGAGACGGTCCGGTGCGAGATTGCGGAGAGCAGTGCGCGTCTCATCGCGGCCGATGTCCCGATTGCAGTGGCGC
>CACXCJ010000008.1 GCA_902766175.1 uncultured Lachnospiraceae bacterium
CACGACGCAGAATGTTCTTCTGTGCGCGTCCACCGCGTCCGGCAAGACGGAGGCAGCCTTCTTTCCGATCCTGACGCTCCTCTGGGAGAACCCTCCGGCGTCGGTCGGCGCGCTCTACATCGGCCCGCTGAAGGCGCTGATCAACGATCAGTTCTCGCGCCTGAACGACCTCCTGGCCGAGGCGGAGATTCCCGTGTGGCACTGGCACGGCGATGTGCCGCAGTCCCACAAGAACCGCCTCCTGAAGCACCCGTCCGGCATTCTGCAGATCACGCCGGAGTCCCTGGAGGCCCTGCTCTTGCACAAGCACGCGGCGATCGGACACCTCTTCTCTGATCTCCGCTTCGTCGTGATCGACGAGCTTCACTCCCTCATGCGGGGCGACCGCGGCGGGCAGACGCTCTGCCTTCTGGAGCGCCTTTCGCGGCTGGCGGGCTGCAATCCCAGGCGCATCGGCCTCTCCGCGACCATCGGGGACCTCGAGGCGGCCGGGCTCTTTCTCGCCTCAGGAACCGGCCGCGGCACCGTGATCCCGCAGGTCGAGGGCCCGAAGGCGATCTGGCACCTCTCGATGGAGCACTTTTACACCTCCGGCCCTCAGGCGTCCGATGCTGCCGCCCCGGATGCGATGCACGCGCCTGATGCGATGCACGCTGCCGTACCTGATGCACTTCCCGCTGCCGCGCCCACGCCGGATGCACTTCCCGCTGCCGCGCCTGCACCCGGAAGCTCCCGCTCCTCCGGCACCCCGGAAATTGTGCCCCCGGAACCCGTTCCGGCGACGGACCAGGCGCCCGCAGCCGCGGATCCGGGCATCGGCTATATCTTCGAGCACACGCGCGGCAGAAAATGCCTCGTCTTCTGCAACTCCCGCGAGGAGGCGGAGACCGTCACAACAACACTCCGCCAGTACTGCGAGGCCATGCATGAGCCGGAGCGCTTCCTCATTCACCACGGAAACCTCTCCGCGTCCCTCCGCCTCACCGCGGAGGAAGCGATGAAGGAGGAGGCCTTGAATCTCACGACCGTCACGACCTCGACGCTCGAGCTCGGCATTGACATCGGCCGCCTGGAGCGCGCGTTTCAGCTGGACGCGCCGTTCACAGTGTCTTCCTTCCTTCAGCGGATGGGACGGACCGGCCGCCGCGGCCAGCCGCCCGAAATGTGGTTTGTGATGCGGGAGGAACCGCCCGAGCCGCGCGCCATGCTTCCGGAAAATGTCCCCTGGAAGCTTCTGCAGGGAATCGCGCTCGTGCAGGTATACCTCGAGGAACACTGGGTGGAGCCGCCGCGGCTGGACCGGATGCCCTACAGCCTGCTCTATCACCAGACCATGAGCACGCTCGCGGGCGGCGGGGAGATGACACCGGCGGAGCTCGCCGCGCGTGTGCTCTCCCTCTCGTATTTCCGCCGCATCAGCGCAGATGACTTCCGCATCCTGCTGCGCCACCTGCTTTCTCTGAACCACATCCAGCTGACGGAGCGCGGCGGCCTGATCGTCGGGCTCGCAGGGGAACGCATCACCGGCTCCTACAAGTTCTACGCGGTCTTTCAGGAAAACGAGGAGTACACGGTCCGCGCGGATTCTGAGGAGCTCGGCACCATCGTGGCCCCGCCGCCCGCGGGAGAAAAAATTGCCATCGCCGGACGCGTCTGGGTCGTCGAGGAGGTGGACCGGAAGCACCACAATGTCTACTGCCATCTCGTGAAGGGCAATGTCCCCGCCTATTTCGGCGAATGCCCCGGCGACATCAGCACGCACATTCTGGAGCGCATGCGGAAGGTCCTGAAGGAAGACCAGATGTACCCGTATCTCCTGAAAAACGCCGTGCTCCGTCTCCGGAACGCGCGGTTCATGGCGCTGCACTCCGGCCTCACGGAGGAGCCCCTGCTCTCTCTCGGCGGAAATCTCTGGGTTCTGTTTCCGTGGCTCGGAACCTATGCGTTCCTCGCGCTGGAGCGCTTTCTCCGCATCAAATGCGCCCCCGTCCTCGGGATCAAGGGCATGGACAGCGCGCGCCCGTATTACCTGCAGTTCACGATGAAGGCGGACCGCCGCACATTCTACGAGGTGACCGCCGAGCTCTCGGAGCAGCCGCTTGACGCGATGGAGCTCCTCTATCCGAAGGAGGAGCCGCTCTTTGAAAAATACGATGAATTCGTCCCGGGAGAGCTTCTCCGGAAAGGCTTCGCGTACAGCGTCCTCGACACGGCCGGCATGCTCTCGCGCGTCCGCTCCTGGAAACGCTTTGTGTCCGGAAAGAAAACCTCCGCAGGACTCCGGGATACAGAGACAGGCCTCCTGCCGCCGCTCCCATGAGTGCGCAGAGGCCTGCTTGCCGAGCAGTGCTTTCATCTCGTCCCTGCCGCCGCTCCCATGCGCGCGCAGGGGCCTGTTCCCTCAGAGAAGCGCCTCGATCTCTTCCCTGTAGTCCTCGATCAGCTCCGGCGTATCCCCGTCAAATTCAACGACGGTGTCACCGATCTCGTCGTAAAGCGCCGCATTGACCGCATCGACAAAAATTCCGGCGGACCGGATCTCCGGATGCGCATGAAGGAACGCCTTTCCGCTGCCGCCGGCGAGAAGCCCCCGGAGAAACTGTGCCTGAAGAGCTGTGAGCGCGGAAGCGGGAGATGCCGCCTCCTTTGAGGGCAGTTCCGCGGCAGTTCTCTGCGCATGCTCCTGTTCCTCCACTGCACCGGCGTCCGCTGTTTCCTCCCCCTCCTCTTCTTCGTCCACGATCAGCTGATCCCGCGTCTCTGCAGCGTCCCGGCGGATCGCATCCAGCTGCGTGAGGTCAATCACAATTTCCCGCCGTGCCGCCTCTTCTTCAGCTGCCGCCTTTTCCTGAAGGTATCTTCCGACCGATCGCGCAATCAGTTCAGAATACGGATTTTCAGCGCTTTTGTCCTTTAACTTCGGCCGGTAACGAAACGCTTCCCTGAGAAGCCTCTCCACCTCGTGGCAGATGCCGCCGAGCACATGGCCCGCATCCTCCGACGGCCGGTATTTCCGGCAGGTCCAGACGCCCTTCGTGCACTGGTAGCTCACCGAAGGGTTCTCTTCGTACTGAAACGCCTCGTATTTCATATGATCATAGAACACGGCGCCGGGAAAGAGCACATATGGAAAGGTATCGCGGCTTCCGCACGCGCGGTGCACCAGCAGGCCGCGCCCGTTCTCCGCGCGCCAGCGGCTGACCGCCGCACAGGACCGGACAATCGCACTCTCGAGATCGGCGGCATGCTTCTGATAGAACGGCGACCGCATCGGGTCACGGAAAGAGAGGGCTGCGACCGCCTGAAAAACCTCGTGGACGTTTCCGCCATCCGCCGCACCTCCTGCTGCGCCGTCCGATGCGCCCTTTCCTGTGCCTCCTGCTGTGTCATCCGATACGCCCGCAGGTGCCTCCCGCAGGCTCCTTTCGAATGCTTCCAGCGTCCGGATGCTCCGGTCCCGCACGGTCTCGGAATCTGCTCCCAGATACGCGCGGTCCATGCCGTAATAGACAACGTAGTCGTGCATCCAGCGTTTCATCTGAAACCGGAAGTGCTGATCCCCCGCGCCGATCCGCCGGAGCAGAAGCGAGAGCTTCCTGTACCCCTCCTCCGGTGCAAGGCCGTCCGTATTGTTCAGGAGCTCATAGGCGTGAAGATACGCAAACGAAAGAAAACGGACGGGATCCCCGGGATCCCGGACGCCCGCTTCCTCTTCCTCCAGGCGGCGCCACTTCGTTCTCCAGGAAAAGTACCCGCGGAGCTGCTCCGTCGTCATCGCCTCATAGGTCGGATAGAAGCGCAGAAAATGGCCGCGGTACTCGTAGTCATCCTCATAGGAGGACATAAGCTTCCCCTGAACATAAAAATTCTGCGCCTCCTGTGCGGGGTTTTTTCTGCGAAGAAAAATCGCCTCCCGCATTTTCCGGATCGGCTCGGGGACGGTCTCATCGCGCCGCGGCGCCGGATGGTTCCCGAAGGGAAGCGGAATATCTGCGTATCCGGATGTAAAGTGCACGGAATCAGATCTCTTCTCCTGACCGCTCATGAAAATCCCCTGTGTCAGCCCCTTCCAATCACGTATTCATAAAGCTCGAAATCCGTAAGGCCCGTATCCGCGTAAGAAATCCGTATGGTCGCCACATAGCGGAATCCGGCCGATGTGTAGGCGCCGATCGCCGGAAGGTTGCCGGGCAGCACATCGAGGCGCACGGACTGCGCACCCCTCTGCGACGCAGTCCGGACCGCCTCGCGCGTCATCTCCACCGCAAGTCCGCGGCCTGCGCAGTCCGGATCCACCGCCAGCATATGCATCACGCAGACCTTTTCCGGCGGCGCGTCTACGCCCCACTTCACCTGATCGTATCCCTCGCTCTGCTTCTGATTCAGGACCATGGCAGAGACAATTTTTCCCTTCTCCGTCCCGATGTAGAGCGTCTGTCCGTCGATTGCCTCCATAAGCTGTGCTCTGGTGGGATAGACGTCCTTCTCCCAGATCGGGTTGTATTTTGACCCCCGCATCTTGTCAATTAAGGTGTAGTAAAAATCCACCACACGCTCATAGTCCTTCTTTTCCGCAAGTCTCACTCTCATCCCTGCTGTACCCCCTCCGCCTTATTTCTCTCTCCTGCGGCATCTGACCCGATTGAAGCACAGAAGGCCCGGCTTTTCAACCTCGTTCTCCGCCGCTAAAGAATCTGCGGAGAAGTGCTGCCCCGCACCGGCGGGCAGGCACAGCTGCAAAGCTCCCGCGAGCCCATCACAAGACAGCTTCTCCTGCGCCGGAGAAAGGAACAGACAGAAAAAGCCGGCCGGTCAGGCTTTCCCGACCGGCCGGCTCTCGTATCTATTCTTAAGGTCTCTGAATCAGTTGTCCGGATAAAAGCCGGAAGGGCTCTCCGTAAAATCGATGAAGATATTTTTCCTCTGGGAATACGCATCGAGTATCAGCTTGTGCGTCTCACGGCCTATGCCGGACTTCTTGTAGCCGCCGAACGGGGCCTTCTCCGGAAGCTGGTTGTACGTATTGACCCACATGCGTCCCGTCTCCACCGCTCTCGCGACGCGGATCGCGCGGTTAATGTCCCTGGTCCACACGGCGCCGCCCAGTCCGTACTCGGAGTCGTTCGCCATTGCGATCACCTCCTCCTCGTCGTGGAACTTGATGACGCAGCCGACCGGCCCGAAGATTTCCTCCTGCGCAACGCGCATCCGGTTGTCCACGTCGACCAGAAGTGTCGGCTTCACAAAGCATCCCTTCGCCAGGTCTCCCTCGACTGCGCGCTCACCGCCGCAGGCAATCCTTGCACCTTCCTTTCTGGCGATCTCGATGTAGCCCAGGATCTTCCTCACCTGACCCTCGTTGATCTGACTGCCCATCTGGGTCTCAGGATCCCACGGCATGCCGATCCTGATCTTGTTGAAACGTCTCACCGCGTCCTCGATGAAGCGGTCGTAAATTGTATCCTGCACGAAGATTCTGGAGCCCGCGCAGCACACCTGCCCCTGGTTAAACAGAATGCCGAGCTGGACACCGTCCATAGCCTTCTCCCAGCTGCAGTCGTCAAAGAAGATGTTTGCAGACTTGCCGCCCAGCTCCAGCGTCGCCGGAATCAGTTTCTTTGCCGCCGCATCCGCGACGGAGTAGCCGACCTCCGTGGAGCCGGTGAACGCGAGCTTGCGGAGCTTCGGGTTATCCAGAAGGTACTGGCCTGTCGTGCTTCCTTTTCCCGTCACGATCTGGAAAACGCCCTTCGGAATGATGTCCTTCACCAGCTTTGCGAATTCCAGAATTGAAAGCGAAGTCGCGCTGGAGGGCTTCAGAACTGTGCAGTCCCCTGCCGCAAGCACAGGCGCGAGCTTCCACGCAGCCATGCAGAACGGGAAGTTCCAGGGCACAATCTGCCCGACGACGCCGATCGGCTCGCGGAGAATAATGCTCAGATACTTTTCGTCGATGATGGTCGCGGAGCCCTCCTCCGCTTCAATGCAGCTCGCAAAATAGCGGAAGTGATCGATGGAAAGCGGCAGATCAATGTTCAGCGTCTCCCGGATCGGCTTGCCATTGTCCATGGCCTCCACCATCGCGATGTGCTCCTTGTTCGCCTCCAGAACATCCGCGATTTCTCTCAGGATCCTTGCGCGCTCCTTTACGGTCGTCTTCTTCCAGCTCCCGAAGGCCTCCCAGGCACCGTCCACGGCGGCATCGACATCCTCCTTTGTCGCTGCCGCGCACTCCGCCAGTTCCTCGCCGGTCGCCGGGCAGTGGCACTTATAGGTCGCTCCGTCAGAAGCATCGCGGAATTCCCCGTTGATAAACAGACCGTACCTCTTATCCAGCTTCACATGTTCACTCATGGCCGCTTTCCTCCTCATGCAGAATTTTTTTCGATTCGTGGTAAATTCCTGCACTCGTTTTCGATCGGAACTATCACAGTTTTTATTTAAACATGTCAAAATACCCCCTGTCAATATAAGTTAATATTTGGACAAATTGGATAATATTTTAACGTTTGCGGGCAGAATTCTTCCGTTTGTATGTGCATTATTTTTAACAATCCGGATATATATTTAACAAAATGCACAATTCGGTTTCCCTGACAATTTTTATTGCCTTTCCGCAGCAACCTTCCCGCCCCGGTAGCGGTTGTGGAAGAACCGCTCCGCGTGATCCTCCGCGAACCGGAAGCAGCTCTCCGGATGCGAGTAGATGATCCCGACCGACTGAATGTACGAAAAGATGGTGACACTCCCGACGAATTTCATCCCGCGCTTCTTCATATCCGCCGAGATCTCATCCGAGAGCTCGTCCCGCGTCACATCGATCGGCTCGTAGACGGTCTGATTTCCCGTGAAGTGCCAGAGATACGCCGTGAAGGAGCCGTACTCCCTCCGAATTTCCTGCACGCACCGCGCATTTGTGACGGCGCCCTCAATCTTCTTCCGGTTCCGGATAATGCCGGGATCCTGCATCAGCCGGTCAATTTTATCTGCGGAATACGCGGCGATCCTGTCGATGTCAAACTGGTCGAATGCGGCGCGGAAGTTCTCCCGCTTGTGGAGAATCGATTTCCAGGAAAGTCCCGCCTGGAAGCACTCGAGCAGAAAGAGCTCGAGCAGCTTTTTCTCATCGCGGCAGGGCTTCCCCCACTCCTCATCGTGATAGCGCTCCATCTGCGGATCTCCGTCCGCATACCCCTCAAAACAGCTGTGTTTTTCCATAATGCTTATAGTATACCTCAGATCCCGGTGATAAGATATTTTCAGAACCCGCCGCCGGGGGAGGCCGGGGACGGCACCCGCGCCTTGTCCGTGAGCCGGGACAGCCCGAGGGGAAAAGAAAGGAGCAGCGAATCTTTTGTCGTGCCGCCCGTTCATCCAAAACGGCAGCTTCTAAGAAGGAGGAAGCGATGGAATACAGAAAGTACGGAAACATTTATGCGCTCCGCGTGGACCGCGGCGGCGAGGTGATGCAGGCGCTCACCGAGCTCGCGGAAAGGGAGAATATCCGGACTGCAAAGATCGAGGGGCTCGGAGCCGCGGACTACCTGTCGGTCGGCCTCTATGACGTGGAGAAGCAGAAATTCGAGGTCCACGAGTACCGCGAGCCGCTGGAAATCACCTCGCTGATCGGCAGCATGACGCGCATGGACAAAAAACCGTACCTCCACGTTCACATCAACGCGGCCGATGCGGACAACCGCGCGATCGGCGGCCATCTGAACGCGGTCCGCATCAGCGGCACGGCGGAGCTTTTTGTGACGGTGCTCGACGGGGAAATCGGCCGGAAAAAGGACCCCGCCGGAACGGGACTCAATATCTTTGATTTCGGAGAAAGGAAAGAAAAATGAGAAAGGAACTGAATACCGCGAAGAAAATTTTTCCGATGCCGGTCCTCATGATCGCCACCTATAACGACGACGGAACCGTGGATGTGATGAACGCAGCCTGGGGAACCATGCTGGATGCCGGCATGGTCGCGCTGAATATTTCAGCGGGACACAGAACCACGAAGAACATTCTGAGGCGAAAGGCCTTCACCGTGAGCTTTGCGGATGCCGCGCACGTGGTGGAAGCGGACTATTTCGGCATCGCATCCGGAAACAGCACTCCCGACAAATTCAAAAGGAGCGGTCTCACCGCGGAGAAGGCCGGCGCGGTCGACGCCCCGGTGATTCTGGAGTTTCCTGTCTGCCTCGAGTGTGAGTACGTGACGTATGAAGACGGGCCGTACGGAATCGGCCTCATCGGCCGCATTGTGCGGGTCACCGCAGAGGAATCCGTTCTGACGGACGGAAAGCTCGACGTCGGAAAATGCGGCGCCATCGCATTTGATCCCTTCGGCAGCGGCTACTATAAGATCGGGGAGCGCGTCGGAAACGCCTACTCGGACGGAAGAAAGCTTCTGGGCTGAAAAATTCCTGACTGGTTTCCCTCTTGACTTCGGCGGAGCTCGTGTTATATTACATATAGAACATAACTTTCGGACGGGAATGACCGCAGGACAGCTGACCGCGGTCCCTGACCAGAAAACCGTCGGGGCCGCGTGCTCCGGCGGTTTTCTGCAGCCCGCCAAAGGGGGTGACAGATATGTCAAAGCGGGATTACTACGAAGTTCTCGGCGTTCCGAGAACTGCAGACGAGAAGGAAATCAAGCGGGCGTACCACAAGCTCGCCCGGAAATATCACCCGGACTCCAATCCGGGAAATAAGGACGCAGAACAGAAATTCAAGGAAGTGGGGGAGGCCTACGAGGTTCTTTCAGACCCCGAAAAGCGGAAGAAATACGACGCGTACGGCTTCGCCGCGTTTGATGCGGGCGCCGGCGCAGGAGACGCCGGAGGAAATCCGTTCGGGAGCGGCAGCCCGTTCGGCTCCGGAAACGGCACCTGGAGGAGCTACACCTCTCCGGACGGCTCCAGAAGCTTTCACTTCGAGTCGGGCGGGAACGGCGGCTTCGGAAGCTTCAGCGGCTTCGGAAACGGAAGCTTCGGAGAAGGCGCTTCCTACAGCGGCGGCTTCGGAGATCTTTTCGAGGATCTCTTCAAGGGAGCCGGCCGGCAGCGCAGCAGCACAGCCTCCGGCTTCGCAGGACACGGGACATCCGGCTTCACGGGCCGCGGGGAGAGTGAGGATCTCAGCTTCCGGACGGATCTCACCGTCAGCTTCCTGGACGCGGCGCTCGGCAGCGAGAAGACCATCCGCCTGCAGGGCGCGGACGGGAGCATGCAGACGCTCAAGGTAAAGATTCCTGCGGGAATCGACGAAGGGCAGACGATCCGCCTGCGGGGAAAGGGAAACACCGGCGCCGGCGGACAGCGCGGCGACCTGCTCCTGAAGATCCACGTGGAGCCCGACCACACCTGGGGATTCCGGCGTGACGGACTGGATCTCACCATGCCGGCGAAGATCCCGTTTTCTTCGGCGGTCTTCGGCGGAGAGGCGCGCTTCCACACGCTCTACGGCGACGTCATCGCCCGCATTCCTGCAGGGACACAGTCCGGCAGCAAAATCCGGCTCCGCGGGAAGGGAATCGCCTCCATGAAGGATCCTTCCGTCCGCGGCGATGAGTACGTCGAGATCCGGATCGAAGTTCCGACCGACCTCTCGCCGGAGGAGGCCAGAAAGCTCCGGGAGTTCACGGACCTCTATGAGAGTAACCGCGGAGAGAGAAACCGCGGAAATTTTAAGGAAAGCAGTGCGGCCTGACGGACCACACTGCTTTTCTTTTTTCCACAGCGCGGGCTTAGCTCCGGCCGGCTCACTCTGAGAAGCGCTCCCTCTGCCCCGCTCAGAGAAGCTCCCCGTCCTCCCCGAACCGGAGGACGGATCCCTCCTGTATCCCTTTTGCCGCAAGAATCTTCTCGGGGATCTCCTGCTGCCGCGCTTCGCCGCTCCCGTTCTCAAGGAACACCAGCGCCTTCGGGCCATCCGGCCCGCACTCCTCGCACCCGTAATCCGCTTCCTCGATCTCCGTCACCTTCCAGAGATCTTCACTTTCTGAGAATTCCTGCATCCGTACCTCCGCCTTTCTGCTTTTTTATTTCCAGTTATCCCGGCCTTCTGCCCCCGGCGTCCTGCTCTCGTGGCAGGTAAAATAAAGGATCTGGTAGCCCTCTTCCTCTGCCGTTCTCAGAAGCTTCATCGCGCCCGCAAGCTTTTCCCCGTCAAGGAGCGCAAACGGATCGTCCAGAATCAGAAACGGCCTCTCCCTCCGGTACATGGCCTCGATCAGCGCCATGCGCCGGCAGATGCCGACCAGCGCCCGATACCCGCTGCTCTGCGTTTCCATCTCCCGCGAGGCGCCCTGCTCCACCGGAATGAGATTGAGAGACGCATCCAGGCGGTACTCCTTCCCGTCCTGACCGGCGGCCAGGCTGTAGAAGCGCTCAAACGCCCCGAGGATCTGCTCCATGTACTTTTCGCTGAAGGACGCCCGCGCGCGGGAGAGAAATTCTCTGGTCCGGCAGAGGACCGTATAGCGTCTCTTCAGGGTCTCCTGGCGGAAAAGTGCCTCGGAAAGCTTTTGCGCTGCATCCTCGGTGTGTTCAAGCGCCTTCTCCGTTTTTTCCATCCTGCCTCTCAGCGCGGCGATCTGCTCCGCAGTTTTTCCGGAGGCCTCACGGAGGCGCTCCGCGCGCTCTGACAGCACCTCGAGCGGAGGTGCCGTTTCTGTCTCTGCAGCCGCCCTCTTAAGCGCCGCACATCTCTCCGCTCCGCGCGTTTTTTCAAAGGTTCTCTCTTCCTCCTCCGCTTCCTTTCTCCTTCTCCCTGCCTCCTCCAGCTCCGTGAGACGCTCCCGGAGTCCGGAGAGGTCCGACACCGCGCTCTGAATCCCCCGGGACTGCACGTGAAAGAAAGCGAGGCTTGCGTTCACCTCTTCCGCCGCTCTGTTTAACCGCTCCCCGGCCTCCTTGAGTCTCGCATACTTCTCTGCGAGCTGCCGGTATTCCCTTCTCTCATAGCTCTCCCGGATTTTTTCCGCCTCTCCCCTGCGCCATGCCGCGGCAGGTGCGTCCGCTCCCCGTCCCGCTGCCGTCCGATTCTCTCCCTCTCTTCCGCGCCGGAAAAGAAGCAGCAGCGCCGCCGCACAAGAGACAGCTCCGGCGGCGGCAGCCAGACTTCCGCCGTTCCCCGGTGCCGTCCGCATGAGAAACATGCCGGCACCTGCGAGGAGCGCGCCCGCTGCAAACAGAATGAGCGGAAGGCGTTTTGATATCCGGCCGGAGGAAAGCTCCCTCCCCGCTCCCTTCACAGATGCGTCAGCGCGCTCCCCGTACTTTTCGCGGTAGCGCCGCAAAAGCTCCGTCTCATCTGCGGAAAGCCGCGCCGACAGGACATCGCGGCTCAGGCCATCGAGAGATCTCGCCGTTTCCAGCGCCTGTTCCAGCCTCTCCCGGTCCGGAACCTCTCCGGGAAATGCCGCTCTGAGCGACATTTCCTTTGCTTTGGCGCTGCGGACGCGCTTCCGGATCGCTTCATAGACCGCCCGGTCCGCCTCGAAATCTCCTGCGGCCCCCCGGCGGCGGACTTCTTCTCGAAGGGCTTTCTCCTCACAGAGCTGCTCTGCCTTCTTCTTAAGGAGCAGCTCCATCTCCCGCCGCTCCTCCTCCGCCTCTCTCAGAAGCAGCTCTCTCGGGCGGACCTGCTCCCTCAGCGCCGCAGTCTGAAATACAAGGCGGGAGAGCTCTCCTGTCTTCCGGTCCGGGGTGAGGCGGTCCGTCTCTCTCTTAAGTCTTGCCTGCGCCTCCTCATAATTCCCCATATCTGCGGTCTCCTCCGAGAGGTTTCCGATCCGCGCGGTGATTCCCGGCGTAATAAAGGTCTCAGCGTCCTCCCGGTCAAGAAATACCGTGCGCTCGAATGAATCCGCGTCCAGTCCGAACAGCGCTTCGCCCGCATTTTCCGCGTAATCGGAGCTCGGGAGGCCGTCCGGAAGCGTAAAAAGGCGGAAGGTATCCGCGCTCCGCTTCTCTCCGAAAACCCGCTCCATCCGGTACTGCCGCCCGTGCGCCTCAAAGCAGACGCTCCCGCCATAGGAGCCGCCTCCCCACGGCCTGAAGCGCTGCCGCTCATTCTTCAGCGCGTCGTGCTTTCCCTCATTGTCAAACCCGAAAAACATGACGCGGAGAAACGCGGCGAGCGTCGATTTTCCCCAGCCGTTTTTTTCGAGGATCGTATTCACACCGGGCACAAAGCTCCGGTCATATTCAGAGAGCTTTCCGAAATGCTCCACGTGACAGGAAAGAAGTTTCACAGGTCGATCTCCTCTCCACCGAGTGCCTGAATCCCGCAGCGGATAATCTCCGCCTTTTCCTCCTCCGTGAGAGTCTCATCCGCGCGCACCAGGCGGACAAACTCCCCCTTTAAGGTCGCTTCCATCCCATACTCCTCATACCGAACCGAGAAAGCCGTCCGGTCTTCCACCCGGACGCCTGAGAAGCGGTCAGAAAACTGCCTTTCAAGGAGCAGCAGATTTTTCTCTGCGCCCACATCAAGCCTGCCGCGGAGCACAATCTTCAGGAAATCGGACTCAGGAATCCCGGCCCCGCTCTCCTCCAGCTGCTTTAACGCACCGCGGATCCGCTCTGCCATCTCCCCCGTCGAGGCGCATCCGGTGACATCCGCCGAGAGCGCATGAACTTCACGGACGGCAAAGGGCACAAAGCAGTGCCGGAACGTCTGCCCGGTCTCAAGCAGCACGAATCCATGCCTCCCGCACTCGTCGTATCCGCGCGGCTCAAGACAGCCGGGATAGCACCAGATCCCGCCCGGGGCGAGCGCTCCATCCTCATACGAATGGACATGTCCGAGCGCCAGATAGTCGATGTTCCGGTTCCTGTATTCCGGGAGAGGAATCGTCTGCGCTCCGCTTCCGGAGCCCGAATCCCGGATCTGGCCATGCAGCATCACGATATTGAACCGGTGTGGATCGAGGAACAGGGTATCGGGAAGAAGCGCCGCATTTTCCGCGTCAAGCTCGGCACCAGTCACCGCGACCGGGCGGAAGAAGGGGCCGGAGTGCTTCTCAAGCTGCTTTCCCGTGGCGTTCTCCCCCTGCGCCCCGGCAGGCTCTTCCGCCCGCACCTCCTCCGGCTCCTCAAGGACATAGGTTCTCCACCGCCGGCCGAAAAGCTTCAGATTCTCCGGAATCTTCTCCGTTGAAAAACCGCTCCGATCATGATTCCCGCGCAGATAGAAAAAGAGAATCCCCGGGTGCATCCGCACCGTGTCAAGAAATGCATTCTCCGCCTGGCGGGAGACCGTGTCCGCATCGAAGAGGTCCCCGGAAATCAGAACCGCTGCCGCCTTCTCCCTCTCCGCGCGCTCCGCAAGCCTTGGAAACGAGGCGAGAAGCTCCGCCCGCCTCATTCCTGCCTCTTCTTCTCTCAGATTTGTGAGCCGCGAATCCAGGTGAAGATCCGCGCAGTGTATCAGCTTCATGCGATGCCCTCCTGAAGTCCATTATACTTATCCCGTACTGTGACCGCCAGAAATGTAAGAATGCATCATTCCGCGCTTCGCGCTTTCACGTTATCATGCTACAATAAGAATGTCGCATCTGCGCTGCCGCAGGCGGCGCTTCCATTGCAGCACCAATGCAGTACCAAAAAGGAGGATATCCCATGAAACTGGTAAAGTGTGACTCTTGCGGAAAGATGGCCCTGATCGTAAAGGATTCCGCATGTCCGACCAAATGCTGCGGCCAGGACATGACGGAACAGGTTCCGAACACCGTCGATGCCGCTCGCGAAAAGCATCTCCCGGTCGTGAAGGCGGAAGGCTCGGCCGTAACGGTTGAAATCGGTTCCGTCGCGCACCCGATGCTCGAGCAGCACTATATTGAATTCATCATTCTCGAGACAAGCGAGGGAATCCAGAAGAAGGATCTGAAGCCGGGCGATGCTCCGAAGGCTGTCTTTGCGCTGGCTCCCGGGGAGAAGGCGGTCGCAGCTTATGCGTACTGCAATCTTCACGGATTCTGGAAGACGGAGCTCTGACTTCACAGAAGCTCTGACTTCTCGAGAAGGCAGTCGAAAACGCATCCGCACAGAATTTTCCGGATACACCCGATTTCAGGAATGCCGCTGGCTGTTCAGGCCGGCGGCATTTTCCTGTTCTTGTCTTTTATGGCCGCGGAAGCTGCCTTCCTCTATTTCACGGTTTCTGCGGCTCCGCCCTGTCCGGACAGGAGATCTTCGCGACCTCCTCTACCATATGATGGAACTTCTGCGCGAGATCCGAATCCGCCGCGCGGTAGTACATTTCCTTTCCCATGCGCCGGGAGACAATGAGGCCGGCGCCCTTCAGAAGCCTGAGATGGTGGGAGACCGCCGGACTGGACATCTGCATCGCAGCGGCGAGGTTAATCACACACTCCTCGGTGTGGCACAGGATCCAGAAAATCCGCAGCCTGCTGGGATCCCCGAGCTGCTTCATGGCGTCGGAAACTGCCTGAATGGTCGCGATATCCGGAATCCGGCCGATCACAGATTCCTCATTTTTGCTGTGATGATGCGGCAGAATACATTTTCCAGTCTCATCCATCGCTTCTCCACCCCCTGTGCCGGCATTTCCTGCATTTAAGCGAAATTTCTTCCGCTGTCTTTTAATGTTTCTATTTTAGCGAATCCCGCTGATGAAAACAAGGCAGACACAGGTGCCCCGCCCCTTCCCTGCCTAAGCGGCGGTTTCTTCTCTGCCGCGGCTGCAGTTTCTTTTCTGCTTCCGCAGCTGTTTCATTTCTTCTGCATTTTGATCTCCTGCGTTTTCTCCTTCAATTGCCTTTTCCTGCACTTCTCCTCTTGACACGCGTCTATTTCCGGCGTATTCTCAGAGTATCAATTAAACGATTGCTTAATTGTTTACCGTTTTAACTCCCTCTCCCGAATGCTTTCGCGGGGAAGACGGGCAGCTCCTGACTGGCGCCCGGGAGATTCGCTGCATGAAGCCTGATTGGAGGAGAAGAATCAATCATGAAGAAGCAGTATAAGATCGATGTCGACTGTGCAAACTGTGCCGCAAAGATGGAGGATGCCGCAAAAAAGACGGCCGGTGTGAAGGACGCCGTGGTGAATTTCATGATGCTGAAAATGAAAGTCGAGTTTGAGGACGGCGCAGATCCGAAGACCGTCATGGAAAATGTCCGCACAAACTGCAAGAAGGTCGAGGAGGACTGCGAAATCTTCCTGTGAGAGGCCTGACAGGCCGTCCCCATGCGTCAGCTCTCCTGACTGAGACTCTTCCCAGCGCCTTCCCCTGAAGCTTCTTTCCGAACCGAGGAAATCATGAACCAGAAACAGAAAAGGAACCTGATCCGCATCCTTGTGACAGCGGCTTTGATGGCCGCAGCGCCGCTCCTTCCGATTCAGGGCGCCGTGCGGTCGGCCTACTACATTCTCTGCTACCTCCTCATCGGCTTCGACATCCTGAAGAAGGCGCTCCACGGCATCGCGTGCCGGCAGCCGTTCGATGAGACGCTGCTCATGGCGGTGGCCTCCGTGGGCGCAATTGCACTCTCTGCCGTGCGCGGCGAGGCCTGCACCGAGGCCGTCGCAGTCATGCTCTTCTACCAGATAGGCGAGTGGTTCCAGAGCTACGCGGTCGGCAGAAGCCGGAAGAGCATCACGGAACTCATGGACATCTGCCCCGACTACGCAAACATCGACCGGGGAGACGGCCAGCTTGAGCGCGTGGACCCGGACGATGTCGAAATCGGCACACAGATCGTCGTGGAGCCGGGTGAGAAGATTCCGATCGACGGCGTCGTAACATCAGGCACCTCTTCGATCGACACGGCGGCGCTCACCGGGGAATCCGTGCCGCGGACCGCGCGCGAGGGAGATTCCGTGATCAGCGGCTGCATCAACATGACAGGCGTGCTGCGGATCCGCACCACGAAGGAATTCGGAGAATCCACAGCATCCAAGGTACTGGAGCTGATCGAGGACGCGTCCTCCAGGAAATCCCGCTCCGAGGAATTCATCACGAAATTCGCGCGGATCTACACGCCGGCGGTGGTCTACTCCGCGCTCGCGCTGGCGGTGATTCCGCCCGTCATCCTCATTCTCCTCGGCAGGAATCCCGTCTGGACATCGTGGATCTACCGGGCACTCACATTCCTGGTCATCAGCTGCCCCTGCGCCCTGGTGATCAGCATTCCGCTGAGCTTTTTCGCCGGCATCGGCGGCGCCAGCAGAAACGGCGTGCTGGTAAAGGGCTCCAACTATCTCGAGACGCTCGCGAACGCCAAAACGGTCGTCTTCGACAAGACCGGCACGCTCACGAAGGGGGTATTCGAGGTACAGATGCTGCATCCGGACACTCTGGATCCGAAGGAGCTTCTTCACCTCGCCGCGCACGTCGAGCGCTACTCAAATCACCCGATTGCGTCCTCCATTAAGCGCGCCTACGAGAACGAGGCGGACTCCTGTGCGGTGGAAAACATCGAGGAAATCGCCGGATACGGCGTCCGCGCGGAGATAAACGGGAAAACCGTCTGCGTGGGAAATGCAAAATTCATGGACCGGATCGGCGCGAAGTGGCATGTGTGCCCGAATGACGGGAGCGGAACCGTGATCCATGTCGCGGTAGATGGCGTCTACGCGGGCCACATCGTGATTTCCGACGTCGTGAAGCCGCACAGCGCTGCGGCGCTCCGGGCGCTGAAGCAGGCCGGTGTACGAAAAACCGTCATGCTGACCGGCGACACACAGAAAGCCGCTGACCTCACTGCGTCAGAGCTCGGGGTCGATGAAGCCTTCGGCGGTCTTCTTCCGCAGGACAAGGTCGCGAAGGTGGAGGAGCTGATCGCCGAAAAGCAGTCTCCGAAGGACACGGTCGCCTTCGTTGGAGACGGCATCAACGATGCGCCTGTCCTCTCACGGGCCGATGTCGGAATCGCCATGGGTGCCATGGGAAGCGACGCGGCGATCGAGGCGGCGGATATCGTCCTGATGGACGACGATCCTCTCAGTATCGCCACCGCCATCCGAATCTCGCGGAAGTGCCTCCGGATCGTCACTGCGAATATCTGGTTTGCAATCGGCGTCAAGCTTCTCTGTCTGGTCCTCGCCGCGCTCGGGTTTGCCGGCATGTGGCTCGCTATTTTCGCCGATGTCGGCGTCATGATTCTCTGCGTCCTGAATGCGGTCCGCTGCATGTTCGTGAAACCGGTGAAGCCGGAGTGAGCTGCGGGAAGCTGTCTCTTCAGAGCACCCGCTTCAGTCCCTCAAGGATACTCTTCATCTGATATTTCAGGAGAAACGCCTGATTGTAGCAGGTGTCCCGGTAGGTCGTCTTGAGTATGTCAATCAGCGGCAGGACGTACTTCTCCGTCTCTGTGATGTAGCGGACCATTTTCCCGCGGCTGAACCCCGTCGTCATCGTGGAAATGTTGCTGCAGCGGTCCAGAATTTTCACAATCACCGCCAGACGGTTCAGCGAAATTCTTCCGTAATACTTCTGCTCCCAGTCCGGATCCGCCTCTCTGTGCAGCACATCCGGCTTCGTCACCAGCTGCACCGCGGCGCGGACATTATCCCCGACAGCATCAGGGAGATCTGCCGCCGTCACCGGACTCCCGTCCGGCCTGGTGCAGTCCTCCAGAACGTCGTGCAGAAGCGCCGCCGCGATGATTTCATCCTCATTAAACCCCAGCGCGAGCGCGTGGCACGCCATCATCAGCGGATGGTAAATGTACGGAATCCGCCCCTCTCCCGCCCGGTACTGCCCCATGTGCATTTGCCGCGCATAGGGGAGCGCTGCCGCGCTCTGAGGCGCATCTCCGCCGTTCGTGTAATTTTCCACAAACGCATACATGTGTTTTTCGGAAAACATGCGGTCCCTGAGAATCCATGGCCTGCCCGCTCCGGCGCCCTGCGGCACAGTTTTCTCCGGCACAGTGTCTGCCAGTACTGTTTTCTCCGATCCCGCTGTCATGCCCGCTGTTTCTGCCGCGCTCTTCTGCCCGGAGGCTTTTCTGTCCGACATTTTGTCCCGTACATCTCTCAGTACTGCCGTCTGCATGCATTATCCTCCCGCACCTGGATTCCGCCCGTTCCTCACCCATGGGCCGGCGCTTCTCCGCTCTCAGCGCCTGATGCCGCGCCTTCAGTCTCCGGACGCTGCTGCGGAGATCATCGCCATTCCCAAAATCACGATCAAAACATACGCCGTCATCTGACCGATTCCTCCTTCCGATACCGGGAAGAATACTGCAGAGATCTGAAAAGCGGCTGAACACAGGATGAAAATTCGGTGAACATATCTTAATGCAGCCTTACAATTTGCGAACGAGGTCCCTCACGGATTGCAGATCCTGCATGGCTCATACCCGTCGGCAATCACTGTCTCCCGCGTCCCCCGCACAAACCGCTTATTCTTTTCCTTCATCCTGGAAACGCTCTTGCACTGCGGCCTGTGAAACTTATGGGAACTCACATTCAGGACATAATCACAGTTTTCCGCAGTTCCCTCCGCGAGACCGGCCGCCGCAGGCAAACCGCCTTCCGCTGAGACCCCGTCTTCGCTGCCCGTTCCTGCATCTGTGACACTGCCCTTGTCTGCTCCGGCGCTGCTGTCTGTGTCTGCGCTGCCGGCTGCGTCTGCGCTCACGCCACCTTCTGTGTCCGCAGGGCTGTCTGCGCCCGCGCTGCCGGCTTTCTCTGTCGTGAAGGTGACGCTTGTTCCGTCGCTCTCCGCGTGAATCGTTCCCATTTCATCCGTCCGGTAAATGCTGATTCCCGCGGAATTCAGAA
>CACXCJ010000009.1 GCA_902766175.1 uncultured Lachnospiraceae bacterium
AGACCCAGTAGATGCTGACGTTCCAGACCCGCCGGAACAGGACGTAATCCGAGTAGAACGGGATCAGGGATTTCCAGCCGGCTTCCCCCATCTTCTGAAAAAGGCCCCAGCGGGCAATCACACACAGAACAAAGTAAATCACCAGAAACAGTACATAGAAAAGCGCTGCGAAAGCGAGCGTCGTCACAAGATAAAACAGCATGCTTTTTCCTCCTTGCACTTGAAAGAATGAGAGGCAGCGCCTTATGCCCCTCCTGCGAGGTGTCCGCTGGTCCAGCACCACTGGAGATTGTATCCTCCGCAGATGCCGTCCACGTCCAGAATCTCCCCCGCGAAGAAAAGGCCCGGAACCAGAAGAGACTCCATCGTGTCCGGGTTCACCTCACTCGTGTCCACGCCGCCCGAGCAGGTCTGCGCCTGCTCAAACCCCGCCGTGCGGATGATGCGGTACCTTCCGTTCTGAACCGCATCCGCGAGCTCATGGTACTCGACTTCCATGAGGTCCGCAGGGTCTGTCCCGGGCTTCAGGCCCGCGCGCTTTACCAGCGCAATCCACAGGCTCTTGTTCAGAAGGCCGTTTCCGAGCGCCTCGAGCGTTCCGTAGGGCCTCGCAGACGCGCGCTTCCTGAGAAATTCCGCCAGGTCACTGTAGTCCGGCAGAAAGTTTACAGCTGCCTCCGTTCTCCTGCCGAGTGCCAGCGCCCTTCCCGCGGCCCCGGACACCTGAAACGTCGGGATGCCGGACAGCCCGGAGGCGTTCAGCTGAATTTCTCCCGCGGCTCTCTCCGCCTCGCCTCCCTCCAGCAGGAGCCTGATTTCTCCGCTCACGCGGACGCCCGCGACCGCCTTGAAGAAATCCTTCTCGGCGCAGAAGAGCGCGCAGAGCGCCGGATGCGGCTCGATGATGTGATGTCCAAGAGAAGAGGCGAGATCATACCCGCTTCCGTCCGATCCGGTCGATGACGCCGCCCGGGAGCCCGCCGCCAGAATGATGCGGTCCGCAGCGATCATCTCGAGATCTGTCTGCACGCGGAATACCCCGTCCGGCCTCCTGGTAATGCGCTTCACGTTGCAGGCGGTGCGCACCCGCACACCGGTGCGGTCCAGCTCCGAGCGGAGCGCATTCAGAACCGACGAGGCCTGCTCTGAGTGCGGATAGAGATACCCTCCGTGTTTCTCCAGCGGCTCGATGCCGAGAGTCCTGAACCACCTGACTGCATCGTCCGCGCCGAAATGGCTGAGCGCCCGCGCCGCAAATTTCTCCGTCCCCGCGTGATAGCAGCTTTCATCGAGATGAAGGTTTGTGAAATTGCACTTTCCATTTCCCGTGAGAAGGATTTTTCGTCCGACCCGCTCTCCGTGCTCAATGAGAACCGTCTGAAATCCATTCTGCGCGGCGACAGACGCAGCTGTCATTCCGGCAGGCCCCGCGCCGATCACACAGACTCTTAATGCCATACCCTGCTCCTTTCCCCTTTTCTGAAACGGTCAGCTTTTCTTCCTCATGAGGTGAAGCTTTTCCGCGATGCCAGCGAGCGCCTTCCCTTTCGGGAGCATGCCGAGCTCCTGCTCCGTGAGACAGCCGGAGCGGATCAGCAGGACGGCGTAAACCGCAATCGCAGCAAGGATCGGAAGAAGCGTGCAGAGAACAATATTTCCGCTTGTCCGCTGAAGGAAAAGCTTCAGGAGCTCCGTCACAGCTCCCATCACCAGCGCGCAGGCAGCGGGGAGAGCGAACGTCCGCCGGATCTCCTGCCGGTGATGCAGCAGCTTCTTCAAGGAGTGCGCGTTCAGAAGGCACATGCTGAGCGCAAAGCACATATCCGCGATCACCACGCCGAAAATTCCGAGCCTCAGGACATAGAGCAGGAATTCGAGGATCGCGATGTGAATTCCCAGAGAAAGAAGCGCGTGCCGGACCGGGATTCTCATATGGCTCATTCCCTGCAGGATCGCGTTCGTCACCGTGGAGAGAGAATAGAACACTGCCCCCATGCAGCCCAGCCGCATCATGAAGACAGCCTTCTCTCCGGGCCCGAAGAGCAGCGGAATGATCGGGTCCGCCATCACGGCGAGACCGGCGGCCGAGGGAATCGCAATGATCATCACGAAGCGTATCGCGCTGGAAATCCCGGCCTCCGTCCTCTCAATGTCGCGCGCGGCGTTTGCACGGGAGAGCGCGGGAATCAGCGCGGAGCCCAGGGAATTTGCCACCATCACCGGCACATTGATGAGGAGCTTGTACTTTGCAGTGTAAATGCCGTAGTCCCCAGCAGTCTGCGCCTCCTTTCCGAATGTAAACATCGCGTGACCGAAAAAGGCGCTGTCGATGACCCCTCCCACGTTGTAGACCGCCGTTGAGAGAATGACCGGAACCACTGTCAGGACAAGCACCCCGGTAATTTCCCGGAAGGTCTCGAGATGCCCGGTCCTGTCCTCTGCTCTGCGGGAGCAGAGGTAATTTCTGTTCAGAAGAAACACCGCCGCAAAGAGAAGCAGGGCCGCGAGCGCGCCTGCCCCGGTCCCGATCGTTCCGCCCATCGCGCCGTACGCGCGCGCCGTCTGAAGCCCGAGATTCTTCCTGAGCGCAGCGCTCAGGAGAAAATACGCCATTCCGACACTCACCAGCGCGTTCACGATCTGCTCAATCACCTGGGACACCGCCGTCGGCATCATGGTCGAGTGCCCCTGCCAGTAGCCGCGGCACACGCCGAGAAAGGAGACGATGAGAACGGTCGGTGCGAGTGCGCGGAGCGGGTATGCCGCCTCCGGGATATGGAGGAAGACGTCCGCAAACCACTCCGCCCCGAACCAGATGACGAGGCAGCCGGCGCCCCCGGCGATTCCCGCGTACACGAGGGACGCCGCGAGAATCCTGTCGGCATTCCGGTAGGAATTCGTGCCGATGCGGGCGGACACCATCTTCGAGACTGCGAGCGGGAGGCTGTAGGAGGAGAGCAGCAGGATGATGGTGTAGACATTGTACGCGGCTGAATAGTACCCGTTCCCCTCATCCCCGATGATTCTTGTGAGCGGCAGACGGTAGAGAAGCCCGATCAGGCTCGACAGAATGCCGGAGGCCGCGTAGATGGATCCCTGGACCAGGAATCCGGAGCGGCCGCCGGCAAGTTTGATTTTTGTGTTTGAATTTTTTCTGTCACTCATCTTCAGCGCCTGTATCCGATCCCGTCCAGAATCTCTCTCTGCCGCGCCTCCATCCTGAGGCGCTCCTCGTCCTCCATGTGGTCATATCCGAGAAGATGCAGCATGCTGTGCGCCGTGAGAAACGCGAGCTCCCGGGTCTGCGTGTGCCCGTACTCGGCCGCCTGCTGCTTCACCTTCACGGCATTCAGGACGATGTCTCCGAGCACGAGTTCCCCCGTCTCCGGGTTGAAGGCGTCGTCTGTGCAGGCCTCATAGCCGCAGGGACGCTGAAAGTCCACCATCGGGAAGGACAGCACATCCGTCTCCCGGTCCGTGTCCCGGTAATCCCGGTTCAGGGTGCGGATTTCCTCTCCATCGACGATCGTCACGGAGACCTCCGCCTCGTACGGGCACTTCTCCGCTGCAAGGACCCCGCGGACTACCTCCCCGATGATTCTCCGGTACGGAATATGGAGCTTTTCCTCCGCCTCGTAAGAAATCTCAACTGTCATCTCTTCCTCTCTGGCGAGTGTATTTCCTCTTCCGCTCTGTGCGGTAATTTTCCTTTTTCTCGTACTTTTCGTATGCGTCGACAATCTTCTGTACCAGCGGGTGGCGCACGACGTCGCGGCTCGTCAGGCGGCAGAAGCCGATCTCATCGATCTCGGAGAGCACCCTCGCGGCGGTCTCCAGCCCGGAGGTCTGGCCGGACGGAAGATCCTTCTGGGTGAGATCCCCTGTGATCACCGCATGGGAGCCGAAGCCGATTCTCGTGAGGAACATCTTCATCTGCGACGGCGTCGTGTTCTGTGCCTCGTCCAGGACGATGAAGGCGTTGTCGAGCGTTCTGCCCCTCATATAGGCGAGCGGCGCCACCTCGATCAGGCCCTTCTCCGCACTGTGCAGGTAGCTCTCCGCCCCCATGATCTGGTAGAGGGCGTCGTAGAGCGGCCTTAAGTACGGATCGATCTTACTCTGCAGGTCTCCCGGCAGAAATCCGAGCTTCTCTCCCGCTTCCAGGGCCGGGCGCGTCAGAACAATCCGTTCCACTCCGCCGTCGCGGAACGCCTGAACCGCCATGGCCATCGCGAGGTAGGTTTTTCCTGTCCCTGCTGGGCCGATTCCGAATGTGATCATGCGGTTCCGAATCAAGTCCACGTACTGCTTCTGTCCGAGCGTCTTCGGCTTTATGGGCCGCCCCGCGGCGGTCCGGCAGACCAGGTCCTTATCGATCTCAAGGATCTGGCTCTCTCCCTCCTCAAACGAGAGGGAGAGAGCATAGTTGACATTCTGTTCCGTGATCTGGTTTCCGCGCTTCGAGAGCTCCACGAGATTCTGGAAGACAGACACCGCCTTCCTCACCCCGTCCTCCTGTCCTATGATCTTCATGGCGCCGTCCCGCTCGATCATGGTCACGTGCAGGGAGCGCTCAATTTTCTTGAGATTCCCGTCAAGCTCTCCGCAGACATTCCGCTCATGCTCAGCCGGGATATCGATCCGTTGTTCAATGACGCTCATGCATTCTGCTCTTCCTTTCCGTTACAGTATCATCTCATAGAATGCCGCAAGTGTCAAAAGAATGCTTACGGGCGTTGCAAAAGCCATAGGCCGTTTTTTTCCGCACGGCGCAGCTTTACGGCTCCCGAAACTGCAGATGCGCTGAAATGCAGAAAAAAGACCCGGTCCTTGAAAGACCGGGTCCTGAATGGTTCATCAGTTGAACTTGCGCTTTCTCGCAGCTTCAGACTTCTTTTTCCGTCTTACGCTGGGTTTCTCGTAATGCTCGCGCTTGCGAATTTCCTGCTGAATGCCTGCCTTCGCACAATTTCTCTTGAAACGTCTCAGTGCGCTGTCAAGGCTTTCGTTTGCTTTCACAATCACGTTTGACATGAAACGGCCTAACCTCCCTCCCGCGTGTGAAATTGAAACTGGAGATTAGTATACCACAATGTCCCCGTTCGTCAAGCATTTTTCGCACACATACCGCAGAACTTTGAGGCTGTCTCTGCGGGTAGCGCCTCACGCGCCGACCTGTTTTCCGAGGACCTCACGAGAGAGCTTCAGCGCTTCTTCGATGCCCGCCGGATTCTTTCCTCCGGCCTGCGCCATGTTCGGACGGCCGCCTCCGCCTCCGCCAACGGTCTTTGCGATTCCCTTCACGAGATTTCCGGCGTGAGCGCCCTTCTTCACAGCGTCGTCGGATGCCATCGCGATGAGATTCACCTTTCCGTCCTGATCTGAGATGAGGACGATGACATCGGCCTTTGATTTCATCGAATCGCCGAGTTCCCGGAGCTCATTCATGCCGGTTCCCGGGACATGCGCCGCAAGGAACCTGAGTCCTCCGATCTCCTCCACCCGATCCGCTGCACTGCCCATCGCGGACTGTGCTGCCTTTGCCTTGAGGGATTCGTTCTCTGCCCGGACTTCACGGAGCTCCTCCTGCAGCTTCCGGATATGGTCGGAAAGCGTCGCGGGGGTCGCGCGCAGGAGTTCCGACGCCTCGAGAAGCCGCTGCTCCATCTCTCTGTAGTAGTTCCGCACATTGTCCCCGGTCAGCGCCTCGATTCTCCGGACACCGGCAGCGACGCCGTTCTCCGAGAGGATCTTGAACTGGCCGATCTGGCTCGTGTTCCTCACGTGCGTGCCGCCGCAGAGCTCCGTGGAGAAGTCCCCCATGCGGACCACGCGGACCTTTTCCCCGTATTTCTCGCCGAAGAGCGCCATTGCGCCCGTCTTCTTCGCGTCCTCGAGGCTCATGACCTCTGTCCGGACCTCCAGGCCCTCGGCGATCTTCTCATTCACCAAGTCCTCGACCTTTTTCAGCTCCTCCGGCGTCATCGCCTTGAAGTGGCTGAAGTCAAATCTGGTCCGCTCCGCGTCCTGATAGGAACCGGCCTGCTCGACATGCGTGCCGAGCACCTCGCGGAGCGCCTTCTGCAGAAGATGCGTCGCTGAGTGGTTCCGGCAGGTCGCCATGCGGTTCTTTTCATCCACGGAGAGCGTCACGGTGTCCCCGACGCGGAACATGCCGCGTGTCACTCTTCCGATGTGGGCAATCTTTTTCCCTGCGACGTGGAGCGTCTCCTTCACCTCGAAATCGCCGGACGCGCAGTGAATGGTCCCGATATCTCCGACCTGTCCGCCCATGGTTCCGTAGAACGGGGTCTCATACGTGATGATGGCGCCGGTCTGGCCGTCAGAGAGCGCATCCGTGACGGTGTCAGCGTCCTCCGAGTCAGAGGCACAGAGAGCTGCGAGCGCCGCGATCCTGGAATCCGCAGCCAGCCTGTCATAGCCGATGAAGGTGCTGTTCACAGCCGGGTCCATGTCCTCGTAGACCGTCGCGGCCGCGCCCATGTACTCATCGTTCTTTCCGGAGTTCATGCGGTCAGTCCGGGCGGTCTCCTTCTGCTTTTTCATGGCTTCCTCGAAGCCGGCCTCATCCACCGCATAGCCATTCTCTGCGAGGATCTCCTTCGTGTTGTCGAGCGGGAAGCCGTAGGTGTCGTAGAGACGGAACGCATCCTGCCCGGAGAGGGTCTTCTCGCCGGATGCGCGGAGACGCTCCTCCATATCCGTGAGAATTTCCATTCCCTGCTCGTAGGTCTTCTCGAACTTGTCCTCCTCCGCGCGGATCACGCTCAGGATGAAGTCCTTCTTCTCCTCGAGCTCCGGATAGCCATCCTTCGAGGTCTCGATCACGCGGGTCGCGAGCTTCGGAAGGAAGGAACCTCCGATGCCGAGCTTTCTCCCGTGGCGCACGGCGCGGCGGATAATGCGGCGGAGCACATAGCCCCTGCCGTTGTTCGACGGCATGATGCCGTCGGAAATCATGAAGGTCATCGCGCGGGCGTGATCCGTGCAGATCCGGACGGAGACGTCCGTCTCACGTGTCCCCGGCTCCTCATAGGCGATGCCGCCGGCGAGCTCGCACACCAGGCCGCGCAGGGACTTCAGGGTGTCCACATCGAAGATGGAGCCGACATCCTGAACCGCAACAGCGAGACGCTCGAGACCCATTCCGGTATCGATATTCTTCTGGATTAAATCCGAGTAGTTGCCCTGGCCGTCATTGTTGAACTGAGAGAAGACGATGTTCCACACCTCCATGTAGCGGTCGCCCTCACCCCCGACAACATCCTCCGGGCCATTTCCGTACTTCTCGCCGCGGTCGTAGTAGATCTCCGAGCAGGGGCCGCAGGGGCCGGAGCCGTGCTCCCAGAAGTTGTCAGCCTTTCCGAACTTGTAAATGCGGTCCTCCGGGATGTGCATCATGTTCTTCCAGAGATCGAAGGCCTCGTCATCATCCACATAGACGGACGGGTACAGGCGGTCGGGATCAAGCCCCACCACCTCGGTCAGGAACTCCCATGCCCACGGAATGGCCTCCTTCTTGAAGTAATCACCGAAGGAGAAGTTGCCCAGCATCTCAAAGAAGGTGCCGTGGCGCGCGGTCAGGCCGACGTTCTCAAGGTCGCCCGTGCGGATGCACTTCTGACAGGTCGTCACCCTGCGGCGCGGAGGAATCTCCTGCCCCGTGAAATAGGGCTTCAGGGGAGCCATGCCGGAATTGATGATGAGAAGCGAATTGTCATTGTGCGGCACCAGGCTGAAGCTGTTCATCCTGAGGTGCCCCTTGCTCTCAAAAAACTCGAGGAACATTCTGCGGAGCTCATTGACCCCGTACTTTTTCAGTACCATCTCTAACCCTCTTCTTTATCACGGAATCTCCGCGGCGCCCTTCCGCCGCAGACTACAAAAAATGATTCTAGCACAGGGACTTCCCCTCTGTCCAGAGCTTACTGCGC
>CACXCJ010000010.1 GCA_902766175.1 uncultured Lachnospiraceae bacterium
TTCGCAACCGTCACGGCAAAGTCATTGATCTCGATTCCATGAAACTGGTTGATTGATACCTTGATAGGATCCAATACATTACCAAGAACCATCTGCCCGCCGGTTAGATCTCTCACGATCTGATTCTCCAAGCATCGAATGCTAAGATACGTTTCTGTCAGGAAATTTCCACTTCCACATGCCGGATCCAGAAACTGAAGCGAAGCAAGCTTATCCTGAAACTGGTGAAGTTTTTTTGTCCGTGTGCTTTTTACCGTTATCTTTTCAATATCTGCCAGCTCACTTTTCAGCCCATCAAGAAATAACGGATCGATGACCTTATGGATGTTCTCGATAGATGTATAATGCATACCTCCGGAACGTCTTGTCTCAGGGTTTAATGTGGACTCAAACACAGCGCCAAAAATGGTAGGACTAATATCTGACCAGTTAAAAATCTCGCTGGCCTCTTTTAGAAGTAGCTCCCGGATCTCATCCGTAAACATCGGAATCTCAATATTTTCATCAGAGAAAAGTCCTCCATTAACATAAGGAAAAGCAGCTAATTCCGGCTCAAGATATGGATCTCTCTCTTCCGGCTTCTGATCAAGAACGCGGAACAAATCGATGAGTGCGTTTCTCATCCGCTCCGTCCGGAAACTCTGCAAATAATCATGGAACATGGCACGCTCGCCAAAAATTCCGGCATCTTCCGCATACAGACAGAATACCAGGCGGACGCACAATGCGTTCAGGCTTTTCAGAGAATGTTCATTAGTCGGGTCTTTATACTGCTTGATGAGAGCATCATATAATTTTCCAACGATATCTCCGGCTTTGATGGAGATTTCCATCTCATGGGAAAGCTCCTTCACTTCCTTCTTGATCAAGAAATCCAGAAGCGGATACTTCGTCTGAATGTCGGCAAGTTCAAGTTTCACTGGCGCAAAATTCTTGGAATTGGCCTGATCCATATTGTAGATCCAGATCTGTGCAAAATTGCTGATGATGATCCATCTGGCTTTCTCACTGAAAGAAAGATTATCGTTGTATCGCTTTGCCTGTTCATATGGAGTAAGATCGATATCGCCGGAGTTGTGAATCTTCTGATCCAGCGCTTTCCCTAAACTTTTCTGTTCAATCAAGACGCGAGTTTCCGGAATATAGGCATCAATCCTCTTTCTGTTGCCATCAACATATACCTTCTTTTCAAAATCTACGCGATCGGTCACGTTCTCCATTCCAAGGACATTATGGAGCAGATCAATCCAGTAGGACCGCCCGTCCTCATCCTCATTTCCCTTGCCGTGCCATTTATTTACAAACTGCCGTGCAGCTTCCCGCTGTTCCGCATCTGTCATGAATCAATCTCCTTTACTTTCTTCCCTTATCTTCGTAAGCTGCTATCATTCATTACAGTCATATTGTAGCTCTTTCAAGTGCTAAGCAATGCAATATTCATCGTTTTTCAAATATTTCCATGATACCAGAAGTATTGATTCAAAGTATTGATTCAAAGTATTGATTCATCTCAACGGTGATTTGCCTGTGATTAATAATTACATGACCTAAAAAGCCGAAAAAAAAGGATTGCCACACTAAGAAAAAATAGTGCGACAACCCCGCATGATCCAATTTCTTCTTTTAACTGCTCCTGTGACTTGACAGATCCTTCTCTTTGTCAGGGCGTGTAGGTGCGGAAAATCTTCGTGACCTCTCCGTTCTTGATCACAATGGAGATCGCCTGCGGGCCCCAGATCTTGTCCTTTTCGTTCTTGAAGACCTCCTCCAGCTGATCCGAGGTATATACCTGTCCGCTCTTCGACTGGAGATCGCTGAAATCCATGTACTGGACATCCTTGGAGAGCGGGATCACCGCCTCCCCGAGGGAGTAGTACAGAGGATAGTCGTCCAGGGACTGTGTGCGGTAGTACTCTCCGTCAAGAAGAAGATTCACGCCGTTGTTCTCAATGCCGCCATTGATCTCGACGTAGTCGAACGAGAGCTCGCCCTTCTCGGTGCTCGTCGCGTTTCCGTCCGCGTCGCGGCTGCTTCTCTCAATCGACTTGATGTCGACATTCTCCCCGAGAACCTTGATGGAATCGCCCTCCTTCAGCTCATTCACCTCGGCCGGATCATAGCGGTCAAAGCTGAAGAACTCGGCGCTCACCGTGTAGTGGTCTCCGTCCTTCTTCAGGCTCTCCGGATCCAGCTGGACATAGTACGCGCCGTCCGGCATATTCGAGCTCACCGCATTGTCATCCTGAAGCGGCTTCACGACAACGCCGCCGGATGCATTGGTCTCCGTCTCCGCCTCGGTCGTCTCTTTCTCCTTCTTTGTCTCCGACTCTGTGGTCTCCTCCGCCGTCGTCTCCTGTGCGGTCGTCTCAGCTGCAGTGGTCTCCTTCTTCGAGGAACCTCCGCACGCTGTGATCGCCGCTGCCGCCGCAAGAACTGCCACTGCACAGCCAAACCTTACTCTGTATCTCATAAAATCTCTGCTCCTTTCAAAGAATACATCGCGCCCCGATGTAGGAAAAAAGGCGGGCTCTCCTATCCGGAAAACCCGCCCAGCAGTGCGGGAAATGGGACTTGAACCCACACGGCTTGTGGCCACTAGATCCTTAGTCTAGCCTGTCTGCCAATTCCAGCATCCCCGCATGCGACGTTCATAGTAACACATCTGTGCAAAAGATGCAAGCTTCTTTTTCACGCGAAGGCGAACCCGGAACGAAACAGGCGCGCAAGAGGAACGCATGAAACGCTCCTCACGCGCGCCGGAAAACTTCGCATTTCCTCGCGGCGCCCCGCTCACCGCTCCTCAAAGAATTCGATTTCCTCCCCGAGCGGTCCCTCGCAGAACGCGACGCGGATCGGATACGGCGGGTCGGAGCTGACCACGCGGTCATCCGGCTCCACTGTCACCTTGTACCCCGCCTTCCGGACTGTCTCTGTGCATGCGTCCGCGGAATCGACGAGAAATGCGAAGTGGCGGATCACACCCTGTGGAAGAGCTGCATCCCCCTTGTCAAAAATCTCGATGATTCCATCCCCGGTGTCAAACATGATGCCTTCCTGCCAGCTTCTCTTGACCGGAAGCCCGAGGACCTCCCCGTAGAATTTTTTCTCCGCCTCAAAGAGCTCATGATTCGGGCAGCTTAACGCCGCGTGATGCAGCTTTCTGATCAGTGTCATTGCACTCCTCCTTCTTACAGATTTTCATCACTTTGTTTCAACTTATCCTCTTGTCATCAATACTTTGTTTCTTATGATCTTTTTGTTTCATTCAACGCCGGTGCCAGCTCCTCCGTGATCTCCGCGCTGCCGGAAACTCTGGTCTGCAGAATATCTCCGTCCCCAAGAAGGAGCTCCGCCTCCAGAACACTCGGGCGGCCCATCGCCTGCCCCTGGAAAATCATCATCCGGCTCCAGCCGCTTTTCGGAAAATTCACCTGCCCTGTGAGAAAAAGATAGCACAGAAGCGATGCCGCCGCCACTCCGGTCGCCGGGTCCTCCGGGTAGCCGGAGCGGTTCGGAAACTGCCGCGCGCGGACGACGGTCTCTCCGTCCCTTTCCGTGAGCGCGTACGGATAGAAGCCGCTCACGCCGATTTCATCGCAGAGCTCCCAGAGCGCCTCATACTGCGGCCGGATGCCATCAAGCACCGAAACGCTCTTCACCCCGACCATAAGTTTTGGCCGCGAGGTGGAGACAGCCTCAGGGGCCTCCGGGAGAAGCTCCCCTGCCGGCAGGCCGAGGACTTCCGCGATTTTTCCCTCAAGAGCCGGATCTATGGTTTTTACTGCCGGAAGCCCCTGATCCGCTGACACGACAAACCGCCCGGCTTCGCTCCGCCAGCTCACAGGATTTGTCTCCCCGGCAGCTGACTCGAGGAGCGCGTGATCCCCTGAGAGACGCCCCTCTTTCAGGAGGACACTCACCGCTGCGATCGTCGCGTGAACGCAGCTTGAGAGCTCGTGGTCCGGCGTGAAGTAGCGGACGCGCCACCGGCAGTCCGGCCGATCCGCAGCGCTCACAAATGCGGCCTCCATCCCGTACTGTTCCGCCTTTTTCCGCATTTCCTCCCCGGTAAGCCCGTCTGCGTCCAGGATCACCGGGCAGGGATTCCCGCCTCCCGGCTTCTCCTTAAATACAACCGTGTAAATCGTCTTCATTCCGACTTCCTTTCCAGCTCTCCGACCCGCCGGATCGTATTCCGGTAGCAGAAATACATCATGACGCAGGTCACCGCCCAGCCGAACGGAAAGCTCGACGCGACGACCCACGGCTCATCGATGAACTTCGTCACAACAAAGAGATAAATCTGCCGGAGCAGCACCTGGCCGATGAGAAAGATCACCATGGGATCCCGCGCGTTTCCGAGGCCCCTGAGGCCTCCTGCAAGGGTGTGATTCGTGCCGGTCAGGATAAAAAGCGGCAGGTTCAGCCTCAGAAATTCCGTTCCGAAGCGGACCGCCTCCGGCTCACTTGTGAAGAGGCGCGCAAGGCCAGGCGCCACGGCAAAGACACACGCGGAGATCGCCGCCGTGACGACCCAGGCCGCCTGGACCGCGCGGACTGTTCCCCGCTTTGCCCTGTCGTACCTTCCCGCGCCCATGTTCTGGCTCACAAAGGTGGTCGCGGACTGCGACATGCTCGTGATCGGCAGAAAGACGAACTGATCCGTCCTCGTGTAGATACTCCATCCCGCCATCACCGAGGAGCCGTGCACGTTGATGTAGCCCTGCACAAAGACATTTGAGAACGCGGTGATGGACTGCTGGAGGCCGATCGGAAACCCCAGTCCCAGAATTTTTTTCGAGAGATCCCTCTCGATTCTTACGTCGTGCCAAGTGACACGGTAGTTTTCAGCCGACCGCGTCAGGACCGCCATGACGAGAACCGCTGAAATCCCCTGGGAAATGACAGTCGCGTACGCGACGCCGTCGATTGCCCGGTGCAGGATCAGAACAAAATAGAGGTCCAGGAAGACATTCAGGATGCTCGTGAAAATAAGAAAATAGAGCGGCCTTCTGGTGTCACCGACCGCGCGCATGATCGCCGAGCCGATGTTATAGAAAAAGAGGCCCGCGAATCCAAGGTAGTAAATATGCAGATACAGCGCCGCATCTGCCAGGACGTCCTCCGGAGTGGACATGAAGCGGAGCGTGTACGGCACGGAGAAGTAGCCGATCAGGGTGAAGAGCACGCTCAGAACCGCCGTGAGGCCGATCGTCGTCTCGATGGAGCGGTGCAGGCCATTGTCATCCCTCGCGCCGAAGAAGCGGCTGATGACGGCGCCCGCGCCGATGGAGATCCCGTTGAAAAACAGGACGAGCATGTTGATGATGGCGGCTGTGGAGCCGACTGCGGCAAGAGCCTGCATGCTGACAAAATTTCCGACCACCAGGCTGTCCACCGTGTTGTAGAGCTGCTGAAAGAGGTTCCCGACGATGAGGGGAAGCGCGTAGACCACGAGCTCTCGGACAATCGGTCCGCTCGTCATATCCCGCGCATAGTTCTTCCCTTCTGCCATGCATCTCCCCCTCCGTGCGCCCAGGCTTCTACGCACCGCAAGCTATAAAAGCCAGCAGCCCGCAGCTTTACGCACAATGCGGACCGCCTCTCTGGCTCTGTACTTATCTTAAGCTCGCGGATAGGGAAGGTCAAGGAGAAGGCGCCCTGCGTCCGCTCCAGCATCCACGGGCTCTCTCCGCAGGGCGGCGGATTTGCTCTTTGACAGCTGCCTCAGGAATCTCCTATACTACTGACGATACTGCTGACAGAACTTCCTTCCCCAGTGCCGCCGGGATGCGGGCGGCAGAATGGAGATTTCCATGACAAACCCTGAAACTTCAGATTCTTCCCGGCAGCCCTCCATCGTCGTCCTTGACGCGCGCCTGATCGGCGCCTGCGGCATCTCCTGGAAGCCGCTCCGCGGCATCGGAAATCTCACGCTCTACGATGACACGCTCCCGGAGGAAGTCATCGGACGCACGCGGGACGCGGACTGCATCCTCACAAACCGCGTGAGAGTGACAGAAGAAGTGATCCGGAGCGCCCCGCACTTAAAGATGGTCGGCACTTTCGGAACCGGTCTCGACCACATCGACTGCGGCGCCGCCGAAGCGCGCGGCGTCGCGGTGAAAAATGTCCCCGGATACGGGCGCGGCGCGGTCGCGCAGATGACCATCGCCCTGCTCCTCGAAATTGCGCGGAAGGTCTCGTTCTTTGACCACTACATAAAGACCTCCGGCTGGACAAATCCGGCGGACCCCGTGATCGCGGACACGCGGAGCATGGAGCTCACCGGAAAGACCATGGGAATCATCGGCCTCGGGGATATCGGATATGCGGTCGCGGAGATTGCGATGGCCATGGGAATGAACATTCTCGCGTACCGCCGGCACCCGAAGATGGAATACGCCTCGGACAGACTCCGGTACGCCTCTCTCCGGGAGATTTACCGGGAGTCCGACGTCATAAGCCTCCACTGCCCGCTGACAGAGGAGACGCGGGGGCTTATAGACCGGAGGGCGGTCGCGGAGATGAAGGAGGGCGTGATTCTCTTAAACACGTCCCGCGGCGCCGTTCTGGACACGGACGCGGTTGTGGAGGGGCTTGACAGCGGAAAAATCTATGCCTGCGGCATCGACACCTTCTTCCCGGAGCCCTGCGGAAAGGGGCACCCGCTTGCGTGCCACCCGCGCTGCGTCGCGACGCCGCACGTCGCCTGGTCGCCGTTTGAGACGCGGCAGCATATCGTGGATCTCTGCGCCGAAAACCTGCGTGAGGTTCTCTCGCAGAATCGGCGGCGCGGATCATGAGGAACCCGCCAGACCGGATTTCCGCTCCGGATTTCCATCCCGTATTCCCGCACCGGATTTCCGCTCCGCATATTCGTTCCGGATTTCCGCTCCGCTAGATTTCCGCCTTTCCATCCGCGTCCACTGCGCGCGGGAGCTCAAACCAGAAGTTCACGCCATCGTCGAGATTCTCAACGCCGTACGGCATGCTGTGCGCCTCCATGGCGGCCTTCACGATCGAGAGGCCTATGCCGCTGCCGCCATAGGCGCGGGAGTGGGCCTTGTCCACCTTGTAGAACTTGTCCCAGATATGCGGCAGGTCCTCCTCCGGGATGTGGCTTCCGGTGTTGCGCACGCCAACGTGAACGCGGCTCCCCGCAAGCCTCACGGAGACCAGGACGCTCCCGCCCTCATTCACGTGGTGGAAGGCGTTGCTCACATAGTTTGTCAGAACCTCCTCAATCTTGAACTCGTCCGCGCGCACCAGCACCGCCTCGTCATAGAACGCTCCGCTCTCGTCCATGCACTCCGCCTTCACTGTGGCCCCGCGGTTCTCTCCCATGAGCTTCGTGTTGTGCAGGACTCCGTCGATCAGCCCCTTCAGATCAAAGGTGCTGATTTCCAGATCCGGCGCGCCGGACTCAAGCTTCGAGAGCGTGATGAGCTGCCGCACGAGGCTGTTCATCTTTCCGGCCTCATCGATGATGACATCGAGGTAGTACTTCCGGCTCTCCGCATCCTCGCAGAGACCGTCGTTCAGCCCCTCGGCGTAGCCCTGAATCAGCGCAATCGGCGTCTTCAGCTCGTGAGACACGTTCGCGATGAATTCCTTCCGCATCTCATCGATCTCTTCCTTCTTCCGGATGTCCTCCTGAAGCTCTGCGTTCGCGTCCTTCAGCTCGCCGATCGTCTTCTCCAGCTGATCTGCCATGCGGTTCATGTTGTTCCCGAGGACGCCGATCTCATCCTGTCTCTTCAACTGAAAGCGCGTGCTGAAATCGAGATTCCCGACCTTCTCGGAGAAGGCCGCGAGGCTCTGGATGGGCTTCGTGACTTGCCTGGTTGTGAAAAAGATGAGGCACCCGCCGAGGAGCATGGTGAAGATGCCTGCCACAGCGAAAAAGCGGTTCGCGAGAAGAACGCTCTCCTTCAGGTTGGCGAGCGGCGTCGTCATCAGCACCATCGTCTGATTGTCGCTCAGGTATCCGAAGCAGTCGATGTTCTCCTCCTGTGTGGCGGTGTCCGCACCGGTCAGGATCCTGTAGTTGTCCGTCTCCTTCACGACGGTGAACGAGCTGCTTCCGGAAGAGGTGAAGAGGTAGCGCTGCAGCCGCCGGAGGAGGAGGTCGCTCCCGCGCTCCGTCGTGATGAGGGACTTGGAACTCGCCGAATCGATGAGCGCGATGGTGATGTTGTACTTATTCGAGTATTCGTTCAGGATTCCCGACAGATTGACGCCGTTCTGCCCGTTTTTCTCCACTTCCGCGTCAATTCTCGCGTAGGCACGCTCAATTTCTCCCACTTTTCTGGCACGGTAAAAGCGCTCCAGCCCGAAGGTGTTGATGGCGAGCGAGAGAAGGACCAGGCCCACGACAATCGCGAGAAAGAGAACCGTGAAGCGGTATCGGATGGAATGTTTCATTTCGTCAGTGCGCTTCCTCCGGCGCGTCCGGATCAAACTTGTAGCCCATGCCCCAGATCGTGTGAATCATGGAGCCCTTCTTTCCCATCTTTGCGCGGAGCTTCTTCACGTGGGTGTCGATTGTGCGCGCGTCCCCGAAATAGTCGTAGTTCCAGACATTGTTGAGGATCTTTTCCCGCGAAAGTGCAATGCCCTTGTTTTCGAGGAAATAGGTGAGAAGCTCGAACTCCTTGTAGCTGAGCGTCACAGGCTCTCCGTCGATCGTCACCTCGTGCGCGGTCCTGTCCACCACAATGCCGGCCGCAGAGAGCTTGTCCTCCTCTCCTGCCTTTCCGCCGGTGCGGCGCAGAATCGCATCGACGCGCGCCACGAGAATCTTCGGGCTGAACGGCTTGGAGATGTACTCATCGACCCCGAGCTGGAACCCCTGCAGCTCATCCCGCTCCTCTCCGCGCGCG
This sequence comes from uncultured Lachnospiraceae bacterium, assembly GCA_902766175.1. GTDB lineage: Bacteria > Bacillota > Clostridia > Lachnospirales > Lachnospiraceae > Moryella. Next base: position 8,886 of record CACXCJ010000010.1, read on the forward strand.
GTCAGCATGATGATCGGCAGCCTGGAGGAGTACTGGCGGACCGCCTTCACGACCTCCCAGCCGTCCATCTTCGGCATCATGACGTCGAGAATCATGAGATCAATGTTTTTGTCCGCGAGGAAGATCTTCACCGCTTCTTCGCCGTCTCCGGCCTCCAGGACCTCGTATCCCTTCGCGCTCAGAAAGTCCCGCACCAGTTTCCGCATTCTCGCCTCGTCGTCGACGACAAGGATTCTCGCCTCTGCCATTTTTCCCTCCGAACCGTGACTTGATTTTATCTGAAACGGGAGCCGGAGCGGGATCATTCCCGCAGCAGCTCCCGTCCGCGCACCGTGCTTATTTCTTCATCGCTGCCTCGATGCGCCTTGCCTCCTCTTCATCCACCTTCAGCGCGAGGTCGTCGAGCTGCTTCTGCTCCACGACATCCGGCGCGTTCATCATGAGATCCGTCGCGTCCTTCACCTTCGGGAAGGCGATGACATCCCGGATCGTGTCCGCCCCGACCATGATCATCGCGAGGCGGTCAAGGCCGTAGGCCAGTCCCGCGTGCGGCGGAACACCGTACTTGAATGCCTCCAGAAGGAAGCCGAAGCGCTGCTGTGCGACCTCATCGGAGAGCCCCAGAACCTCGAACATCTTCTTCTGGATGTCGGACTGATGGATACGGACCGAGCCGCCGCCGATCTCCGTTCCGTTCAGGACGATGTCGTACGCCTTCGCGCGGACGCTTCCCGGATCCGAGTCAATCTTATCCCAGTCTTCCTCCATGGGCATGGTGAACGGGTGATGCATCGCCTTGAAGCGGTTCTCCTCGTCCGACCACTCGAGAAGCGGGAACTCCGTGACCCAGAGGAAGCGGTAATCGTCCTTCTTCATGAGGCCGAGCTGCCTTCCGAGCTCCAGTCGGATCGCGCCGAGAGAATCCCACACGACCTTGTTGCGGTCCGCGGCGAAAAGCAGGAGATCTCCCGGCTTTCCGTCCATCGCGCGGACAAGCGCGTCCATCTCCTCCGGCTTCATGAATTTCTGGAAGCTGGACTTCACCGTCCCGTCCGGCTGAATCGCCACATAGGCGAGCCCCTTCGCGCCGTAGGTCTTCGCGGTGTCCGTCAGCGCGTCGATCTTCTTCCGGGGCATGGTTCCGAGGCCCTCTGCGTTGATGCCGCGGACCGTCCCGCCGGCCTTGATCGCATTCGTGAACACGCCGAAGCCGCAGTTTCTCACGACCTCCGTCACATTGCGGAGCTGCATGCCGAACCGGAGATCCGGCTTGTCGGAGCCGTAATGATCCATGGCATCCTGCCACGTCATCCGCTGGATCGGGAGCTTCACCTCGACACCGAGGATCTCGCGGAACAGGCGCTGAAGAAGCCGCTCATTCACCTCGATCACATCGTCCACGTCCACGAAGGAGAGTTCCATGTCGATCTGCGTGAATTCCGGCTGGCGGTCCGCCCGCAGGTCCTCATCCCGGTAGCAGCGCGCGAGCTGGAAGTAGCGGTCGTACCCGGAGCACATGAGGAGCTGCTTCAAAAGCTGCGGGGACTGCGGAAGCGCGTACATCTTTCCGGGGTGCACACGGCTCGGCACGAGATAGTCCCGCGCGCCCTCCGGGGTGCTCTTTATGAGCGTCGGCGTCTCAATCTCGAGAAATCCGTTCTCAATCATGAACTGCCGCACCACAGCGGCGATTTTTGACCGGGTCATGATCTTCTTCTGGAGATCCGGGCGGCGGAGATCCAGGAAGCGGTACTTGAGCCGGAGCTCCTCGCGCGTCTTCGAGTTCTCCTCAACGGGGAACGGAGGCGTCTCGGACTCGGAGAGAATTCTCAGCTGCTCTGCGCGCACCTCGAGCGCTCCCGTCGGAATCTGGCTGTTCGGTGCGGACCGCTTCTCAAGCGTCCCGACGACCGCGATGCAGAACTCACTTCTTAATTCCGCCGCCTTCTCGAAGACCTCCCTTCCGCAGGACGTCTCCTCGAAAATGATCTGCAGAATGCCGGTCCGGTCTCTCAAGTCCGTGAAAATCAGGCCGCCCTTGTTGCGGCTTCTCTGGACCCAGCCCATCACCGTGACAGTGGAACCAACCTCTGCGGTGAGCACCTCCGCGCAGCGGTGTGTCCGCTTCAGTCCCTTCATGCTCTCAGACATCTCTCTTACTCCCTCTCCCTCTTTCCGGGCCGTTTCACCGGAACACCATTTCAAAACGCGCCGCAGCCCGACGCAGGTATCTGCATCGGCTGCGGCAGATCCTGTCTCAGTCCTTCGCCGCGAAGAAATCCTCGAAGTCCGTGTATCCCTGGGCCGTGAGCTGGTCCTTCTGGAACTTCCGGTTCTTCGCCATGCGGACCACGAGGACATCTGCTCCCGCGGCTCTCTCCTCGTTTGCCTTCCTGAAGATCTCGGTGAGCTGGTCCGCCTTCACGCCCTTCTCCACGAAAAAGGCCTTCCGGCCGCGCGCGGACGGCACCTTGAAGCCCTCATCCGTGAGAATCGTGACGATGCGCTCGAAACCGATCGAAAAGCCGCAGGCCGGCGTGTTCTGCCCGGTGTAGCGGCCGACCATCTTGTCATAGCGGCCGCCGCCCGCGACGCTTCCGCCGAAGCCCTCCATCGAGGCCTCAAAGATGGTTCCCGTGTAGTACCCCATGCCGCGCACCAGCGTCGGGTCAAACGAGATGGAGATCTCCCCGTTCGTCGCGCTGATGACCGTGTCCATGATCTCCGCGAGATTTTCCGCGGCGCCCTTCGCGAGATACTCTCCGAGGACAGTGGTGAGCGATCTGACCGCATCCGAATCCGTCCCGAGCTTCCCGAGAAGGTCCAGGTACTTGTCCGCGGACTCCCCGGCGCATCCGTTCTCGACGAGCTCTGCCTTCACGCCGTCGATTCCGATCTTATCCATCTTGTCGAGCGTGATCAGCACGGAGTCCGCCATCTCCTCCGGGAATCCCGCCCAGGCGACGAGCGCGTGCAGGATCTGCCGGTCGTTCACGCGGATCGTGAACGCGTGTCCCGGGCACAGGCGCTTTAACGCGGTTGATGTCGCGATAATGAGGTCGATCTCCGCCAGGTTCGACGGATCTCCCAGAATATCGATATCGCACTGGGTGAACTGACGGTACCGGCCCTTCTGCGGGCGGTCTGCCCGCCACACGGATCCCATCTGCAGGGCCCGGAACGGCTGCGGAAGCGACGCACTGTTGTTGGAGTAGTAGCGGGTCAGCGGGACCGTGAGGTCAAACCGGAGGCCAGTGTCCGTGAGGTCATTCTCCGTCTTCGCCTCCGAGAGCTTCAGCTTCTCGCCGCGCTTTAGAATCTTGAAGATCAGCTTCTCATTGTCTCCGCCCTGATTGCTCTGCAGGTTTTCGATGTGCTCCACGCACGGGGTCTCCATCGGCGTGTAGCCGAAGCTCGTGTACGTCTCGCGGATGATGTTCATGAGATAGTTTCTCAGTTTCATCTCCTCCGGCAGGATGTCCTTCATGCCGGTAACCGGCTGCTTTTTCATTGCCATGGCTCGCTTCTCCATTCTTATTATTTTGCTTGTTCGGCGATCCGGCCGCGGTGCTGCCCGCTCCGCGCCTCCAGCGGACTCATAACCTTGCGATGACAAGACCGGTGGAAGGCCTGCGGACTTCCCTGCGCCCTTCGCTCACTGTAACCATTGTATTTGACCCCGCGGATTTTTCAAGTCTCTTCCGGGATTTCCGCCCTTTTCCCGGCGGAATCCGGCGAGAGAAGCCCCTCCTTCCGGGCAAGCATCTCGTCCAGCCGCGCAATGTACAGAGCCGGGTCCTTCACGTTCTCCACCCGCTCATAGCGGTCCTCTCCGGGGTACACGACGCGCGTTGTGGTTCCCGCGCCGCATCCGACGATCGTCTCCTTCTCCTCCATGATGAGGATGTTGTAGAGGCCCTCGTGTCCGGGCCTGCACCACCCCACGTTCTCGAGGTTCCCGGCCATGTTCTTCTGCCGGTACAGGTAGTACGGACTGAGGCCCATGCCCTCGCAGTACTCTGCGGTGAGAGAGACCATATCCGCCGCGTTTCCGTAGCGGACAGACGCGTAGTCCTCCTTCTTCGTATTCAGGCGCGCGGCGCGCTTCAGGGCGAGGCTGTGAATCGTGACATCGTCCGGGGAGAGCGCCCGGATTCCCTCCATCGTGTGGCGCACGTCGTCCTCATCCTCGTTCGGAAGGCCGACAATCAGGTCGGTGTTGATGTTGTCAAACCCCAGGCGCCGCGCGAGAAGAAAGCTCTCCCGGAACTGCTCCACCGTGTGGAAGCGGCCGATTAAGTCGAGCGTCTCCTGCTTCAGGGTCTGCGGGTTGATGCTGATCCGCGTCACGCGGTGCTTTTTCAGCGCCAGGAGCTTTGCCTCCGTGATGCTGTCGGGGCGCCCTGCCTCCACCGTGAGTTCCCTCAGGTGCGTCAGATCAAAATACTCCTCGACTGTGGAAAGAATCCGTGAGAGCTGGTCCGCCTCGATGCTGGTCGGGGTCCCGCCGCCCATGTAGATGGTCTGCAGCTCACGGCCTCTCATCCAGCCGGAAACCGCCCGCAGCTCCTTCATCAGGGCGTCGAGATAGGAATCGACTCTCTTTTTCCAGAGCCCGATCGGGTAGGAGGTAAAGGAGCAGTAGAGGCAGGTCGTGGGACAGAACGGAATTCCGATGTAGAGGCTCCAGCCGTTTTGAAGATCAAGCCCCTCAAGTGCCCGCTTCTCGTGCGCCGCGGTGCGGACGCAGAGCTCGTTTCTGCTTCCGGTCAGGAAATACCGGGACCTGAGCAGTTCCTTTACTTCCTCTTCGGACGCCCCGCGGGAAAGCTCCGTCAGCGCGATTTTTGTCGGGCGTATGCCAGTGAGCGTGCCCCACGGAAGGCCGTGCCCGTTCCGCTCCGAAAGCGCGAGGTAGAGCGCGCGCTTCAGCGCATTTTTTGAGGCGGAGCGGTCTGAATAGCGGACGGAGGAAAACGTCTGGTCCGGCTTCCCGCTCTCCCGGATAGTCATCCGGTAGCGGCCGGCCGCGTCGGAAAATGCCGGTTCAGCGGTGAAAACAAGCCCGGCGGCATTGTCCGGCTCGTGGACGTAGTGCTCCCCGGGATAAAAGGCCATGAAAAGTTCGCGGATGTCCTGCTCAAACGGGACATCCGTCAGGATGAGAGCAATCATGGAAGGTGCCTCAGTAGGAACTGTAGAGAATCGCGTTGTTCTTCTTCTCAAAGCCGATCGTCGTCTCGTCCATATGTCCGGGAAACGCGACGACATCATCCGGGAGGGTGAAAAGCTTCTCCTTCAGGGACTTCTCGATGTCCGTAAAGCTTCCGCCCGCCAGGTCATAGCGGCCGTAGGAGCCGCGGAACAGGGTGTCCCCGACAAAGATCACCTTCTCTCCCGGAATGTAGAGGCAGCAGCCGCCCGGTGTGTGGCCGGGTGTCCAGATCACCTTCCAGGTCTCCCCGAGACACTGGAATTCCTCACCGTCGTGCCAGAACACGTCCGGCACGACGCGGACATTCTGCTTCAGGAAGCCCGCGTCGCCGTTCAGGCGGGGATCCGCGAGCGTCTCCCTCTCCTTGTCCAGCGCATAGATCTTCACGCCGTAAAAGGAGCGGATCTCATCTGCCGCGGAGATGTGGTCAAAGTGTCCGTGCGTGAGAAACACAGCCTTCGGCCTGAAGCCCTCGTCCGAGACAATTTTCCTGATCTTCTCCGGCTCGGCTGCCGGATCTATGATGACGCCTTCCTTCGTCTCCGGGCTGTATACAAAGTAAACATTTGTCTGGATCGGGCCCAGAATGCTTCTTACGATCTGCATGCGGATCCTTTCTGTAGTGCAGGAATGTTATAGTACAGGGATGTCCCTGCAGGCATGTGAAGTGCCGGAGTTCTTTCAGCGGCCCGGCTCCGTCCGGGCGCGCTCCCCGTCTCTTTATCCTGCGGAGCGCTCCGTCTCCATCACGCCGTCGACATTCTTCAGCTTCTCCGTGAGGCTCCGGAGCTCCTCGACGCTGCCGATCTCGAACGAGAGGTTCATCGTCGCGATGCCCTGCTTGCTGGTGTGCGTGTTGATCGAGAGAATGTCGATTCCGTTCTCCGTGAACACCTTTGAGACATCCACGAAGAGTCCCACGCGGTTGTGCGCGATGACCCGGATCTCCGTCCGGTACTTTCCCTCCTCGCTCCCCTCCGGCTCCTGCCACTCGGCCGGGACCAGGCGCCCGCGCTCGGACTCCGGGAGGTTGATGATGTTGATGCAGTCGGTCCGGTGAATCGTGATGCCCCGTCCTCTCGTCACGAAGCCGACGATCTCATCGCCGGGAACCGGGGCACAGCACTTCGAGAAGCGCACCGCGAGATCGTGAACGCCCTTCACGACGATTCCGTTGCCGCTCTTTTTCACCGCGACTTCCGGGATCATCTTCTGCGAGCCGTCCGCGCCGCTTCCCCCGTCTGCGTAGGCGGAGAGCACCTCCTCATCCGTGATGTGCTCCGCCATATCCTTCCGGTATGCCTCGAGCATGCGGTTCACGGCCTGCGCTTCCTTGAAGCCGCCGTGGCCGATCGTCGCGAGCACGGAATCCCAGTCCCGGAAGGCGTACTTCCGCATCACCTTCTCCTGGTACTCGGGCTTGTTGATCGAGTTCCAGTCGATGCCCTTGGACTTGCAGTACGCGGTGATCAGGTCCTTGCCGCGGGAGATATTCTCCTCCTTTAACTGCGCCTTGAACCACTGGTTGATCTTGGTGCGCGCCTGCGCGCTCTTCACTATCTTCAGCCAGTCGCGGCTCGGCCCCTTGGAGTTCTGCGACGTGATGATCTCGATCCGGTCGCCGTTCTGGATCTGGTAATCGATGTTCACGAGCCTGCCGTTCACCTTCGCGCCCACCATGCGGTTTCCGACCGCGGAGTGAATCGCGTAGGCGAAGTCGACCGGCGTGGACCCCTGCGGGAGGTTCTTCACATCCCCCGAGGGGGTGAAGCAGTAGACGCTGTCGGAGAAGAGATCCAGCTCGCTCTTGATGTCCGAGAGGAACTCCTTGTTGTCCGGCATCTCCTTCTGCCACTCCAGAATCCGCCGGAGCCAGTTCATCTTCTCGTCCGCAGAGGCCGCCGCGCTCACGCTCTTTCCGGCCTCCTTGTACTTCCAGTGCGCCGCGATGCCGTATTCCGCCGTCCGGTGCATCTCGTAGGTGCGGATCTGCACCTCGAACGGCTCACCGTTGTGATAGATCAGCGTCGTGTGGAGCGACTGGTACATGTTCGGCTTCGGCATTGCGATATAATCCTTGAAGCGCCCCGGGATCGGGGTGTAGTGCTCGTGGATCACGCCGAGCGCCGCATAGCAGTCCTTCACGGACTGCACGAGAATCCGCACCGCGAAGAGGTCGTAGATCTGGTCAAACGTCTTGTGCTGGTTCACCATCTTCCGGTAGATCGAGAAGTAGTGTTTCTGGCGCCCGTTCACGGTCCCCGGGATCTGGGCCTTGTTGATGATCCCCTGGACCTCCCGGACGATGTTCTCGACCAGCTGTTCCTGGGAGTGGCTCTTCTCCCGCACCTTTTCCTCGAGATCCCGGTAGACCTCCGGCTCCAGGTACTTGAGCGCGAGGTCATCGAGCTCCACCTTGATCTTGCTGATGCCCAGGCGGTCCGCGATCGGCGCGTAGATCTCAAGCGTCTCCCGCGCCTTCTCCTTCTGCTTCTCCGGCTTCATGTACTGGAGCGTCCGCATGTTGTGCAGACGGTCTGCGAGCTTGATCAGGATCACGCGGATGTCCTTTGCCATGGCGAGAAACATCTTCCGGAGATTCTCCGCCTGAATGTCCAGCTTATCCGTGGTCCAGGTGATCTGCGTGAGCTTTGTGACCCCGTCCACGAGAAGGGCGACATCCTCTCCGAACACGCGGCTGATCTGCTCCCGCGTGAGAATCGTGTCCTCGACGACGTCATGCAGAAGCCCCGCGATGATCGTCTCCTTGTCAAGCTCCAGATCCGCGAGAATAATCGCCACACAGAGCGGGTGGATGATGTATGGCTCCCCGGACTTCCGCTTCTGATCCATGTGCGCATTCTTCGCCGTCATATAGGCGCGGTGAATGAGGCTCACATCATCCGACGGATGGTAATGCTGAATTTTCCGTATCAACTCCTCATAGAGTGCGTCCGGATCCGTGAAATCCGCCGGGTGTTCCAGCGCCGGCCCGTCCCCGATTCCGAGCTTTCCGGGCCGCTCAATGACAAACTCAGAGGTCTCTGCATCCCGGATGTCTGAATTTTCTGCCATACAGCACCTCCTTTCCCGCAGAAGAATTCGCTTTGATAACGGCTTTAACCTAATTTGTTCATTATAAAAATATAGCGTTCAAAAAGCAAGCGTTCCGGCAAATCACAGGAGCGCGGTGAGCACGAGGGCCGCTGCCTCGCAGACCGTGAGCAGGTACCCGGCGAGGTCTCCCGTCATGCCTCCGAAAGCTGCCTTCATCCGGGCCATGCAGAGAAAGCCGCAGAGGATCTCCGCGAGAGGCGGAATGGCGGCGGCGAGAAGACGCGCGCCGGACAGAGCGGACGGCACTGCGCTGCTTCCGGTTCCCTCCGGGGACGCTGCCAGAAAGAGGCACATGAGGAGCGCGGAGGCAGCGATCCAGAGGATGAGACAGAGAAGCCTCCGAAACCTGGCGGTGCCGCCCCTCTCCCTGAACTCCGTGAAAGATGCCACGCTGCTCTCCCTCCCGCGCGCGTTCGGAAGAATCGTGAGGGAGAGCGCGCTGAGCGCCCGGGACAGGACAAATCCCGCGGAAACCGCCGCTGCCTTTTCCACCGATCCGATGCTGCTCCACGCGGCGGTCTGCAGAATGCAGAGAACCGCGCAGGAGAGCACTGCGGCGGAGCCCGCGTGCACATCCTTCAGGATCCTTAACCGCTCCTCTCTCGTCCGGTAAGAGCCGAGCGCATCCGACGTGTCCAGGAAGCCGTCCAGATGAATAAAGCCGACCACCGCGAAGGGGCACGCCATGAGAAGCGCGCCGGAGAGAAGCGGCGGCGCCTTGAGAGCGAGGAGAAGTGCGAACAGGGCGAGGACAAGCGCACCCTCCGCAGCCCCGACGAGCGGGAAGAGGAGCAGCACGAAGCTCCGGCTTTTTTCATCAAAGCGGACTCGAGGCATCGGAATCTGCGAATACATGGAAAAGGCGATCACAGCGGATCTCAGAACATTCATGAAGTTTCCCTCCGGATTCCGGTGCTTCCCCTGCAGCACCGGAACTCCCTTTCTCAGGTCCGCCCGTGCGCATCCCGGAAGGCGCGGCAGGCATCCGCCAGATGCTCGGCCGCCCTCGGAAACGCCGGCAGATAGACATGCGGGTATCCGGCAAAAAGCGTGTCCGTCCCGAAGACGCAGTCCCAGGCCCCCGCGCCGCTCGCCTTCTCCGCGCGCACCGCATCCCCCGGAAACTCCATGTCCCAGTAGTGAAACTCGTGCGACCGCATCTTCTCACCGCGCCTTAAGAGAAGCGTGTCTCTCTTCGCCGTGAGCTCGATGTACCCGAACCTCCCGATGTGCGGCGTCCGGAACGCTCTTCCCGGCAGGACGCCGCACATCGGAAAGGATCTTCCGCCCGCATCCTCCAGCTCCTCGCAGAGATACATGAAGCCGCCGCACTCCGCGACGGTCGGCAGGCCGTTTTTCACCGCGTCCCGGATGTCCTCGCGGAGCGGCTCGTTCAGCGAGAGAATCTCCGCGCAGAGCTCCGGGTAGCCTCCGGGAAGCCAGAGTCCGGAGACGCCGGCAGGCAGGGAGTGGTCCCGCAGCGGGCTGAAAAAGACGACCTCGGCGCCGTTCTCCCTGAGGAGCCGGAGGTTGTCCTCGTACCAGAAGGAAAACGCCTCGTCCCTGGCGGTCGCAATCCGAAAGTGCTCTGTCCCCTCCGCGATTTTCTGGAGCGCCCTCACATTCACGCCGGAGAGAATGAGATCCGCCGCGCGGTCCGCGATCTCTCTGATCTCCTCCGGATCACTCGGCACCGTGAGCCCCAGATGGCGGCTTTTCAGCGGGTTCCCCGGAAGCTCCGGGACACAGCCGATCACGGGAATTCCGGCGAGTGCCCTTAAGGAGGTCCCTTCCGAGCGGTTGATGACGACACCCCGGACGACGCCCTTCGGGAGCTTCCCGAGGTAAGCCGCCGCCTCCGGGAGCTTCCCGGATTCTGCAAGAAAGAGCACCGGAATCTTAAGCGCCAGTGCGGCCCGCAGCGCGCTGCCCCGCTCTCCCTGCCCCGTGATCCCGTCGCAGAGCCCCATCGCCGCCTCAACAAGGAGGAAATCCGCATCTTCCGCGTGAAGATAAA
>CACXCJ010000011.1 GCA_902766175.1 uncultured Lachnospiraceae bacterium
AGGGCATCGCGGACGAGATTGTGATGTGCGATGTGAACGAGGCGAAGGTAAAGAGCGAGCAGCAGGATCTTTTTGACTCGAACAGCCTTCTGCCGCATCCGGTGAAGGTCACAGTCGGGGAGTATGAGGACCTGAAGGACTGCGACGTCGTGATCAATGCGGCCGGAAACATCGGCCTCCTGGTCGGGATGACGGACCGCGTCGAGGAGCTGAAATTCACGATTCCGCAGGTGCGGAAGTGGGCGCCGCGTCTCAAGGCGGCCGGCTTCGACGGGATCATCATCAATATTTCCAATCCGTGTGATGTCGTGACGCGGGAGGTCCAGAAGATCATGCAGCTTCCGAAGGGGCACGTGTTCGGGACGGGAACCGGGCTCGACACGGCGCGGCTCATCGCGCAGATTGCGAATCAGGTCGGAGTCGCGCATGAGTCAATTCAGGCGTTCATGATCGGGGAGCACGGAAATGCCCAGATTGCGGCCTGGTCCTGCGTGAACTTTAACGGCATGCCGCTTGACGCGATGAAGAGGATCGATCCGAGGTATGACTTTGACCGCGACGACCTCGAGGACAAGGCGAGAATGGGAGGCTGGGTCACACTCAGCGGAAAGCACTGCACCGAGTACGCGATCGCTTCCGTCGCCGCGATAATTACCTTCAATGTCCTTCACGACACGAAGAAGATCATGGCGGCGAGCGCGCCCTTTGAGGGAGAGTACGGGGAGAGCGGCCTCTTCGCCGGCGTTCCCTGCGTCATCGGAAAGGGCGGTGCGGAGCGAATCATCGAGCTTCCGATCACGGAGGAGGAGAGGAAGAAGTTCCATCAGTGCGCCGAGGCGATCCGGAAGAATATCGCGATCGCGGATGCCCTGGCGTGATGCCGGCGCAGCCTGACGGCGGAGCTTAAGAAGCAGAGAGTCAGAATCAGAGAGTCAGAAGCAGAGAGCTGGAATCAAGGCGTGCAGAATCAGAAGGCCCCCGCGGAGCTGTTCCGCGGGGGCCTTCTGTGCGGATGCGTGCTTAGCCTTCGTTCAGCGCCGCGGCCGAGCGCTCGAGCTCCTTCCGGATCTCGATGTGCTGCGGACATACGGTCTCGCACTTGCCGCATTTCACGCACTCGGAGGCGGGCTTTCTGCCGTGGCCGCCTACGAGCCACTCCTCCTGGTGCTTTGCGGAAGCCTTGTTCCGGTAGAGCGTGAGAAGGTTCATGGCCGTGAAGGTCCCGGAGATGCCGATTTCCTTCGGACATACCTTTGCGCAGTAGTTGCAGGTGGTGCAGGGGATGAGCGGGATCTTCGCGAGCTCTTCCTGTGCCCGGCGGACGACGCCCCGCTCCTCCTCCGAGAGCGGTTTGAAGTGCTCCATGAAGGAGAGGTTGTCCTGCATCTGTTCCACGCTGCTCATGCCGGAGAGGACCGTGAGGATGCCGGGAAGGCTCGCCGCGAAGCGGATGGCCCAGGAGGCGTAGGAGGCGTCCGGGTCGGCTTCATCGAACACCTTTTTCACGGATTCCGGCGGGTTCGCGAGCATGCCGCCCTTCACCGGTTCCATGATGACGACCGGCTTGTGGTAGCGGCGCGCCACCTCGTAATTTTCGCGGGAGCGGATTGCGGGACTTTCCCAGTCGGCGTAGTTGATCTGCAGCTGGACGAATTCCGCCTCCGGGTGCGCCTGGAGGATTGCCTCCAGCTCGTCCGGGGTGGAGTGGAAGGAGAACCCCAGATGGCGGATCTTTCCCTCTTTCTTCTTTTCTAGGAAGTAGTCCCAGAGACCGAACTCCTCGAAGAAGCGGGTCCTTGTCTCCCCGAGGTTGTGGAGAAGATAGAAGTCAAAGTAGCCCGCGCCGCTTCTCTCCAGAGAGGTCTCGAACTGGGCGATGGCATCCTCTCTTGTCTTGCAGCCGACCCAGGCCGCGTTCTTTGTCGCGAGCGTGAAGGAACCGCGCGGATAGCGCTTTACCAGCGCTTCCCGGATCGCCTCCTCACTTCCGCGGTAGGCCCAGGCGGTGTCAAAGTAGGTGCCGCCTGCCGCCATGAACAGATCCACCATGGTCTTCACCTGCCCGATGTCGATTTCCTTTCCCGTCCTCGGGAGGCGCATCAGGCCGAAGCCGAGCTTTTTTACGGATTCCCCCAGATACTGGTCGCTCATTTCACTCCTTTCTGGTTGACACTGCGTCAGCCTCACCCTATTTTACTGAATTCATGGCGCCGGCACAAGCAATTCGTGATATATTGGATGCGTTTTTACAGACACAGGGCGGCAGGTCGAGTAGGCCGGGAGATAGAACATGGAACAGAAGAAAAACTGTGCGGCCGGGAGGCCGGAGGAAGGAACAGCGCCGGCGGCCGGGGAGCCGCTTCGCGAGACTGCGCAGGAAGCCGGTGCGCCGGCGCGTGAGACTGCGCAGGAAGCCGGTGCGCCGGCGCGTGAGACCTCGCAGAAAGCCGGTGCGCGGCCGGGAGGCCTGCCCGGCCGCCTCGGCGCGAGGTTCTATAACAGTTCAGAGATCGACTGGGAGCATCTTCTCTACACGAAGCGGGATTTAAGGGCGCTTCTCATCCCGCTCATCCTGGAGCAGATCCTGACGGCGTTCATGGGAATGAGCGACTCCGTGATGGTGACGCGCGTCGGGAGCTCCGCGATCTCGGCGGTGTCCCTCGCGGATTCCATCAACGTGCTGATTATCCAGGTGTTCGCGGCGCTCGCTGCCGGCGGAACCATCGTGTGCTCGCAGTACATCGGAAAGAGGGAGCCGGACCGGGCAAATGCGGCGGCGGAGCAGATCACGGGGTGTGTCACAGTCATTTCCGTCCTGGCAGCGCTTTTCTGCTTCTTTCTGCGGGGGCCGCTCCTCCGGCTGGTGTTCGGAACCGTGGAGCAGGAGGTCATGGAGGATGCGATGGTCTATTTCGCCTTCACCTCCCTTTCCTTTCCGTTCATCGCCCTCTATGAGGCGGGCGCGGCGTTTTACCGGGCGGGCGGAAACAGCCGCTTCCCCATGATTGTGTCGACGATTTCAAATGTCATGAACATCAGCGGAAACGCGCTGTTCATCTTCTGCTTTCACTGGGGTGTGGCCGGAGCGGCGCTCTCCACGCTCCTGTCGCGGATTTTCTGTGCGGCGGTGGTGCTCTTCTTCCTCCGCTTCCCGCGGCAGGTGATTGTGCTCCGCCGCTATCTCGTGCGCCCCGACTGGACCATGATTTTCCGGGTGCTCTCGATCGGAATTCCGGCGGGCATTGAGAACGGGATGTTCCAGTTCGGAAAGCTCGCGGTCCAGTCGAGCGTCTCGACCCTGACCACACAGGAAATGGCGGCGCAGGCCATGACCGCGATTCTCGAGAATCTGAACGGCATCGCGGGCATCGGCATCGGAATCGGCCTCATGACCGTGGTCGGGAGCAGCATCGGCGCGGGGAGAAAGGAAGAGGCGAAGTACTACATCGTCCAGCACGCTGCAATCTCGGAGGTCTGCGTCCTCGCGAGCTGCCTTCTGGTGATGCTCCTCACGCGGCCCATCCTGCTTCTCTCCGGGATGGAGACGGAGAGCGCGGCGCTCTGCATGCGCTTGATGGAGATCATCACGGTCGTGAAGCCCCTGATCTGGGTTCCCGCCTTTACCGTTGCATACGGCCTCCGCGCCGCGGGCGATGTCGCGTACTGCATGGCATCATCGACTGCCTCGATGTGGTTCTGCCGGGTCCTGCTCACCACGATCCTGATCCGGAGGTTCCATTTCGGGCCGATTGCGGTCTGGATCGGCATGTTCACGGACTGGCTTGTCCGCGGGATTCTGTTCACGCGGCGCTTCCTTTCCGGGAAGTGGCTCCGCCACCGCGTGATCTGAGCGGAAGACAGAGGAAGCAGGCGGAGGCGGGAAATAAAAGCTGCGGGAAGCGGGGGCTTCGGCGGATTGACAAGGCCTTTTCTTTCTGCCACAATTTTTCATGAGAGAGATCCAGAGCCAAGCCGGGCCGCCTGACACAGCTGAGTTCCCGCCAGTCCGCCTGACGCAGCGGAGATCCCGCAGCCTGGCCTGACATGACAGAGAGATATGGAGGAGAAGAATGGAGAGGACAGCTGTATACGGAACAGGAACAATAGGGTCCTGTGAGGCGACACTCATCACGGGAAACGGAATGCCGGCGGTCGTGATCGGCCACTCGGAGAAGGGCATGGAGCGCTGCAGAAAGGCGGTCCTGCAGAACTGGGAGGATCTCATCGCGCACGGCCTCGCGTCGGAAAGAAACCGGGACGCGGCGATGAAGCTTCTGACGATCACCTCTGACCCGGAGGCGCTCGCGGGGTGCACGTTCGTCTTTGAGGCGGCCGCGGAATCGGAGGATGTGAAGAAGGAGGTGTTCCGGAACATCTGCCGCTGCGCCGCAGAATCCGCTGTCATCGCCTCCTGCTCCTCCTCGATCGATGCGGAAATCCTTGCCTCCCTCACCGGGAAACCGGAGCAGCTTGTGATCGCGCACCCCTTCCAGCCGGTCCACATGCTGCCGCTTGTCGAGGTGGTGAAGAGCTCCCGGACCTCGGAAGAAACCTTGAGCCGCACGAGGGAGCTTCTGGCAAGGCTGCACCGCCAGGTGGTCGTCCTCAACAAGAGCGTCCCGGGATTTCTGGTGAACCGCTTCGCGCAGGCCCTGTTCCGGGAGTCGATTTACCTGATCGAGCAGGGCGTCACGACTGCGGAGGAGATCGACCGGGCGGTGAAGTACGCGGTCGGCATGCGCTACGCGTCGATCGGGCTTCTCGAGTACTTTGACGATGTCGGCTTTGCGCTGGAGAGCGTCATCGCGGGAAATGTGTACCCGAGTCTCTGTGACACGAAGGAAATCCAGAGGACCGTGCGGGACGGCCTTCAGTCCGGAAACGACGGAAAGAAATCCGGCCGCGGGCTCTATGACTGGAGCGGAAAGGACGCGGACGATTACCGCCTCCGGAAGCAGGCGCCGTATTTCGAGACCGTGAAGGAGTGGAACATGCCGGAGTGAACCGGCGGAGCAGAAGAACCGACGGAGCAGAAGAACCG
>CACXCJ010000012.1 GCA_902766175.1 uncultured Lachnospiraceae bacterium
AGCACCGCCCCCGCGAGAACTGCGGTCAGCGGCACGCAGAGCACGACGCCGAAGCTTCCGGCGAGTCCCTGCAGGATCGAGAGACCGATGCTGTTCGAGTTAATGATCTGGCGCCAGGGGAGGTCGTAGGCGTAGTCGAGGACCAGCGTCGGGAGGCTGCCGCCGGAGAAGGCGAGAATGAGGGTGTTCGAGTCCGTGCCCATCATGTCGCGGCCGATGCGGAGGCCCGCCCGGATGAGCTCCCTCCGGCTGATCGCCGGATTCTGCTCCGTGATTTCCTGCATCGCACTCGTGAGGGACATGGCGACATCCATCACGGCGCCGAGCGCGGAGATGAGAATCCCTGCGAAGAGAAGACCGCCGACCTGGATGTCATCCGTGTACCAGAGGTCCAGGAGCGACTCGATGATCGAGATGTTCCAGCCCGAGAGGCCGGTCGCGCGGCTCATCCAGAGCGCCATCAGCGCGGCGGATGCGACGCCTGCGATGGTGCCGAGGGAGGCGATGAGTGCCTTCCTCGTGAAGCCGCCGATCAGCAGCATGGTGACGGCGGTCAGGACAGCGCAGAGAAGGACTGCGGTCGGGATGGGCGGGCGCCCGGTGTAGATGAGCGGAAGGTAGAGGAAAATAATCCCGAAGAAGTCAAAGACGAGGCCGAGCGCGCCTTTTAGTCCCTGCTTTCCGCCGATCAGAACGAGAAGCGCGAGATAAAGGAGGACAAAGAAGCCGAGGGTCATCTCCCGGTCCTGCGCGTATACGGTCGTGATCTGGTCCGTCCCCGCGACGGACTGGATCACGATCACGTGCATGCCGACCGTGCATGCGGCGCCGAAGAGGTATCCGGCGGAGCTTGTGGTCTCGACTTCCTGCCCCTTCAGCGCGCCGGTGGTCATCCGCACCACGAGCTCCTGCTGTCCCACGCGCGTGCCGTCCTCTTCCAGGTTATCGGAGAGAATCCGGGTCACGACTGCCTTTTCAAAGCTCCGCCCCTCGGTGTTTACGAGCGGCGTTTTCTCAACGCGGTTGATGCGGACTGCCCAGAGGAAGAAGAGGAGAGCGGCCGCGGCGAAGAGCAGACAGCGGACGGAAAACCTGCGGCTCTTTTCCGTATGCAGCGGGGATTTTTTTGAGAGGAAGCCGCGGATCATCTGGTCTTCGTGATGGTGAATTCGCTGTCAAGCGGCTGAACCTGGCTGTCATCGGTGATCTGGTAGGTGTTGATCCTGAAGGTGTCCGGCGTCATCTCGATCACGGAGTAGGACGGAAGCCAGTTCTGAGAGCGGGCCGCGATGTAGTCCTGCTGCGTGGTGTTCAGCTCGTAGTACTTGGAGCCGGTCGCGGAGTTTGCGGTCATGTAGAGCGTTCCCTCCGGGTCCGTCACAGAGTTTCCGGCGATCTCATTGATCGTGTAGCAGTGCGTGTCCTCGTTGAATTTCTGGAGCTGCTTCTGGCCGGCAGCATCGTCCGCCGCAGGATTTAAAAGGATGTTCGTGTCGAGGTAGGTGTCGTAGGCGTGATCCCAGTCGTAGTCATCCTTCGTGCTGTTCAGCTGGAACTTGTAGTTGTGGTGGGTCTGGCCGTCGCCGTAGAGAAGCTTGGAGCGGCTGTAGGTGTGGTCGTGTCCCTGAAGGCAGACATCGATGTCAAACTGATCGAAGAGTGGGGTGAGCTGGGTGCGGAGGATCTTTCCGTCCGTCTCGGAGTGGTCGAGGCCGGAGCCGTAGATATCCTGATGGATCGTGACGACTCTCCACTGCGCGTCCGGGTCGGAGGCGATCGCCTGCTCCATCGCCGCCTTGTGCTCCGCGACGTTGTAGTTATTCGTGTTCAGGACGATGAACAGGCCGTCGCCGTAGCTGTAGTAGTAGTCGCCGCCGGCCTCGGTCCTGCCCTCGTTTGTCTCGTTCGGGACGTTGAAGTGCGCGCTGTAGTCGCTCGTCAGAGAAGCGTGATTTCCGATCGTGGTCGCGACCGGGAGCTTCTTCAGGGCGTCCGGATAGAGATAGGCCGCAAACTCCTCCTCCTTTGCCTTGCCGGTTTTGTTCACCTGATCGCCCGCCGAGATAATGAAGGAGAGGTCGGGAGTCTGTGCCGATGCGATGTTCAGCGTCCGGTTCCAGCTGAAGCCGTCATTTCTCGCGGCGGTGTTGGAGACGCCGCTGGTGTTCACGAGCTTTTCACCGTTCTGGGGCTGGCCCTTCGATGCGCCGATCTGCGGGTCGCCGACATAAAGCATCTTCACATCGTGAAAGTCGCGTGTCGTGTAGGTCTGGACCCCGGTTCTGACCCCGTTCTTCTCGACCTCATAATAGTAGGTGGTGTTCGGGCTGAGGCCGGTCACCGTGACCTTGTTCGAGACATAGGAACCGCCGGTGTATCTGCTGTCGGTGGAGTTCACCGTCCCCGTGTATTTCTGCATGTTGTCGGCGGAGGTTCCGAAATAGACAACCGCGGCGTTGTTCGCGGAATCGGTCGGAGTCATCCAGTCGAAATTGAGCTCCGTCTCATTTCTGCCGGGGCTCATCGCAACGCCGGTGTAGTCCGCTGCGACGCTGTTCCAGTCCTGCGTCCACTGGTTCCAGTCCTGCGAGGAGCGGATCGCCGTCGAGTCCGCGTAGTGTGAGGTCGCTGCGAGCACTGAGATGGAACTGAGCGCCGTGGCGGCAGCGAGTGTGAGGGACAATACCTTGAATGTCTTCTGCATCGTTCTTTCTCCTCCTTTGACGTGGCATGCTTCATTGCCCTGAATTCGCGGATATCATAAGCGGAAAATGTAAAACGGTGCCGCAGGGATGGTTAGACTTTCGTAAAGGGATCTGCAAAAGAAACGAAAAGGGTGCGCCGGAAAACTCCGGCACACCCGCGGGCTCTGGGACATGCGCTGCAGAAGAGAACAGGGCAGAAGCCCTGCAGACGGAATGCGTGAACTATACGGACAATTCAGCGGATGATGTACGCGTCCACGAACTCAGCGGATAATGTACGCGTCCACGATTTCCCCGATGTACATGACGTGGACGTCCCTGTTTGCCCCGCAGTTCTCGCTTCCGACATTCTGCGGATAGAAGGAAAGAACCTTCTCCGGGTACTTTTTGAGGTCCTGCTTCTCCCGGTACAGGACGCGGCACTCGAGCGTGAGCGGGTATTCCCTTACGCCGGGGACGCTGATCACCTCCGGGGACTCCAGCGTGAGGCCCGCTTCCTTTCCCTTGTCCGTGGTGCGGCCGCTCGTCCGTCCGCAGACCTTCGTAATCTTTGGGTCCGGCTTGTCCAGCGGGATGCTGACCGTGAATTCCGGGTTCTTGTCGAGCTGCGACCTCGTGAAGCGGCCCTCCCGGATGTAGCAGGTGAAGATCGGCAGCGCCCAGTTGGTGCCGATTCCGCCCCAGCCGATCACCATGGAGTCAAATTTTTCCGCCCGGGTGTTCAGGAGAACGCCCCTCGGAATGGCCTTCAGAATCTGATTTCCGTACTCGGTGACATCAATTTTTTCCTTCATGGGAACCTCCGTTCATCGTGAAGCATTTTAATAGACAGGTTGAAAAGAATTCTGTTTTATAAGCCGAAATGGATTCTCCGTTCCGGCATTTACATCATTATAGCATCTGTGAACGAAAGCCAGAAGCCCCTGCCGGCTCTGAAAGAACGGGACAAGGCATGCGCAGCAGGCTCTGAAAGAAATGGACAAAGGGATGCTCGTGCGGCTAAAATAATAGCGGTGTGCGGGAATGAAAGCGATCAGCGGGGAAACGGAGGCAGCCTGTGCGGGAGAAAGGGAAGAGCACAGCGGAGCATTTTCAAGAGGCGGCGGACAGATCTATGGAAGAGCGGGAACATGGCAGAGAAGAATTACAGGCGGGAGAAGCGGCACGCGCGGATCTCCGGGATCTCCGATGGAAAAAACCGGCCGCTGTGTTCGGGGCGGCGTTTTTCAGCTGCCTGCTCTGGGGCTCGGCTGCGCCGTGCATCAAGATCGGGTACGCCCTGTTTTCCATCGGCGAAGACGATGCCGCCTCGCGCCTCGTCTTCGCGGGTGCGCGTTTTGTCATCGCGGGACTCATGGTGATTCTCTCCGGGTCATTTCTCGCGGGGCGTCCGCTCATTCCGAGGCGGAGAAGCTTCCGCCTGATCTTCGTGCTCATGATGTTTCAGACCGTGCTCCAGTACTATTTTTACTACAGCGGCCTTGCGCGGGGCAGCGGCGTTCACGCGGCGGTGATCACCGCGCTCGGGACGTTTTTCTCCATCCTGCTCTCGGTGTTCTGCTTTCAGTTTGAGCGCCTGAGCTGGCGGAAAATCTGCGGGAGCATTCTGGGATTTGCAGGCGTCATGCTGGTGGTCCTGAACGGGAGCCCGCTGAAGGGCACATTCTCGCTCCATGGGGATGGCTGGTTTTTCTGTTCCACATTCATGGGATCTATGGCGGCCTGCTGTATCAAACGCTTCTCCAGAGAGGAGGATCCCGTGACACTGAGCGGCTGGCAGTTTCTTCTCGGCGGCGTGGTTCTCCTCGTCATGGGGCTCGCTCCGGGCGGCAGCCTCGCGCCGGTGCATCAGGCTGCGTGGCTTCTCCTCCTCTACATGGGGTTTATTTCAGCGGGCGCCTACACCGTCTGGGGTATCCTCCTGAAGTACAACGATGTGAGCCTCATCACGATTCTGGGATTCATGAACCCGGTGCTTGGCGTGGTGCTTTCCGGTCTCACGCTCGGGGAGGGCGGGGAGGCCTTCCGGATGCGCACGCTTGTTTCTCTGCTCCTGGTGCTCGCGGGGATCGCCGTGGCAGAGAAAAATAAAAATAGTTGACATATTGTCAGAGCCCTGCTATGATCTTGTTACATAACAGATAGAACAACTAGAAAAAGCAGAATAAAATGAGATGGTCAGCCCGCTTTCGGGCACAGACCGTCGAAGGAGATGACAATATGGCAGTATTACCGGTTTATAACGTACTTGCGGTTCCGGGTGCGAACCTCCCGCTCTCCACGGAGCAGTATCAGAAGGCGGCGGGGCGCGTCCCGGTGGTGGGCGAGAAGGTGACGATGATCTTCCTGAAGAGCCCGAAGGAGCGGACAGAGCTCCAGGAGGAGGACATTTATCCCATCGGCCTCTCGGGCATCATCACAGAGGTGAATGAGAAGGGGTATCTCGTCGTTCAGTCGGGTGTCCGCGTGGACATCCGCGAGGTCAGTATAGGCGCGGACAGGCGGATTGATCTCGACATTGTCCGCAGGCCGGATCTCGACGATCTGGACCCGGACGTCGAGGAAAAGCGCCTGAAGGATGTGAAGAAGACGCTTCTCCGCGTTTCATCGGGAAACCAGTGGGAGGGCGCGGTCCGGAGCATGATTTCCGGCTGGTCCTCGCTCGGGGACATCGCGGCGGTGCTCTCCCGGTTCATGATGAATTCGCCGCGGGAGCGCTACGCGGTCCTCGAGGAGGACAGTAAGACCAGGCGCGCCGCGATGCTCGAAAAGATGATTTACGAGAACATCGAGGTGAACGAGGTAAACGGCGAGGCGCAGTCCGCGCAGGAAGCGGACTATCAGAAGGTATACCGGGAGTCCGCGATCAGAAAGCAGATCGAGTATCTTCAGAAGGAGCTCGACAAGATGCACCCTGAGAAGGTCTCGGATCTCCGGAAGTTCGAGCTGAAGATCCAGGAGTCCGGGATGAACAGCGAGGCGCGCGAGGAGGCGGAGAAGATTCTGAACCGCCTGAAGAAGGAGGGACAGCAGAGCCCGGAGAACGGGATGCTCTACGACTATCTCGACTTTGTGACCTCGCTCTCCTGGAAGAGGGAGCCTGCGCTTCCGATCAACATCAAGGAGGCGGAGCGGATTCTCAACGAGGATCACTACGGCCTGAAGAAGGTGAAGGAGCGGATTCTCCAGCAGATCGCGGTCATGAACCTGAAGAAGCAGCAGGCGGGGTCCATCCTCCTCTTCGTGGGCGCCCCGGGAACCGGCAAGACGAGCGTGGGACAGAGCATCGCCCGCGCGCTGAAGAGAAAATACGTGCGCGTGAGCCTCGGAGGCGTGCGTGACGAGGCGGATATCCGCGGTCACAGGCGCACCTATATCGGGGCGATGCCCGGACGCATCATGGACGGCATCCGGAAGGCGGGCGTCTCGAATCCGGTCATGGTCCTGGACGAGGTGGACAAGCTCTCGAGCTCCTATAACGGGGACCCGGCGAGCGCGCTGCTGGAGGTGCTCGATCCGGAGCAGAACAACACGTTCACCGATCACTACATGAACGTGCCGTACGACCTCTCCCAGGTCCTCTTCATCTGCACCGCGAACACGCTGGACACGATTCCGGCACCGCTCTTAAACCGGATGGAGGTGATCCGCTTCGAGGGCTACACGCCGCTCGAAAAGTTCCACATCGCGAGGGAGCACCTGATCCCGCAGGCGGTGCGCGCGGTCGGCATCCCGGAGGAGGCGTTCTCCATCACGGACGACGCGCTGAATGCCGTCATCAGCGACTACACGCGGGAGGCAGGCGTGCGCGGATTGAAGAAGTGCACGGACCGGCTGTGCCGTGCGGCTGCCGTTGAAATCGTAGAGGCAGAGGATGCTCCGGTGAAAATCGGGATCACGAGGGAAAATCTGCGGAAATACATGGACATGCGCCCGGTGCCGCACACGAAGGTGGAGCCGAACCGGCAGCCCGGCGTGGTCACGGGACTTGCGTGGACCGAGGTCGGAGGAGAGATTCTCTACGTCGAGACGCTTTTCACAAAGGGAAGCGGAAAAGTGCAGCTCACCGGCCAGCTCGGCGATGTCATGAAGGAATCGGCGGAAATCGCCGTGAGCAAGGTGAAGGCGCTGTTCCCGGAGAAGGCAAAGCTCTTCGAGGAGAATGACATTCACATCCACGTCCCGGACGGCGCGACCCCGAAGGACGGGCCGTCGGCGGGCATCACGCTCACAACGGCGCTTGCCTCCCTTGTGACCGGGATTCCGGTCCCGTCGGATGTCGCGATGACCGGCGAGGTCTCCCTCCGGTCCCGCGTGAACCCGATCGGCGGTCTGCCGGAGAAGCTCATGGCCGCGCAGAGAGCCGGCGTGAAGAAGGTCTACATTCCGTGGGACAACCGGGAGGACCTGGAGGATGTCGCAGAGGAAGTGAAGAATGCGCTCCAGATCGTGCCTGTGAAGGATGTCGCAGACGTCCTCGACGATCTGGGACTGAAGCTCAAGGCGCCGGCGATCGCTGCGGTGTGAGAAAACAGTGCCCGATGGACAGGATCTGGAAAGTGTGAGGTGAAATTACCCGGGATGGCAGATGCCGCCCGGGTAATTTTTTCGGCCACGGCAGAATTTTTGAGTGCATGAGCACTGACATGCGGGAATCCGTTATAATGGTGTCGGTCCTTATGAGAGGCTTATAAGAGCAGCCGGAGCTTGGCAAAGCAGTCTGGCCTTATAGCGTAAAGGGTAAATGCAGGAAAAGAGGAGCAGGAGGGCAGCATGAAGGTATTGTTTATCAGTGACGCAGCGCGGGTGGAAAAATACAAGCCGGATACCGGGTTTGCGAAGAAAACGGCGTATACCGTTCTTCCCATCAGCGCGTCTGAGGACGAGGTGATCGAGGCCGGAAGAGACGCGGAGGTGCTCGTATCGGATGCCATTACGCCGGTTACCCGGTATGAGATTGAACATATGCCGCGCTTGAAGCTGATCCAGTCCGAGGGAGTTGCCTTCAACCAGATCGATATCAGGGCGGCTGCGGAACGCGGAATTTACGTCTGCAATCAGAAGGGCGCGAACGCGGTCGCGGTCGCGGAGCAGACGATCCTTCTCATGCTCGCCCTGCTGCGGGACCTTGTTTCCGGCTACAGCGAAGTGAGGGCAGGGCGCCAGATCGAGACGAAAATGTATCTCATGTCGCACGGGATTTTTGAACTGAACGAGAGAAAGGTCGGCCTGATCGGCATGGGTGCCATCGGAAAGGAAGTCGCAAGGCTTCTTGTGCCGTTTGCGCCGGAGGTCTTTTACAATCAGCATCACCCGCTTTCCCCTGAGGAGGAAGCGAGGTATCACGTGAGATTTCTTCCGGAGGAGGAGCTGCTTTCCTCCTGCGATATTGTGAGCATTCATGTGCCTGTCACGCCCGAAACAACCGGCATGTGTGATCACGCCTTCTTCTCAGGGATGAAGGATCGTTCCTATTTCATCAACACTGCTCGCGGCGAGGTGGTCAATAACCAGGCGCTGGTCGAAGCTCTGAAATCCGGAAAGCTCGCAGGTGCCGGGCTCGACACCCTGGCACCTGAGCCGGTACAGGCGGACAACCCGCTTCTTAACCTTCCGGACGATCTGCAGCGAAGGGTCATCGTGACGCCGCATATCGGCGGAGGAACAAGCGGGTTCTTCCGAAGAGCCAACGAGATGGAGTGGAAAAACGCGGAGCGCATTGCAAGGGGGCTGGAACCACTGAATATAGTGAATGGCGTTTCAAAGCGCCAGCAGCCTCAGGCGTAAGTCCGATGGGATCGCTCCTGCAGAGGGGATATTTCAAAGAGGCGCGGAATCCTGCCGGAGCTGCGTTCTGTCTCAGATGCACTCTGTGAGGATCTCATAGAGCTCATCCGGTGTGAACCTCCGCGCACAGCCGGCAGTGAGAATTGTGCTGTCCGCGACCTTCCGGAGGATCTCCCTGTCGGTCGGATCCGGGCTTCCCGGGCGCATTCCCGCCTTCAGCTCCGTGAGCGTCGAGGGAAGGCCGATCTCCCGGACAAAGTCTGAGAGCGCCTCGATCCCTGCGCGCGCGAGCTCTGCATCGGTTCTTCCGTCGGCGGAGAGGTGCCAGACTTTCTCTGCAAAGCGGACGAACTTTGCTGTGTTGTCCTTCACGAGGTGGCAGTACACAGCCGGCTGGATGACCGCAAGTCCCTGTCCGTGGCTGCAGTCCGTGTAGGCGCCGAGCTGGTGCTCGATCATGTGGTTCTGGAAATCCGTCTGTTTTCCGAGCTTCAGAATTCCGTTTTCTGCCATGGAGGAGTCCCACATGAGCTCAGAGCGCACGGAGACATCCTTCGGGTCCCGGAGCATGGCGCGGATGTTTTTAATGACATTCCGCATGACCGCCTCGTTCATCTCATCGGAGACATTCGTCTCGGACGGCTTTCCGAAATAGATTTCCATGCAGTGGGAGAGCGTGTCGAACGCGCCGGAGACCGCCTGACGCATCGGGACCGTCAGTGTGTAGGACGGATCCAGCACGACGAAGCGGGAGAGCGCCCCGAGCATGCCGTTTTTCTGCTTTGTCTCTTCGTTTGTGATCACTGCGCCGTTGTTCATCTCGGCCCCGGTGCCGGAGACTGTCGTGACTGCGCCGAGCGGGATGAATTCGGCCGGGAACCTGTGACCGGTGAATTCCGCTTTCCAGATATCCTCCTCCATCTTCGCCTGCGCGGAGACAATCTTGCAGCAGTCGATCACGGAGCCGCCGCCGACGGCGAGAATGAAATCGATCTGATTTTCCCTTGCGAGCTTTACCCCCTCCTGCACCTTGGCGTAGGTCGGGTTTGCCATGATGCCGCTGAATTCCGTGACTGTCTTGCCGGCCTTCTCAAGAAGTCCGAGGACCTCCCCGTAGATGCCGCTTTTTTTGATGGACCCTCCGCCGTAGGCAAGCAGCACATTGCCTCCGAGAGCGGGGAGTTCCTTTGTCAGCGCCGGCTGAAGCGCGCCCTCCCCGAAGTAGACCTTCGGCATCCCTTCGTACTGAAATGATTTCATTGTGATATCTCCTCTCTGTCCAGAAAGTCCGGTGCCGCATCGGCACCTTGAAGGTGAGTGGTTTCTGATCCCTGTGTTTCCTTCTAAGCTGTGTGTTTCTTTCTAAAATGGATTTTAAGAACTTCTCCAGAGGATGTACATGACGGAATCCGAAACGAGGAATTCATCGGATGAATGGAGGCCGGTGCACGGAGGCGGCTTGGCGCGGGAGCAAAACCAGCTGTCCTGTGCCCGGCTTCGTCCTCGTCCTGCACCTCCCTTTTCGGCGCTTCGCATCCCCGCCTGGATAAAGGTCAGCGGGGCCGGAGAGTGCGGTGTTATAATGATCTGAAAAAAGGAGGTTTCACTATGTTTCGCGGGATGAGAAGATTCAAGCAGCAGCTTTCAGAGGAGGAGTGCAGGAAGGTGCTTTCCGAGGGAAAGGTCGGGATCCTCGCGGTCGCGGGGGATGACGGGTACCCCTACACCATACCGCTGAATTACCAGTACGACACGCAGAGCGGGAATCTCTATTTTCACGGGGCCGCAGAGGGACACAAGATCGACTCGATCCGCCGGAGCGGCAAGGTATCCTTTAATGTACTGAGCGATCCCTGGAAGGCAGAGGGCGAGTGGTGGAGGCAGTTTAACAGCGTCACAATCTTCGGAAGGATACGGATCGTCGAGGAGGAGGCGCTCAGGGAAGAGGAGCTTCGCGCGATCGGAAGGAAGTATCTCCCGGATGAAACGCACGTCGAGGAGGAGATGAGGAGAGACGCGGCGCGCGCCTGCATCCTGGAGCTCTGCCCCGAGCACATGACGGGAAAGCACGTGAGGGAGAAGTGAAAGCTCCGCCGGGGAGCACAGGCGGGAGGTATCGGATCACACAACTGGAAAATACATGAGAGCTGCCGGAACCGGCGGAATGCGTTTTCTCCGCTTTTTCGGGCGGCTTTTTTTGCCGAGGCGGCAGCTGCGATCCATAAGCTGCGATCCATAAGCTGCGATCCATAAGCTGTGCAATCCATAGACTGCGATTCACATGCTGAAATCTGCGCTTCAGATCAGATATTGTACAGAAGCAGCCCGGACAGATAGAATGGCATTGCAGGCACAGAAATACAGGAAGCTGCCTCACGGATGACAGCGCAGCGCGGAAATTCTTGAGGAGAGCAGCAGAGGAGGAAATACCATGAAGAAAAATACAAAGGGAATCATGAGTCTGCTTCTTGCGGCAGGGCTTCTCGCGGGATGCGGCTCTGCGGCGGGAAGCAGCAGGACGTCTGCAGCCGCAGTGACGGCGGCGCCCGCGGCAGAGACGGCCGCAGCATCAGAGAGCAGCGCAGCGGGTTCAGGAGCAGCGGAGAGCGCAGAGACAGAGGCCTCATCTTCAGGAGCAGGGTCTGGAAAGACGCTGGTCGTCTACTACTCAGCGACCGGAAACACGAAGGCAGCCGCAGAGATGATCGCGGGCGCGGCGGGAGCAGATCTCTTTGAGCTCACACCGGTTGAGCCCTACACCAGTGAGGATCTCAACTGGTCCGACGACAACAGCCGGGTTGTGAAGGAGCATGAGGATGAGGCCCTTCAGAATCAGGTCGCGCTGACGACGACTTCCGTCGACGCGTGGGATTCGTATGACACCGTGTTCATTGGCTATCCGATCTGGTGGGGGATCGCTGCGTGGCCGGTGAATCAGTTTGTCCAGAACAATGACTTCACCGGCAAGAAGGTGATCCCGTTCTGCACTTCTTCCTCCTCTGAGCTTGGGGAGAGCGGAAAGAATCTCGCGGAAATGGCGGGCACGGGAGACTGGCAGGAAGGCCGGAGGTTCTCCTCGCACCCGGATTCCGCGGATGTCACGGACTGGGTCTCAAGTCAAATCTGAAGCGGCGCTCAGAACAGGGCGATGCCGGGAAAATCCCCCGCGCGCGATGAGAAAGAATTCGGAGAGAATCCTTTTTCACCGTGCGCGGGGTTTTTGTGATGCCGTATGAATGAATAGCAGAGAATCATTTTTTGTAGGAATCAGGCATAATACAGAAATTACAGAATACAAATAAAGAATACTGAGTCTTGCGGGTGCCTGAGAAACAGATATAATGAAGGAAACGCCTCCGGAGGACGGGGAACTTACAGCCGGCGAGCCAGGGAAGGAGAACAGCATGCTCACATATGAGGAACTGCAGTACTTTGCGGCATTTGCCGCGTGCGGAACACTTACGGGCGTCGCGGAGAAATTCATGATCTCCCAGCCGACCATCACGCGGGCCATGAAGAAGGCCGAGGAGACCTTCGGGGTGCCGCTCTTTCACCGCACGAAGAACAGCATCTGCCTGAATGAGAATGGGGAAATGGCGGCGGAGGAAATCCGGCTTCTTTTAAAGCAGTCGGATGATATGATCGCGCGGGTGCGCGCGCACGACAGGACGGCCCGCACGATTTCCGTCGGGACGGCAGCCGCGATCGAGCTGCCGGGCCTGGTCAGCAGGATCTCCCGCGCGTTTCCCGAGAAGGCGATCGCGACGGAGCCCGGCCTGCCGGAGGAGCTGGAGAAGGGGCTGGAAGAGGACAGGTATCAGCTGATCGTGCTTCCCTATGACCCGACGGATCTCCGGAGGCCGGGAGAGAGCGGAGACAGCCGTGCAGGCGCCCTGTTTGCGCGTCAGATCGGAGAGGAGCACCTCATGTTCTTTCTTCCGGAGGGGCACCCGCTCGCGGACCGCAGGTCCCTGAAGCTTTCCGACCTGAACGGGGAAAATCTTCTGCTGTTCTCGACCGTCGGCTTCTGGGGGGAGATTGTCCGGAGGAAGATGCCGGACTCCCGGTTCCTGGTCCAGAGTGAGCGGTATACGTTTGAGGAGCTGATCGCAAATTCCGTGCTGCCGTGCTTTGCCACGGATCTGACCCTGCGGGGGCTTCATGACATGGGCGGCAGAAGGGCCGTGCCGATTTCGGACCCGGAGGTGAACGTAAGATATTACCTCACCTGCAAGGCATCCATGCGGAGAAAGCTCGCGGCGGTCTTCCAGTGAAGCGGCGGAGAGATTTTTAAGGGACAGGCAGAGGACGTGCACTCCTCCGAAAGCCATGCTCTCTGTGAATAGCGGCCTGCAGAAACGATGCTGTACAGAGGAGCGCAGAGCCGGTAGCATAGAGAGGAGAAAAAGAGACGGGGCGGGCGTAAAATCCGTCTCACGCCCTGTTGAAACGGAGGAAAGCGCCAGATGATTTTCTATTTTTCAGCGACCGGAAACAGTTTGTACGCGGCGAAGAGCCTCGACCGTGAGACCATCAGCATTCCGCAGGTGACAGACCTTCCGAGGCTTCATTTTGAGGCGGAGCGGATTGGAATTGCGGCGCCGGTCTACGGCCATGAGATGCCGCAGATGGTGAAGGAATTCATCCGGAGGGCAGAATTCAGGACAGAGTATCTGTATCTCATTCTGACGTACGGAAACCGGCACGCGAACGCGGTGGAACTTGCGGAGCGGGTCTTTCGGGAGGCCGGGAAAAAGGCCGACTACATCCGCACGCTTCTTATGGCGGACAATTTCCTGCCCGCGTTTGACATGAAGCAGCAGGCCGCGCTGGACAAGCACGTGGAGGAGCAGCTCGCGGAGATCCGGGGCGACATCGAGGCAAAGACGAGGAAAATCGAGGAAGTCACGGAGGAAGACCGCGCAGCACATGAGAATTATCTCAGGACGGTCGGCTTCCGGCCGGAGACCATCTGGGCGGATTTTGACTTCACGGACCGCTGCATCGGCTGCGGCCTCTGCACAAAGGTCTGCCCGGCAGGCTGCATCCACATGGAAGGTCACCGCGCGCTAAGAACCGGCGGGAATTGCCAGGCGTGCATGGCGTGCGTGCATGTCTGTCCGGAGATGGCAATCAAGGTGAACCCGGTTCTTGGATTTCAGGAGCCGGATCCGGAGGCGCGCTACCGCAATGAGAATGTGAGCCTCACGGAGCTTGTCGAGGCAAACTGGCGGAAAAAGAAGCCTTCTTGATTGAAAAGAAGGCTTCTCGATTTTTAAAAGAAGGCTTCCTGATTTTCATTTTTGCAGAAAGAATCCCCGCAGTGCCCTTGTTCCGGGTACTGCGGGGATTCTTTCTGCCGGGAGCCGCGTGAGAGAGGATTTACTCCTGCGCGTCGAAATCCGGTGCGGTGTGAAGGTAGCCCTGCAGCGCAGCCTCTGTCTGCGTGTAATAGCGCTTGTTTTTATTGACCGCTGCGATCTTCTCCATGTCCTCGTCAGTGAGAGAGAAGTCGTAGATGTCGAGGTTGTCCCTTATGTGCTGCGGGTTGCGGGACCCCGGAATCACGATATTTCCGGACTGAACATGCCAGCGGAGGATGATCTGCGCATTGCTCTTGTGGTACTTCTCTGCTAGCTCCGTGAAGACCGGCTCACTGACGAGGGATTTGTCGCCGTGGCCCAGCGGGTACCACGCCATCACGACCGCGCCGATTGTCTTAAGATACTTTTTCCGCTCTGTCTGCGGGAAATAGGGGTGCGCCTCGACCTGAACGACTGCAGGCTTGATTTCCTCCGTTTCCGCGATGTTCAGGATCTCGTCGGCGGAGAAGTTGGAGAGCCCGAGAGAGCGGACCTTTCCGGCCCTTACCGCATCCTCCATGGCTTTATAGGCATTTTTCACGTCTCCGACCGGCTGGTGGAGAAAGAGGAGGTCGATGTAGTCGGTGCCGAGGCGCTTCAAGGTGGCGTCGATTGCCGCTGCGGCATCCGCGTAGATACTGGGCCAGAGCTTTGTGGAGATGTAGAGATCCCCTCGCTTTCTCCCCGACCTTCTGACGGCGCGGCCCACCGCCCTTTCGTTCATGTAGGCGTTGGCCGTGTCTACCATGGTGTAACCGCTCGTAAATGCGTTGTAGACAGCCTCCTCCGCGTCCTTCGGGGACATGAGGAAGGTGCCGATTCCCTCCGCCGGGATGCTTGTGCCGTTATTCAATTGGAAAAATTCCATTTCTGTATGCCTCCGTCCTTTGATGGGAACGCTGAGCTTCTGGCTCAGACTGCTCCTTTTCCTTTCTGCAGGTACAGTATAGAGCGGAGGGAGCGGAGGGAACAGAATCATTGCTGCATGGAGCTATTTGATTTCTGAATACTTCGTTGTCCGGCGGGCGCGCCGCTTTTGGCCTTCGGAAAGTGCCTTCGCACGCCGACAAATCTGGAGCGCGGAAAGGCGCCGGTTTTTCTGCTGCGGAAGGCGGCGCGGAATTCCCGCTACTTCGTCTCCTCTTCCTTATTTCTCCTGCGGAACTGCCTGGTGATGAGAAGGAAACCGTAGAGAATGACCGGTACGGCCACGTCGAGGAAGATGAGGGCGCGGAGAAGATCCGCCTGTGCTGTGCCGCCGAATATCCCGACGAAAAGCGTCGCGGCAAAGAGCGCGAGCAGAAGAACGGCGAAAAACAGCGCGAGCGCGCGCTTTATCCTCTGTCTCTTTTTCTCCATCAATCCTTCTCCTTTCTCCGCGTCCGTCAGCTGCTGAAATCCGGTTCTTAAGGACGCACTCGGCCGATGCGGGGCCTGTCCGGCATGCCGGTTTGCCTGGCCCGCGGGTTTGTCCGGCCTCTGTTTTCAGAGTTTCAGAGATCCTCCTCGGAGGCGAGCGTCTCCCACTCGTCGTAGAGAGAGGAGAGCTCGGAATCGTCCGCGTCCTTTCTCTTCTGGAGGTCGATTAATGCCGCCGCATCCCGCTGGTTTTCCGGCGAGGCAAAGGCCGCCTCGATTTCCTTCAAGTCCTCCTCCAGGTCGTGGATCCGCTTTTCGCACTTTTCCAGTGCGGCCTTCCGCTTCTTTTCCTTTGCCTTCTCTATTTTAGAGCGCTCCCACTCCGCGTGGGAACTCGTGATTCCGGCGGGCGCGGAAGCGGCAGCACCGGAGGGCCGGCTGTCAGAGGCAGAAAAACCGGAGAGGCGTCTGCCGGAGGATGCAGTGTCGGTCCCGGAGCCTGCCGATGCGGAGAATGTGTCCTTCCTGCCGGCGGCCGCGCCGGAAGAGCCTCCCGTGCTTCCCCCGCCGGCCGCGGCAGAGGTGCCGGGAGCCGCATCTGAGGCACCGATTCCGGCGGCGCGCTCCACCTCGCGCCTTTTCTCGAGGTAGTAGTCGTAGTTTCCGATGTAATTCAGAAGCCTGCCATGCGTGAGGTCCAGAATTCTGGTCGACGTGCGGTTTATGAAGTAGCGGTCGTGCGACACACAGAGGACAGTTCCCGGGAAGGCGCGGATTGCCTCCTCCAGGATTTCCTTGCTCGGCATGTCCAGATGGTTCGTCGGCTCATCGAGAATCAGAAAATTTGCGTGGGAGAGCATGAGCTTTGCGAGAGACAGCCGCCCGCGCTCCCCGCCGGAGAGATCCGCCACGCGCTTGTAGACATCGTCCCCCGTGAAGAGAAATGCCGCGAGCATGTTCCGGACCTCGGTGTTGTTCATGTCGGGCCAGGTGTTCTGGAGCTCCTCGAAGAGCGTGAGCTCCGGGTGCAGGACCTGGTGTTCCTGATCGTAGTAGGCGCAGAGAACGCGCGCGCCGAGCGTGACGGAGCCGGTATCGGGCATCAGAAGCCCGTTCAGAATCTTTAAGATCGTGGTCTTTCCGGTGCCGTTGGCCCCGATGATGCAGACGTGCTCTCCGCGCTTTAGTTCAAACGAGACGTGAGAGAAGAGCGCGCGGCCGTCGAAGGACTTTGAGATGTCGGAGACAGTCAGAACGTCATTTCCGCTCGCTTCCTCCATGGAAAAGCGGAGCTCCATGTCGGTCTTGATTTCTTCCGGTTTCTCTAGGCGGTCGACCTTTTCCAGCATCTTTTCGCGGCTCTCCGCCCGGCGGATCGACTTCTCCCGGTTAAAGGACCGGAGCTTTGTGATGACCTCCTCCTGGCGGCGGATTTCCTGCTGCTGGTTCAGGTAGGCGCGGCGCTTTGCCTCCCGGATCTGCGCCTTCTTCTCCGCGTACTGCGTGTAGTTCCCGGTGTAGCTCGTGACGGTGCCCATGTCGAGATCCAGCACCTTCGTCACGATCCGGTCCAGAAAGTAGCGGTCGTGGGACACCACGAGGACCGCCCCGGGGTAGTTGATGAGAAAGGTTTCGAGCCACTCGATGCTGGAGAGATCCAGGTGGTTCGTCGGCTCGTCGAGGAGGATTAAGTCCGGCTGCTCCAGGAGAAGCTTTCCCAGAAAGACACGGGTCTTCTGGCCGCCGGAGAGCTCCTGCATGCGCTTGTCGGCATCCTCCCCCGGAAAACCTAAGCCGTTCAGAATGCCGTTCACGCGGCTTCTCGCGGAGTAGCCGTCCCTTGACTCGAACGCGTGCTCGGTCCGGTCGTATTCACGGTAGAGGTTCTCCAGCGCGTCGCCCGTGGCGCTCTTCATTTCCTCCTGGATTGCGCGGAGCCGCTCCTCCATGTCAAGAAGCGGCTGAATCACCTTCGTGAGCTCCTCCCGTATGGTGAGGTTCGAGTGAATCTCGTTGATCTGGTGGAGGTAGCCCATCCGCGCGTCCTTCTTCAGCGCTGACTGCCCGCTGTCCGCCGGCAGCTCGCCGGTGATGAGGTTTAAGAGCGTCGTCTTTCCGGCGCCGTTCGGACCAACGATCGCCGCGCGGTCGTGTTCATTTAAAAAGAAGGAGGCGTCCCGGATCACGGGCTCTCCCACAAAGGTCTTTGAAAGATGCGAAACGTTTAAGATCATGAAAATTTCTCCCGGGCGCACAGACGCCGCACCATGCGCCGCCTGCCTCCGCCGGTCCTAAGTATAGCGGAACGCCGCCCCGTTGGCAAGGCGCGGTCGGGACAGGCGCCGCTTCTCGCCGTGCCTCCGGGACCCCGCTGTCATGTGCGAAGTTTCCGCCGTATAGTGTTCAGAAGTTGACAAAAAACGGAAAAATATCTATACTTTATTAGATTAGTTAGGGATGAGGCATCATCCCTAGTGTTTTTATTACTTTAGACAGGAGCTCCCGAAAAATTGGAAAAGAAAATTTCTAAGGCGGTCATTTCCCGTCTCCCGAGATACTACAGATATCTCTCGGATCTCATGGAGGAAAATGTGGACCGCATTTCTTCCAACGATCTGGCCAAGCGCATGAGGGTCACGGCGTCCCAGATTCGTCAGGATCTGAATATCTTTGGGGGCTTCGGCCAGCAGGGGTACGGCTACAACGTGGCGTACCTGCAGGGCGAGATCGGAAAGCTCCTGGGCGTGAACCGCCAGAACAACGTCATCATCGTCGGCGCGGGACATCTGGGCCAGGCGCTGGCCAACTATCAGAACTTCAGCAAGAGAGGCTTTGTCGTGCAGGCGCTCTTCGACATTGACCCTGCGGTGATCGGCAGGACGATCCACGGCGCGCCGGTCTACAGCCTCGACTATCTGGAGGAGTACGTCTCGAAGAACCGTGTGGACATCGCGACGCTCACCATCCCGCGGGACAACGCGGTGGAGGTGGCGCGTCTCCTCGTGAAGAACGGGATCAAGGCAATCTGGAACTTCGCCCACACGGATCTCCAGGTGGATGACAGCGTCATCGTCGAGAACGTGCACCTCTCGGAGAGCCTGATGCAGCTTTCCTACCGCATTCTCGCGGCCAAGGAGGAGAAGGCGCATAAGGAAGAGAGAGCGGAGCTCAGGAAGCGGAACACGGAAAAGGGACGCGGGGAGCGGACCGTGTCATGATGATTGGCGTCGGGACCGACCTCGTTGAGATTGAGAGAGTTGAGAAGGCGGCGGAGAGCGGGCCTTTTCTGAAACACACTTTCACAGAGGAAGAGAGAAGGCAGTCGGGGGGAAGGGGTTCCTTTCTCGCCGGCTGTTTTGCTGTGAAGGAGGCCGTCGCGAAGTGCTTCGGAACGGGGTTCCGCGGCTTTTCTCCCGTGGACATCGAGTGCCTCCGGGACGAGAAGGGGAAGCCCTACGTGAATCTCTACGGCGGGGCAGAGGCGCTTTTCAGGGAACTCGGCGGAACGAGGCTCCTCGTCTCGATCAGCGACACGAGGACACTTGCGGCTGCATTTGCCGTTCTGGAGGGCAGAGACCATGATGGAAGCTGAAGGAATCCGCTACCTCAACGCGGAGGATCTGCGGGAGATCCCGGCGAGGAAGGCGGACGCAAACAAGGGGACCTACGGGCACGTGCTCGTGGTCGGAGGCTCCCTCGGAATGAGCGGCGCCGCTTATTTCGCTTCTCTCGGCGCATACAGGACGGGAGCGGGGCTGGTGCAGATCCTCACGCCCGCCTGCAACCGGGAAATCCTGCAGATTCAGATTCCAGAGGCGATTGTCTCGGGGTATAATCCGGAGGAAATCAACGGGGACAGGGATGCGTGGACAGAGCGGCTCTCTGCGCTGATGAACTGGAGTACCGCGGTGATTCTCGGCCCGGGGCTCGGGAAGGAGGCGTATGTCAGGACGCTTGTGGAGGACGTCATGCAGTCGGCGTTTGTTCCGATCGTGATGGACGCGGACGCGCTGAATGCGGCCGCGCAGT
The DNA here is from genome assembly GCA_902766175.1 of uncultured Lachnospiraceae bacterium. Lineage (GTDB taxonomy): Bacteria > Bacillota > Clostridia > Lachnospirales > Lachnospiraceae > Moryella. The sequence goes on from CACXCJ010000012.1 coordinate 19,244, forward strand.
ACCCCTATCTCACAGGCTTCTACACGGAGAACATCATCATCACCCCGCATATCGGCGAGATGGCGCGCCTCACGGGGAAGAGCACCGGGGAAATCGCGGAGAGAACGGTCGAGACGGCGACTGAGTACAGGGACACCTACGGGATCACGTGTCTGCTGAAGTCAGACCGTTCGGTCACGGCTGCGGTGGACGGGCCGGTCTATGTGACGCAGTCGGGGACGCCCGCGCTCGCAAAGGGCGGGACCGGGGACGTCCTCACGGGCGTGATCGCGGGACTTCTCTGCCTCGGGTTTGATCTCGGGCAGGCCGCGGCCTACGGCTCGTTTCTCCACGGACTCGCCGGGAGAAGAGCGGCCGAAAAAACGTCCGCGCACGGGCTCCTGGCCCGGGAGGTCGCGGATGCGCTTCCGGAGGTCATGCGGATGGTCCCCGGCGTGAGCTTCTGACTTCCGGCGTGGGCTTCCGCGTATATGCGGGTGTGCCGTGCGCGGAAAACAGGCAGCATTTCTGCGGCGGAAATCCGGGCAGCTGCGGAATTTTTCGGAAAAGCCCGCACAGAGAGCAGAGACTGCGGTATGATGCAGGTATCCTTTTAGAAAGGCCGGCAGGAAAATGCGAAAGAACCCTTACAAGCGAATCTGGGCGGAGATTGACCTTGACGCGCTCCGCTTCAATATGGAATCCATGAGAAAGCGCCTCCCCGCGCACATGAAGCTGGCGGGCGTCATCAAGACGGACGCCTACGGCCACGGCGCGGTCCCGGCCGCAAGGGAGATTGATCCCTTCGTCTCGTTCTACTGCGTCGCGACGGAGGAGGAGGCGCTGAATCTGAGGCTCCACGGGATCAGAAAGCCGATCCTCATGCTGGGACCTCTTCCGGGAGATGACTACGAGGCGGTGGTCCGGGAGGAGATCCGCCCGGCGGTCTTTACGATGGAACAGGCGGAGGCGGTGAGCAGGGCTGCGGTGCAGCAGGGAAGGACCGCTCCGATCCACATCGCGCTGGACACCGGCATGAACCGCATCGGCATGAAGCCGACGGAGGAGAGCGCGGATCTCGTGAGGAGAATTGCAGCGCTTCCGGGAATCCGGATCGAGGGCCTCTTCACGCACCTATACCGCGCGGATGAGAGGGACCTCACGACCGCAAAAAAGCAGGTGGAGCGCTATCACAGGTTTTCTGAGCTCCTGTCGGAGCGCGGCGTGAAGCCGGAGATCCGGCACGTGGCGAACTCGGCCGGCATCATGGAGCTTCTCGGAAGCGAGTTCGACATGGCGCGCGCGGGCATCACGATGTACGGGATCTATCCGTCGGACGAGGTGGACCGCTCCCTTCTCCCGTTGAAGCCGGTCATGTCGCTTCACTCCAGGATTACGTTCGTGAAGGAGATCGGTCCCGGAGATGAGGTGAGCTACGGCGGCACCTTCCGCGCGGCGCGCACCATGCGCGTCGCGACCATTCCGGCGGGCTACGGGGATGGCTACCCGCGCATGCTGAGCAACCGCGGATGTGTTCTCATCGCTGGAAAGCGCGCGCCGATCCTGGGCCGCGTCTGCATGGACCAGTTCATGGTGGACGTGGACAGGATCCCTGAGGCCTCCGCCGGCACGCCTGTGACCCTTATGGGACGAGACGGGAAGGAAACGCTCACGGCGGATGAGCTCTCCGCGCTCTGCGGGCGCTTTCCGTATGAGCTCGTGTGCTGCGTGGGACGCCGGGTTCCGAGAGTCTACCTGAGAAACGGCGAAATCGTCGGGACGAAGGACTGGTTCGGCGATCTGTACGAGGACTTCCGCTGAGGCGGGTTTCCTGCGGATCTGTCCGGCGCTTTCCGGCACGTTTCGGATCTGTCCGGCGCATTTCGGATCTTTTCGGAATTTTTCGGATCCGGCGCGGCCCGGCGGTTCAGTTTTCTTACAGTGCGTTAAAATTTTCTGTTCCCGCGGAAGGCGGGAGGAAAGGGGTTCTTTTTTCTTCCATGGACACCCACTTGCCTGTCCTCATTCTGTTTCTTCTCTTTCTCTGTCTTGACGGCATTCTGTTCGGCTTCGGCGCCGCGATCCAGAACCTGAACGAAAAGGAGCTGGAACACAGCCTCGAGGAGGGAGATGCTGCCTCCGGAAAGCTGCTCCGCATCGCGAACCGCCCCGGCAGGTTCATCATCACCCTGCAGCTCACGGTCCTTCTGACCGGCCTGATTCTCGGCGCCTGTCTCACCGCGCGCCCTGCGGAGCTCCTCGCGGAGCGCTGTTTTTCTGCGCTCGCCCCGGCAGCGGGGCTGCTTCTTGCCCGCATCCTTCTTTTCCTGGTGACGGCTGTCCTCACGGTGAGCGTCGGCGTCGTGTTCCCGAAGCGGCTCGCGCTCCGGGACCCGGAGGACTGGGCATTCCGCTTCCTCGGCACCGTGGATCTGCTCCTCGCGGTTCTGGCGCCGCTCCGCGTGCCGGTGCAGTGGATCTCGGGCCTTTTCATGCGGCTCTCCGGCATTGACCCGGACAGTACGGATGAGAGCGTCACCGAGGAGGACATCATGTCGATGGTGAATGAGGGGCATGAGCAGGGCGTCGTCGAAGAGGATGAGGCGGAGATGATCACCAACATCTTCAAGCTGAACGACAAGCATGCGTCGGACGTCATGACGCACCGGAAGAATGTGATTGCCATCAGCGCTGACATGACCCTCTCCGAGGCGGTGGATTTCATCCTGAAGCAGGGGACGAACTCACGCTTTCCCGTGTACCGGGAGGACATCGACGACATCATCGGAATTCTCCACATGCGGGATGCCATGGTGTACGCGCACCAGGGGAAGGATCTGGACAAGAGGATGTCGGAAATTGCGGGACTTCTCCGGGAGGCGCACTTTATCCCCGAGACGCGGGCGCTGGACACACTCTTTAACGAGATGCAGTCGAGAAAGATCCACATGGAGATCGTGATCGACGAGTACGGGCAGACCGCCGGAATCGTCACAATGGAGGATATCCTCGAGGAGATCGTCGGAAACATTGTGGATGAGTATGACCGGGACGAGGAGATGATCAGCGCCCTGCCGGACGGCACCTGGATCATGAAGGGGATGACGCCGCTGGAGGATGCGTCGGAGGTGGCCGGAATTGCCTTCACCGAGGAGGAGAGGGAGAATTTCGACACGCTGAACGGCTTTCTCATCGCCGCGCTGGACCGCATCCCGGAGAACGGCGACCGCTCCGTCGTGTACGCCCACGGCTTCTCCTTCCGGATTCTGAACGTCCAGAACCGGATGATCCGGAGCGTGAAGGTGA
>CACXCJ010000013.1 GCA_902766175.1 uncultured Lachnospiraceae bacterium
AGCCGGACGACAGGAACTATGCGCCTCTGAACGTATACGGCCGGAGCAAACTGGACGGGGAGCTGGCGGTTGCCTCGACAATGGAGAAGTATTTCATCGTCCGGATTGCCTGGGTGTTCGGGCTGAGCGGAAAGAACTTCATCAAGACGATGGTGAACGTGGGACGGACGCACGACACGGTGCGGGTCGTGAACGACCAGATCGGGACGCCGACCTACACGAGAGATCTCGCGCGTCTTCTGGTTGACATGATCCTTACGGACAAGTACGGCTACTATCACGCGACGAATGAGGGCGGCTATATCTCCTGGTACGATTTCACGAACGAGATTTACCGGGATGCCGGGTACACGACGAAGGTGCTTCCGGTCACGACCGCGGAGTACGGTCTGTCGAAGGCGGCGCGGCCGTTCAACAGCCGGCTCGACAAGTCAAAGCTCGTGAGGAACGGCTTTACGCCGCTTCCGGACTGGAAGGACGCGGTGGCACGCTACGTCGCGCTTCTCAGGGAGAACGGAGAGATCTGATGGGACGCTATTTCGGAACAGACGGCTTCCGCGGGGAGGCAAATCTTGACCTCACGCCGCGGCATGCCTTTCTCGTGGGACGCTTTCTCGGCTGGTACTTCGGGCAGAACCCGAAGGGGGAGCGCTGCCGGGTCGCGATCGGAAAGGACACGCGCCGCTCGAGCTACATGCTGGAGGTTGCGCTCTCCGCGGGGCTCACGTCGAGCGGGGCGGATGTATATCTCCTGCACGTGACACCGACACCGAGCGTCTCGTACGTCGTGCGCACGGAGGACTTTGACTGCGGCATCATGATCAGCGCGAGCCACAACCCGTTCTACGACAACGGGATCAAGCTGATCAACGGGAACGGCGAAAAGATGGAGGAGTCGGTCATCGAAAAGGTGGAGGACTGGATCGACGGAACTCCGGCCACGCTCCCGAGCGCGTCCCGCGGGGAGATCGGCAGGACGACAGACTACGCGGCGGGCAGAAACCGCTACATCGGACATCTCATCTCGCTCGCGACGAGATCCTTCAAGAACAGGAGGATCGCGCTGGACTGTGCGAACGGCTCCGCCTCCTCGATCGCAAAGAATGTCTTCGACGCGCTCGGCGCGGACACCGTGGTGATCCACGACACGCCGAACGGGACGAACATCAACGCGGACTGCGGCTCCACACACATCGAGGGGCTCCGGGAGACGGTCCGGAAGGAGCACTGCGACGCGGGATTTGCGTTCGACGGGGACGCGGACCGCTGCATTGCCGTGGACGAGAAGGGCAGTGTCGTGAACGGCGACCTGATTCTCTATCTCTGCGGGAAGTACATGAAGCAGTGCGGGGAGCTCCGGAACAACACGGTCGTCACGACCGTGATGTCGAATTTCGGGCTCTACAAGGCATTTGACCGCGCCGGCATCGGCTACGTGAAGACGCAGGTGGGAGACAAGTATGTCTACGAGAATATGGTGAAGAACGGCAACTGTCTCGGCGGAGAGCAGTCCGGGCACATCATTTTCTCGAAGTACGAGACGACCGGGGACGGGATGGTCACCGCCCTGAAGGTGATGGAGGTGCTGATGGAGACAAAGCAGCCGCTTTCCCGTCTCACCTCCGAGGTCGAGATCCACCCGCAGATCCTGAAAAACGTGCGCGTCGCCGACAAGGAGCGCGCGCTCGGAAACGAGGCCGTGAAGAGAGCCGCGGCGGAGGCGGAGAAGCGTCTCGGGGGAGACGGCCGGATTCTGCTCCGCGCGAGCGGAACGGAGCCTCTGGTCCGTGTCATGGCGGAGGCCTCGACGGACCGACTATGCGAGGCGTGTGTGGATCAGATCATTGAGGCGATGAGGCGGGAAAACCTCGTGCTGGAGTGACAGAAAAGAAGCGGGCGGACCGCGCATGACGCGGATCGCGCCGCAGCGCATCGCATAGAAAAGGAGAGTTCAGTATGTATCACATAGAGAGATATAAGAGAAACCCTGTGGTCAATTTCCCCGAGCGCACATGGCCGGACAAGCAGATCGAGAAGGCCCCGGTCTGGTGCTCCGTGGACCTTCGGGACGGAAACCAGGCTCTGGTCGAGCCGATGGTCGTCGAGGAGAAGATGGAGATGTTCCAGGAGCTCCTGAAGCTCGGCTTCAAGGAGATCGAGATCGGCTTCCCGGCCGCCTCGCAGATTGAATTTGACTTTCTCCGCCAGTTAGCGGAGAGAAGGCTCATCCCGCAGGACGTCCACGTGCAGGTTCTCTCCCAGTGCAGGGAGCACCTGATCCGCCGCTCCTTCGAGGCGATCGAGGGAATTGCGAGTCCCATCATGCACATCTACAACTCCACGAACACGCTGCAGCGCGATGTCGTGTTCCACGCCTCGAAGGAGGAGGTGAAGCAGATTGCGGTGGACGGCGTGAAGATGGTGAAGCAGTGCATGAAGGAGTTCCACCGCGATGACATCATCCTCGAGTACTCCCCGGAGAGCTTCATGGGAACGGAGCTCGACTACGCGCTGGAGGTCTGTGAGGCCGTGATCGCGGAGTGGGGCATGGCGAGTCCGGAGCACAAGGTGATCATCAACCTTCCGCTCACGGTCGAGATGAATACGCCGAATGTCTACGCGGACCAGGTCGAGTGGATGGTCCGGCACTTCAAGGAGCGCGACTCGATCACGGTCAGCATTCACCCGCACAATGACCGCGGAACCGGTGTCGCGGCGACGGAGCTCGCACTTCTCGCGGGCGCGGACCGCGTCGAGGGGACGCTTTTCGGGAACGGGGAGCGGACCGGAAATGTCGATATCCTGACGGTCGCGTACAACATGTACTCCCAGGGCATTGAGCCGAACCTGAATCTCTCCAATGAGCGCGAGATCGCCGAGGTGTATGAGCGGTGCACGAAGATGAAGATCCCGCCGCGCCACCCCTACGCCGGCGAGCTGGTCTTCACAGCGTTCTCCGGGTCCCATCAGGACGCGATCAACAAGGGCATGCAGGCCATGCGCGAGCGGAACAATCCGTACTGGGAGGTCCCGTACCTGCCGATCGACCCGAGCGATATCGGCCGCCAGTACCAGCCGGTGGTCCGCATCAATTCGCAGTCCGGGAAGGGCGGCGTCGCGTTCATCATGGACACGTTCTACGGCTTCCATCTGCCGAAGGGCATGCACAAGGAGTTCGCAGACGTGATTCAGGCGATTTCCGAGAAGCAGGGCGAGGTCGCGCCGGAGCAGATCTTCGCGGAGTTCAAGAAGGGCTACATCGACCGGAAGGAGCCGATTCACTTCCGGAAGTGCCAGATCACGGATACCGAGCTCGAGGACGGAAGCTTCGCGACGCTCGCAAAGTGCACCTACACGAACCACGGCGTCGAGAAGTATTTCGAGGGCGTCGGAAACGGCCCGATTGATGCGGTGCAGCACGGCCTTGAGGAGGAGCTGAAGATCCAGATCAAGGTCCTCGATTACTCCGAGCACGCGCTCCGCGAGGGCTCGAATGCGCAGGCTGCCTCCTACATCCACGTGCTGGACGTCGCGAGCGGCCGGACGACCTACGGCGTCGGCATCTCGAGCAATATCACGAGGGCTTCGCTCCGCGGTATTTTCTCGGCGGTGAACCGGCTGTTCTACTGAGACAGGCACAGGCGGAAAAAGGTGCTGCGCGGATGCGCGCGGCTCTTCGGAAAGTCATGAAGCAGGAGGTGCCGCATGGATGTGGTCTACGTGTCAAACGAAGCGTATGCGCGGCACCTCTGCGTCTCCCTGTGTTCGCTGTGTGACAGCAATCAGGATGAGGACGCCCTGCGCTTCTATGTCATTTCGACCGGGATCAGCCCCGGTTCGGAGGAAAAAATCCGGGAGACGGCGGCTTCCTTTGACCGGGAAGTCCGCTTTCTCCCGTTTTCTGATTTAAGGGAGCGCCTCGGCGCGGCGGACACCGGCCCCTTCGACGTGAGCACGATGGGGCGCCTGTTTTTAGGGGAGATACTGCCGGAGGAACTCACGCGGGTTCTCTACCTCGACTGTGACACGGTGGTCCTCAGGCCGCTGCACAGGCTCTGGCGCACCGGCCTTAAGGGGTGCGTGCTCGGCGCCGTCGAGGAGCCGACGATCTACCCCGAGGTCCGGGAGTACCTGGACCTCGCGGCGAATGAGCCGTACTTCAACGCGGGCGTCCTCCTGATCGATCTTGGAAAGTGGCGCGCAGACAATGTGCAGAGCCGGGTGCTGGAGTACTATAAGAGGATCGGGAGCCGCGCGCTCTTTAACGATCAGGACGCGCTGAACGGCCTCCTCCGCGGGAGAATCCGGGAGCTTCTGCCGAAGTGGAACTTCTTCACAAACTACCGCTATTTCCGCTACAGCACGCTTGTGGAGCGGAGCCCGTCCTACAGCCTCATTCCCCGGGAGAGCTTCTGCGCCGCGAAACGCCATCCGGCGGTGGTGCACTACGCGGGGGATGAGCGGCCCTGGAGGGCCGGCGCGCGTAACCCGTACGGCGCCGCGTACGAGCGCTATCTCGAGATGACGCCGTGGGCCGGGACGCCGAAGGAAAAGGGGTACGAGCGGGAAATGTTCCTCTATCACGGCATGAATCTCTGCACGGCCCTGTTTCCGGGACTCCGGGAGGCGGCGGGCTCCCGGTATGTGCAGAAGCTCATCCGAGAGAGAGCGGAGCGGGCGGAGGGCGCAGAAGGCACGGGGAATGCAGCGGGTGCGGGATGCGCGGAGAGGGGAGACGCATGAAGAATGCCTGCGTGATTGTAAATTATAATGACGCGGACACGACACTCTCGCAGATCCGCCGGATCCGGACCTTCCGAAATATCGACGCAGTGGTGGTCGTGGACAACTGCTCGACGGATGATTCCGTTCCGCGCCTGAAGGACGCAGTCTCCGGGAATCTCTTTCTCGTGGTGTCGGAAAGAAACGGCGGCTACGGCGCGGGAAATAACCTGGGTGTCCGCTATGCCTCCGAGATTCTCCGGGCGGAGCACGTTCTCATTGCGAACCCGGACGCCGTCTTCACGGACCGCGCCGCGGGCGCGCTGAGCCGCTTTCTGGACCGGCATCCGCGGGTGGCGGTGGCAGCGCCGGTGCAGGTGAATCCGGCGCTTTCCGCGCGGGCAAACATCCCGGGCACCCGGGAAAATGTTCTCGCCGCTCCCCCTGCGATGCCGCTCCGCCCCTGGCTTTATGACCTTCTGGAATCCGGGCCCGTGAGCCGGCGGATCTTCACAAGGCTCCTGCATTATCCGTGTTCCTTCTATGAGGGGCGCCGCGCGGTCCGGGTGGACTGTGTGCCCGGCTCGCTTCTCATGGTTGACACCGGGAAATTTCTCGAGGCGGGCGGGTATGACGAGAAGGTCTTTCTCTACGGGGAGGAGTACGTGCTCGGGCAGGAGATGAGGCTCTGCGGGTATGAGACGGCGCTTCTTCTGACGGAGACCTATGAGCACCGCCACGCGGTGAGCATCCGGAAGTCCGTGGAGAGCAGCCTTGCGCGGCAGAAGCTCCGCGAAAGGGCGGCGCTTCAGTACTATGCGCACTGGCTCGGCGCATCGGATGCGGCGCTTTTCTTCACGCGGCTCTTCTTTTCTGCCGTGAATTTTGAGGTGCGGCTTTTCGGAGGCCGCCTGTGAGCGCCTGGGTCCGTCTTCTCCTCGGGGGAGACAGGCGGATCGGGGAGCGGAATGTCTGGTGGAACATCGCAGGGAGCGGGATCTACGCGCTCACGAGCATGCTTCTCGGCGCGCTCGTCACGCGCGTCCTGGGGGCGGATTCCGGCGGAATCTTTTTCTTCGCGTTTTCGACGTTCGGCCAGCAGATGTTTATCGCGGCCTACTTCGGCATGAGGCCGCTCCAGATCACCGATGCCGCCGGACAGGAGACCTTCGGGGAGTACCGCCGCTTCCGGTACTTCACCTGCGCGGCCGCGCTCCTTCTCTCCTTCGGCTACGCGGCCTTCATGCGGGGGACGGCGGAGGCAAAGACGGTTCTTTTGTGGATGGCGCTCTACAAGGTCCTGGACGGATTTGCCGACTGCTTTGAGTCCGAGTTTCAGCGTCAGGGGCGCCTCTACCTCGCGGGAAAGAGCATCGCGTTCCGGACGCTGATTTCCGTCCTGCTCTTTACGGCGGTGCTTCTTTTCAGCCGGAACCTGACGGCCGCCTGCGTCGCTTCCGTCCTGGGACTCGCTCTTTCCGTTCTTCTGTTCTGCAGGCTTCCGATCAGGGCCTTCCCTGACGTCCGGTATGAGGTGCGGCCCGGGAAGATGGCGGATCTGTTCCGGAGGAGCGGCTGGCTCTTTCTCTCCGCGTTTCTGGATCTCTATATCTTCGCCGCCTCGAAGTACGCGGTGAATCGGTTCATGACGAGCGCGGACAACAGCTACTACACGACGATCTTCATCCCGACGTCCGTCATCAACCTCATGGCGAATTTCGTGATCCGCCCGGTCCTGACCGGCCTCTCCGAGAAGCGGGAGAGGGGGGAGAAGCGGGCGTTTCTCCTCACGGCAGCGAGAATCGGAGCGCTGATCGCCGCGCTCACTGCGCTCGGAATGGCGGCGGCGTACCTGATCGGGATTCCGGTGCTCTCTCTTCTTGTGGGGAGCGAGGCCGGGGCAGCGCTTCTGCCCTACCGCGGCGCGCTTGTCACCGTGATTCTCGGCGGAGGGTTTTACGCGCTTTTAAACCTGCTGTATTATATTCTGGTGATCCTCGAGGGGCAGCGGATCATCTTTGCGGTCTATCTCGCTGTGACGGCGGCCGCGTGGCTCCTCTCGAACGCGCTTGTCAGGCGATGCGGCATTGACGGGGCGGCGTTCTCCTATCTTGTGGAGATGGTGATTCTCACGGTGCTTTTTGCCGCGGCCGCGGCGGTGCGGATCCGGACGGACGGGAAGCTGAACCGCGTCCGGGAGGCGGAGGCGGATTGAAAACCGGTGAGACAGGGCGCGCGGCGGGCGCAGACGAAGGATGCGCGGATGGGGTCCGGGCGGCGCGCAGCCTCAGGGGCGGAGAGACCGCCCGCGCGGATCAATGGGGGGAAAACGTAAAGTATGGAACGGAACGAGATGCGGGCGGACGTCATCATCCCCGTGTACAGGCCGGATGAGAAATTTTTTCTGCTGATTTCGCGGCTCCTGAGGCAGAGCGTGCGGCCGGGGAAAATTATTCTCATGAACACGGAGCGGGAGCTCTGGGATGCGTCAGGGGCGGAGGAGCGGCTCGAAGAGCTCGAGGCCGCAAAGCTCTGTGAAATTCACCACGTGACGAAGCGGGAGTTTAACCACGGCCGGACGAGAAACGAGGGCGTCTCGTTCTCGCGGGCGCCGTACTTCCTCATGATGACGCAGGACGCGGTGCCGGTGAATGATCTGCTGATCGAGCATCTTCTCGCCCCGATCGGGGAGGAGGTTTCGGAGACCTATGCGAGGCAGCTTCCCGCGCGGGACGCCGACCCGATCGAAAGGTTCACCCGCTACTTCAATTACCCGCCGGAGAGCAGCGTGAAGAGCATTGCGGATCTGAGGCGGCTGGGGATCAAGACCTACTTTGCGTCGAATGTCTGTGCGGCCTATGACAGACGGGTGTTTGATGCGCTCGGCGGCTTCACGGACAGGACCATTTTCAACGAGGACATGCTCTACGCGGCGTCGCTCCTGAAATCCGGCAGGAAGATCGCCTACATCGCGGAGGCGATGGTGCGGCATTCGCACGCATACAGCCTGCCGCAGCAGTTTCACAGAAACTTTGATCTCGCGGTCTCGCAGGCGGATCACCCGGAGGTCTTCGGGGGGATCCGGAGCGAGTCAGAGGGTCTGAGGCTCATACGCCGGATGGCGCGCTGGCTCATCCGGACCGGAAACGCGTCCTACCTGCCGCAGCTTTTTGCCTCCTCCGCGGCAAAATATGCGGGCTACCTGCTCGGGAAGCACTACCGGGCGCTCCCCGCGGCACTCGTAAAGCGGTGCAGCATGAACAGAAGCTACTGGGAGAACGCGCATGAATGACATTCTGGTGATCATTCCCGCCTACAACGAGGAGAAGAACATAGGCCGCGTGGCGGAGAAGCTGGTGCGCGGTTACCCGGAGCTGGACTACGTGATCGTGAATGACGGCTCGGAGGACAGGACCGCCGAGATCTGTGAGGAGGCGGGATACCGGATCCTGAACCTCCCGGTGAACCTGGGGCTCGCCGGCGCCTTCCGGGCGGGCATGCGGTATGCAGACCGGAAGGGCTACCGCTATGCGGTGCAGTTTGACGGAGACGGACAGCATCGTCCGGAGTACATCCTGCCGATGCAGAGGAAGATGGACGAGGGATATGACATCGTGATCGCCTCCCGCTTCGTCACGGAGCGGAAGCCGCACACCGCGCGGATGCTCGGAAGCCGCCTCATCTCTGCGGCGATCCGGTTTTCCTCGGGCGTGCGCATCAGCGATCCGACGAGCGGCATGCGCATGTATAACCGCCGGATGATCTGCATGTTCGCCCGGCACATCAACTACCCGCCGGAGCCGGACACCATCTCCTGGCTTGCGAAAAACGGCGCGAAAATCGCGGAGATTCAGGCGGAGATGGACCTTCGGACCGCCGGCAGAAGCTACCTCACGCCGATGAATGCGGTGCGCTACATGACCCGGACGCTGGTGTCCATTCTCTTCATCCAGTCGTTCCGGATCCGTGGGAAGTAAACTGTCCGGGAGGAGAGAAGAGTTCTGCGGCAGCGGGCCGGGAAGAGACAGCCGCAGGCCAGTGAAGGGCAGCCGCATGCCAGTGAAGGGCAGCCGCAGGCCGGAAAAGGGGGGAAAAGTATGAACTGGGAGCTTCGGTTTCTCCTGATCACCGTATCCGTCGCAGCGACGATTGGTGTGATCGGAAGAATCAGAAGGGCGAAAATGCAGATCGAGGACGCAGTGTTCTGGGTCCTGTTTTCGCTTCTCCTCATTCTTCTCGCGGTCTGCCCGCCGCTCCTCTATTTCTTCACGGGCCTTCTCGGCATGCAGTCGCCGGCGAACCTTCTTTTTCTCGTGATCATCGCGCTTCTTCTTGCGAAGGTCTTCTCCCTGAGCGTACGTCTCTCGATCCTCGAGGAGAAGCTCATGACGCTCTCGCAGAACGAGGCGCTCACGGAGCTGGAGGAAAAGGAGGCAGGAGGGAAAACTGCGGGGCCTTCCGGAAGAGCCTCCTCCGGGGACGGAGGCGGGAAATGACACCGCGCACAAGGAACCGCTCCCTCCGGCCGGGGACTGCTGCGGGAGCTGCCGCACTTCTCTTTGTCCTTCTCGCGGCTCTTTTCCACGCGCAGAATGCCGGGAGCGCCGCGCGCGCCGCGGGCGATGCGCTCACGCTGAAGCTCTTTGCCGCCGCGGCCGTTTTCTGCGTGTCCGGGACTGCGCTGACGGTGCGGGCGCTTCTTAGCGGAAGGGCCGCACTTCACCGGATTTTCCTTGGCACGGGGCTTCTGCTCGGGCTCCTTTTCATGCTTGCGATGCCGGGACTCTCCGCACCGGATGAGATGGGACACTACGCGACCGCGTACCGCCTCTCCTCGGTGCTTCTTCATGAACCAGAGCTCACGGACGCAGGCCTCATCGCGGTCCGCGCGCGGGACTACCCGCTCGAGGACCTCGGGGGCGTGAAGACGCCCGAGAATCCGGACGATACGGAGGAGACGCCGGAGGTGCTCGGAAACCCGGTGACAAACAGGACCTTCCGCGCGGCGCGGGACTATGAGGCGCGCTATGCCGCCGGGGAGAACCGGAACAATCCGGTTTCCTCCGCGCTTCCGGACGTCCGTACCACCCCGGTCATGTACCTGCCGCAGGCGGCCGGCTTCGCGGCAGCGCGCGCGCTCGGCCTCGGAACCATGGCGCTCCTGTTCTGCGGAAAGTTCCTGAACCTCCTTGTGTTTCTGATTCTTGTCACCCTCGCCATCCGGGAGACGCCTGTCGGCAGGGAGGTTTTCTTCGGAACGGCGCTTCTGCCCATGAGCCTTCATCTCGCGTCGAGCCTGTCCTATGACGCGGGGATTCTCGGGACCTCGCTCCTCTTCACCGCAGAGGTGCTCCGCCTCGCGTACGGCGGGGAACAGGCGCGCGGGAGGGACGTTCTGCTTCTCGCCCTTCTCGCCGCGGCGCTCGGCCCGTGCAAGATGATCTACTCCCTGCTTGTTTTTCTTCCGGTGGTTCTCGTCCCGGCGGAGAAGTTCGGCGGGAGGCGGAAAAAAGCGGCCGCCATGGGAATCCTTTTCGCGAGTCTTATTCTCGCGGTGGCCGCGGTGAATGCCGGCACGATCGGCGCATACGCGGGCGCGGCTTCGGGCGGCGCTGCAGCGGCGGAGAGCGCTTCGGGGGCGGCCTCGGTGGTCTCCGCGCGCGCGGGCTACAGCGCGCGGGAACTGATCGTACACCCGGCCCTCGTGATCCGGATGCTTCTCAACACATTTTCGGATCAGGGCGCGGCGCTCACCGGAGGCATGATCGGCATGCATCTCGGGAACCTCGACCCGCTTCTCGGCACTCCGTTTTTTGCGGCGGTGTTTTTTGCGGCTGGACTTGTGCTTCTCGCGCTTCCCGCGGCGGAGCGCGGGTCTGCGGCGGGACGCGGGTCTGCGGCGGGACGCGGGTCTGCGGCGGGATGCGGGTCTGCGGCGGGACGTGAGGCTGCGGTGGGGCGCGATCCCATGACCCGGCGCGGGAAGCTCTGGTGCGCGGGAATCTTCCTCTGCGTCGTGCTCGCGGCGGCGGGCGCCATGCTGATTTCCTGGACCACGCGCGGCGCTTCGGAGATCGAGGGGGTCCAGGGCAGGTATTTTCTTCCGGTTCTTCCGCTTCTTCTGCTTGCGATTCGGAATAACTGGATTACAATGAAGAGCAGTCCGCGCTGCATTCTTCTCTGCTGGTTTGCGGCGCTGGATTTCTATACGATCCTGAGGATCCTCGCCCTCGCAGGGATGCGGATCTGACGTCCGGCGGGGGAGAGACGCGGCCAGGCCCGGTGGAACAGGCCCTGGCCCGGGGAACAGGCCCATGCCGGGGAATCAGAATCAGGCCCGGGGGCGGAACCCGTGCCGGGCACAGTGGCAGAAGGGCATCAAAAACAGTGACAGGAACGGTGACAGAAGGGCGATGAAAACGATTCTGGAATGTATTCGGGAAATCATCAGGAGCCGGAATCTCATCTGGGAGCTCGCGAAGTCGGACTTTAAGAAGCGCTTCGCCGGTTCCTATTTCGGGATTGTCTGGATGTTCGTGCAGCCGGTTGTGACGGTTGTCATCTATTTCATGATTTTTCAGCTCGGGTTCAAGAGCGTGCCGCCGATTCCGGGCGTGCCGTACGTCCTGTGGCTCGTGCCAGGCATCGTCCCGTGGTTTTATTTCAATGAGGGGCTGAACGCCGGGACGAACTGTCTGCAGGAGTACCACTACCTCGTGAAGAAGGTGGTCTTTAACGTCGAGATCCTGCCGGTCATAAAGCTCGTGAGCTGCTGCATCGTCCACGCGATCTTTCTCTGCATCATGATCGCCATGTTCTTCTGCTACGGGAAGCTTCCGATGGCGACCTGGTTCCAGATCCTGTACTACAGCTTCGCGCTCTCTGTCCTGATTCTCGCGCTGTCCTACTTTACGGCGTCGATCAATGTCTTTTTCAAGGACATGGCACAGATCGTGAGCATTCTGCTGCAGTTCGGGATGTGGCTCACGCCGATCATGTGGGATCCGCTCATGTTTCCGAACCGCCCGTCCTGGCTGGAACCGCTGTTAAAGATTAACCCGACCTACTACATCGCGGCGGGCTACCGCGACTCGATGCTCTCCGGAAACTGGTTCTGGGAGCGGCCGATGCTGACAATCTACTACTGGGCCGTGACGCTTCTGCTTCTTTACATCGGCCTCCGCGTGTTCCGGAGGCTCAGGCCGCATTTCTCGGACGTGCTGTGAGGAGGTTCTCTGTTACATGGACAAGGACACCGCGATCTCCGTCGAGGAGGTCACAAAAATATACAGGCTCTACGACAAGCCGATTGACCGGCTGAAGGAATCCATGTCTCTGACGCATAAATCGTATCACCGGGATTTCTTCGCGCTGGACAAGCTCTCCTTTACCGTGAAAAAGGGGGAGACGGTCGGCATCATCGGGACAAATGGCTCCGGCAAGTCGACGATCTTAAAGATCATCACCGGCGTGCTGACGCCGACCACAGGAAAGGTCGAGGTGGACGGCAAGATCTCCGCGCTCCTGGAGCTCGGCGCAGGCTTTAACCCGGACTACACCGGGATCGAGAACATCTACATGAACGGGACCATGATGGGCTTCTCCAGGCAGGAGATGGACCGGAAGCTGGACGACATCCTCAGCTTCGCGGACATCGGAGACTTTGTGAAGCAGCCGGTGAAGACCTACTCCTCGGGCATGTTCGTGCGCCTCGCCTTCGCGCTCGCGATCAATGTGGATCCGGAGATCCTGATTGTGGATGAGGCGCTCTCCGTCGGCGATCTCTTCTTCCAGGCGAAGTGCTACCGCCGGATGGAGGAGATGATGAAGAACGGCACCACGATCCTCATGGTGAGCCACGACATGGGGTCAATCATCAAGTACTGCGACAAGGTCGTGCTCCTGAACCGCGGAAAGTTCATCGCCGAGGGCCCCGCCGGGAAGATGGTGGATCTCTACAAGAAAATCCTCGCAAACCAGCTGGATGATCTCGAGCGCGCGGTGGAGGAGTACCAGAACGCGGGAAATGCCGGAGCGGCGGTTTCCTCCGGCGGAGGAGATGCGGCCGGGATCGCGCTTTCCGGACAGGACGCGCAGGGGAGCGGCTCCGTCCCGCCGGCCGGAGCCGGACGTTCAGCGGACGGTACCGGCGCATCAGGGATTTCCGGCGCGGAGGCTTCCTTCCCCGGGGACAGCGCGGCACCTGCCGGAATGGCGGAGCGGATCCGGCGCGGCCCGAGAATGAGGGACAGAATGACCTTAAACCCGCAGGTCGAGGAGTACGGGGACGGGCGCGCGGAGTTTCTGGATCTCGGGACCCTCGACAAGGACGGAAACGTCACAAATCTCCTCTTAAAGGGAGAAATGTTCACGATCCGGGAGATCATCACGTTCCACGCGCCGCTTGAGATGCCGATTTTCACCTTCACGATCCGCGACCGGAAGGGGACGGACCTCACCGGGACCAACACCATGTTCGAGGGGTGCGACATCCGTCCCGTGAAGCCGGGCGATGTGTACGAGGTGCGTTTTAAGCAGAAGATGACGCTTCAGGGCGGGGAGTACCTTCTGTCGATGAGCTGCACCGGGTACGAGAACGGGGAGCACGTGGTGTACCACCGCCTCTACAATGTGGCGGGAATCACCGTGATTTCGAACAAGAACACCGTGGGCTTCTATGACATGGAGTCCGAGGTTTCCACAAGACTTTCGAGAGCAGAAGAGGACGGAAATTGAAGAGCACAGAAGCTGAGAAACAGGGCGCAGGGCCTGGACTGCAGGGCGCAGGACCGGAAAAGCAGGGTACGGAGGCTGGAAAGCAGACCACAGGAGCCGGGAAGCAGGGCACTGCCTGGGATGCGGAGGAATTTACGAGGCTCCTTGGAAAGTATGGCGGCGACAGGAAAAGGCTCCTCTCCGAGTATCCGACGCTCGCCAACATGCGCGTTTTTTCTGACAGGCGTGAGGGACTTCTCGAGTGGTTCGGCTTTGAGGCGGGCAGAAGGCTTCTCGCGGCGGGGAGCGGCTGGGGGAGCCTTTTAAGTCTCTACAGGCGCCGCGGCCTCGAGGTGACCGTGCTGGAGCCGGACGAGGAGATCTTCCGGTTTCTTGAGGCGCGCGCCGGGGAGGAGGGGCTGGATTCCGTCCGGCTGATCCGCGGGGATTTCCGCGATCTCGGAGAAGAGGATCGCTTCGACTACATCGTTTTTGACGGGACCCTCTCGGATGCGGGACAGGTTCTGGCCGCGAAGCGTCTTCTCACGGAGAGCGGAACGCTCATTGTCTCCGCGGACAATGCATTCGGCGTGCGCGCCTTCGCGGGTGCGGAGCGGGAAGAGGGCGCCATAGGCAGAGCGGCGCTTGAGAAGCTTCTTTGCACGGGGGAGGCCGGCACGGTGACCTGGTACTACCCGGAGCCGCTCCGCGCACTTCCGGACGTGATTTTTTCCGACCGGCGGCTGCCAGGGCCGGGGGAATTGTCCCGCGTGATCCCGGCGTACGGATTTCCCGCGTATCTCGCGATCGACATCGGCGCGAAGTACGAGGAAGTGATCCGGGCCGGTGAGTTCCCGCAGTTCGCGGACGCGTTCCTCTGCTTTTGGAGGCGAGAGGGCGCATCGGGCGGAGAGCTGCCGCAGACGGCAGGCGATGGCGCGGCGCCGCAGAAGACGGCGGCATCGTCCGCGCCCGCAGACAGCGCGGTCTACGTGAAATACAATCGAAACCGGCGGGAGAAGTACCGGCTTAAGACCGTGATCCGGGAGAGGGACGGGAAGCGGACCGTCGAGAAGAGCGCGCTCTCGGAGGCGGGGGCAGAGCATATCCGCAGCTTTTCAAGGCGCCGGGAGACGCTTCTCTCGGAGAACCGCGGCATTTCGTACGCGCCTCCGTCCATAAGCGCCGACGGAAACACGGCGGCGTTCCCGTTTGCAGAGGGAACGAGTCTGACCTCCTGCGTGCTCGCAGAAATCCGCTCCGGGAGGGCGGTGAAGGAGTGCGTCGAAGAGGCGCTTTCGCGTCTCACCGGCGGAGCACAGGTCCACAATCTCGATTCCATTCTCGACAATTTCCTCGTCGGGCCGGACGGGAAGCTCACCGGGATTGACTATGAGTGGGTGACGGAGGAGCCGGCGGACAGAGGCTTCGTTCAGTTCCGCGCGCTGACTGCCTTCTATGAGCAGCAGAGGGAGACACTCTCCCTCGGAGAGAAGAGGAAGTTCCTCGGGCTGTTCGGGATCGGAGATGCGGATTCAGACCGCTTTGAGAAGATGGAGCGAGACTTCCAGGAGGAGGTCTCCGGCGACGAGCAGTCTGTGTACCTGGACCGCTTCCTGGTCGAGGTGCGGAGCGCGGACACGATAGAAAAAACGGAGCGGGATCTCAAAATCGCGAGGGAGCGGCTCGACGGCTTCCGCGCGGAGCTCCGCGACAAGGACGCGGCGATCCGGAAGATGACCGAGGTGAAGCGCCTCACGGACAACCACGTGACCAATCTCGAGATCATCATCAAAAACCTCCGCCACGAGAACGGAGAGCTCGGGAAAACGCTCACGTACCTGAACGCGCACCAGACGATCGCCTCCCGCCTCCGGCGGAAGGCGGGGGATTCGTTCAACAGGAAGTACCCGAAGGGGTCCCCGCAGAGAAAGCTCCTGGAATACCGGAAGGAGGCGCTGCTGCATCCGATCCGGCATCACCGCCTCGTCTCGACCGAGGAGGGCAGGAACCTGATCGAGGGAGATCTCGCGATCGGCAGCATTTACCGCGAGCACGGAAGGCTCCACTTCCCGAAAACGGAGAGGCCGCTCGTCTCGATCGTGATCCCGGTCTACAACCAGATCGGGTACACGTACGCGTGCCTCCTCTCGATCCTGGAGCACACCGGGGAGATTCCGTACGAGGTGATTATCGCGGACGATGTGAGCACAGACGCGACGGCGCACCTCGCCGATTTCGCGGAGGGCCTCGTCATCAGCCGGAATACCGTGAACCAGGGATTCCTTCGGAACTGCAACCAGGCGGCCGCGAGGGCGCGCGGCGAGTTTATTTTCTTTCTGAATAATGACACGACCGTGACGGACGGGTGGCTCGACTGGCTCCTTAGGCTTATGCGTGCCGACCAGACGATCGGCATGGCGGGGTCGAAGCTCGTCTACCCGGACGGGCGGCTTCAGGAGGCGGGCGGCATCATCTGGAGCGACGGGTCCGGCTGGAACTACGGGCGGCTCCAGAACCCGGACCTCCCGGAGTACAACTACGTAAAGGATGTGGACTACATCTCCGGCGCCGCAATTCTGATCCGGACTGCGCTCTGGAAGGAGATCGGCGGATTCGACGAGCGGTTCGCACCGGCCTACTGCGAGGACAGCGACCTCGCGTTCGAGGTGAGAAGGCACGGCTACCGCGTTGTCTACCAGCCGAGGTCGGTCGTGGTGCACTACGAGGGCGTGTCGAACGGGACGGATGTGCAGGGCTCGGGCCTGAAGCACTATCAGGTGCAGAACACGGAGAAGCTGAAGGAGAAGTGGAAGGAAGAGCTGAAGAAGCAGTTTGAGAATGACGGGAACCCGGATCCCTTCCGCGCGAGAGAGCGGAGCGGGGGAAAGAAGATTATCCTCGTCGTGGACCACTACGTGCCGACCTTTGACCGCGACGCCGGGAGCCGGACGACCTGGCAGTACCTGCAGATGTTTGTGAAGAAGGGCTTCCAGGTGAAGTTCCTGGGCGACAATTTTGCGCATGAGGAGCCGTATACCACAGCGCTCGAGCAGCTCGGGATCGAGGTGCTCTACGGACAGGAGATGCAGGCCGGGATCTGGCAGTGGATCGAGCAGCACGAGAAGGACCTGCACCTCGTGTACCTGAACCGTCCGCACATCGCCGTGAAGTACATCGACTTCATCCAGTCTCGGACACACCTGAAGGTTCTCTACTACGGACACGATCTGCACTTTCTGCGGGAGCGGCGCGAATATGAGCTGACCGGAGACACGAAGCTGAAGGAGAGCTCCGCGTACTGGAAGACCCTGGAGCTCTCCCTCATGCGGAAGGCGGACATGTCCTTCTATCCGTCCGAGGTGGAGTGCCGGGCGATCCACCGGATCGACCCGGAGATCCGTGTGAAGGCGCTGACCGCCTACCTCTGGGACAGCTTTCCGGAGGACATTGAGACGGACTTTGAGAAGCGGGAGGGGCTTCTCTTTGTCGGCGGCTTCGCGCACCCGCCGAATGCGGACGCGGTGCTCTGGTTCGTTAGGGAGGTATGGCCTAGGATCCGCGGGCAGAAAAAGATGGATTTCCACGTCGTCGGCTCGAAGGAGCCGGAGGAGATCAAGGCCCTGCACGATCCGGAGAACGGGGTCCTGATTCATGGCTTTGTGTCGGATCAGGAGCTCCGGAATCTGTACAACCGCTGCCGGATCGTCATTGTCCCGCTGCGCTATGGCGCGGGCGTGAAGGGAAAGGTCATCGAGGCACTCTACTACGGCGCGCCGGTCGTGACGACCAGCGTCGGCGCGGAGGGAATTCCGGACGCGGCGCAGGTGATGAAGATCGCGGACACGCCGGAGGAGCTCTCGGGGGCCGTGCTCTCGCTCTATGACGACACCGCGGCCCTGCGGGAGATGACGGAGAAGGCGGAGCGCTACATCCGCCTGCACAACAGCCTCGATGCCGCCTGGGAGGTCGTGCGGGAGGACTTCGCGTGAAGCAGGGCTGCCGGGCGGAGGAAGTGTCGGAGCGGGGGAAAATCCGGGCAGAACGGACGTCCGTGCCGAACCGGCTTCATACGGAACAAGTTTTTCCGGAAAGGTCTTGCAGATCCCGCGCGATTGCGTTACAATGCTTTCGTTGACGCGTTCAGGAGAGCGCGTCACAGCGGGGGCGTAGCTCAGCTGGGAGAGCACCACGTTCGCAACGTGGGGGTCAAGGGTTCGAATCCCTCCGTCTCCATGATCATTTCAGAAAAGTCCTGCAGGATTCTGCAGGACTTTTTTTCAGAAAAAAGAGAGGGGAGGCAGAGAAATCCGTGATTTCCCTGATTCTGTTCTGTGCACTGCTCAGCCTTTTCGCTTCCGTGGTGCAGTCCGTGACCGGATTCGGCTACGGAATCCTCGTGATGGCCATTCTGCCGCACCTCACCAATTCCGTGGTCGGCTGCACAGTGCTGGTAGGCTTTACCAGCGTGGTCATCTCTGTCATGAATGCCTGGAATTACCGCCGGAGCTTCCGCTTCCGGAATGTCGCGGTCCTGTTTCTGGTCTACGTGCCGGTCTCCTTCGCGGCGGTCTGGGCTGCGGGGCGTATCGACGGGGCCGTCATGAAACGGATTCTGGGAGCTGTCCTGATTCTCTTCACGGTCTATTTTGTGAAATTCAGCGGGAAGATCCGCATCCGCCCGACCCTCCGGAACGGCTTGATCGCCTCGGCGCTCTCCGCGCTGTTCGGGGGCATGTTTTCGACAGGCGGCCCGCCTATGGCGGTCTACTATCTCTCCGTGACGAAGAGCAAGGAGGAGTATCTCGGGAGCATCCAGTGCTTCTTCCTCTTTTCAAGCCTTTTTTCGAGCGCGGCGCGGATCTATAACGGGTATGTCACGCGGCCGGTGCTGCTCATGTCGCTGGCCGCCATAGCCACTGCAGTGCTCGGTGTCACGATCGCGAGGAGAGTGGTGAGGCGGATTGATGCGGAGCGGCAGAAAAAATATATCTACGCCCTCATGGCGGTGAGCGGGGTCACGCTTCTCTTTTCCTAGGAGAGGCGCGGGCCGGCCTGGCGCCTGCAGGGCGGGAAGATTCCGCGGGAGTGTCAGGAGCGGCGGACTGTCCGGAATTCTGCAGTTTTTCCTGAAATCCTGTGCGCGCACTTGCTAAGGCACACGTGGTTTCGTAAAATTATTGTGGCGGTGGCCGTTCGGACAGCTGCTTTATTTTACTCTGCCGGAATACACACAGGAGGCGGGCGTGTTCTTTTTTATCGGAATGCATAACAGCTTCAAGGACTGCGGCGCGGAGGGGTATCACACCTGCACGCGGTGCGGGAAGGTCGGATGGTGGCGTCTCATCAAGGAGACGACCTGGCTCATCCTGCTTTTTATTCCGATCCCGGTCCGGGTGCGCTATTACTGCCAGTGCCCCGGCTGCGGCGGCACCTCGGAGATGACGAAGCAGGAATTCGAGGAGGCCGTGCGGCAGGGAAGAAAGGAAAATGATGGAGAAATCTGATGCGATCGCGCTGCTCACAGAGCGCTATCCGGCTCTCAGGCCGGTGGAGGAGGAAATCCGGAGGACTGTGCGTCTCATGATCCGCTGCTATGAGTCGGGCGGGAAGGTTCTGGTCGGCGGAAACGGCGGAAGCTGCGCGGACTCCGAGCACTTCGTCGGGGAGCTGATGAAGAGCTTCTGCAGAAAGAGGCGGATCCCGGAGAGGGATGCCGCAGCGCTTCAGGCCGTGGACCCGATCCGCGGAAAGGCGCTCGCGGAGGTCCTCGAGGGAGCGCTCCCCGCGATCGCGGTGACCGGACACGACGGGCTCACCAGCGCGTTCGGGAATGACAAGAACTGGGAGATGGCCATGGCCCAGCAGGTGTACGGCTACGGGCGCCCCGGAGATGTCTTTCTCGGCATCTCCACGAGCGGGAATTCGGAGAATGTCATAAACGCGGCAGTCTGCGCGCGGGCAAAGGGCATGAAGGTCGCAGCGCTCACCGGAAAGAGCGGCGGGGCGCTGAAGAATTTTGCGGACGTCTCGATCATCGTCCCGGTCCAGGAGACGTACCAGATCCAGGAGCTGCATCTGCCGGTTTATCACGCGGTCTGCCTCCAGCTGGAAGAGCATTTCTTCGAGGCGTGAGCCGTGGAGAGAAGAAGATCAGACCTGGAAATGCGGGCCCCGGGAACGGGAGCGCGGGGCGGCCGGACCCTGCGGATCATGAATGAGGACGGGACCATGCGTCACAGCTTTGCGCTCTGCGCCTACGGGGACTCGCCGTATCTGGAGGCGTGCCTTAAGTCCCTGAGAAATCAGACCATCCCGTCGGAGCTGTTTCTCTCGACCTCCACGCCGAGTGACTTCCTCTTCCGGATGGGGGAGAAGTACGGCGTCCCGGTGTACGTGAACCAGGGGACGGAGAGGGGCATCGGCGCCGACTGGAATGCGGCGTTTCAGAGGGCGTCCGGCACCTTTGTCACACTCGCCCACCAGGACGATGTCTACGCAGCGCACTACACCGAGCGGCTCTTAAAGGCGGCGGACCGCTTTCCCGACATGGTGCTCTTCACCGGGAGCGCGCTGACGCTGAAAAACGGCCGCATTCAGAGGGACGGCACCGTGGAGCGCGTGAAGAGGCTCCTCCGTCTGCCGCTCCGTCTTCACGGAGCCGCGGACAGAACAGAGGTGAAGCGCCTTGCGCTCCGCTTCGGGAATCCGGTGGTCTGCCCCACCTGCGCGTACCGGAAGGACGCGTGCGCGGAGCGGCCGTTCCGGACGGATCTGAAATTTGTGCTGGACTGGCAGTTTCTCTATGACTTTGCATCCGGCGGCGGCCGGTGGATTCTGGAGGAGCGACCGCTCCTTCTTTACCGGATTCATGACGGCGCCGCGACGAAGGAGTGCATCGAGGATCACGTGCGGGAGAGGGAAGAGGCACAGATGTTCCAGACCGTGCTCCCGTTTATTCCCGCCCGGCAGATTCTGAGGCTCTACAGGAGATCCTATGAGACCTATGAGGACTGAAAAGGGAAGCGTGGTTTTCGCGGCAGCGCTGGTTCTCAGTCTGCTTGCGCTCCTCTTTCTCACGCTCAGCGGCTTTTTTTCTGAGCAGTTCTCCGATCCGCGCACCTGGGAAATGTTCGCGGAGCTTCTGGTTCTCTTCCTTCTTCTTTTTCTCACGCACCGGCATGTGCGGGAGCCCGGGCCCAGGTACAGCCTGATGCTCTTCGAGTTCTGCCTGTTTCTCTGGGTGCACCGGATCTTTCTTCCTGTTTTTGTGAGCGGGCTCTGGGTGCTCTGCCTCATTCTCGCGGGGGAGGACGTTCTTCTTTTCTCCCGAAGAAGACTTGCCGTCACAGGGGAGACGCGTGCGCTCCGTCTCTGCCACGATTTCCTCGCCGGCGCGGCGCTTGAGATTGTGCTTTTCTGCCTCCTGTCGGGCATGCATCTCGGCGGGCCGAAAATCGCGCGGCTCTCGGGCGCCGGCTTTGCGGCGCTGGCCGTTCTGCTTTATCTCTTTCTCCGCCTCTGCCATCTCTTCCCGCCTGTCTTTCTGGAAGAAGCGGCCGATGCCGCCGGCCGCCGGGATGCGGGCGCTGTCGCGGAGAAGGGCGGACCGTCTCTGCCGGGGACAGTTTCCGCAGGCGTTTCTTCCTGGGCGGGGCGCCGGAAAAAAGCGGCTTCCGGCAGCCTTTTCGCCGCCTCGGTTCTCACGCTTCTCGCGATCCACGCGGGGCGGATGAACATCACACTCGATCACGACTCGATTCACTACGGGCTCCGCTCCTTCTATATATTGGACAACGGGCGCGGCTTCTTCGAGAACCTCGGATCCGTCAACGCGGTCTATTTCTACCCGAAGGGGCTGGAAATCCTCACGCTGCCGCTCTCCGGGACCCCGACGTACGGTTTTGTTCTCGCCTTCTCCTTCTGGTGCGCGGTGCTCTTTCTCCTTCTCGTGCGGGACACGGCCGCGGCACATTTCGGAAGAAGGGCAGGGAACTGCGCCATGCTTCTCTGCGCCGCCGTCCCCGGCATCATGAATCTCTCCACCTCCGCGAAGACCGACATGATCACGCTGCTGTTTCAGTTCCTTGCGGTGAGCGATTTCATGGGCGCGGCGGGCAGCGCATTCAGTGCGGCGGGCAGCTCCGTGAGAGCGCCGCACGAGGCGGGCGGCCGCGGAAATTCCGGTTTCCTGCGGGCGGATTCCGTCCTCTGGGCGCTCACCTCGCTCGCCTTCACCTTGTGCTTCAAGCCGACCGCGATCGCGTTCTCCGGACTCCTCCTTCTCAGCGGCGCGGCCTTTCTCGCGGAAGAGGGAGTCCGGTGCCGCAGAAACCGGGAGATGCAGGCAGCGGCTCCCGCGGGCGCTTCCCGCGCGGACCGGAAGACCGGGGCCGGCTGGAAGCCCCGCGCGGACCGGAAGACCGGGGCCGGCGGATGGCGCCGCGCGGCCTTCCTGCTTCCTGTCTTTCTCCTTGTCCTCGCCGCACTCGCCGGCGTCACGCTCCGGACGCTCCACCTGACCGGCTACCCCCTGGTCACGGTCTTCACCGGGATCTGGGAGAAGCTCGGGATGCACGGAAAGTATCCGCTCGCGGTTCAGCGCGTCCCGAATGCCTCCGCGGGCGGGAGCGCAGCGGAAAACCTGCTCTTTTTCCTGCACCGGCTTTTTCTCCTTCTCATTGCGCCGGCCGGGGAGGACGCGCTGCACATCCGGATCGCCTGGGGCGCGCCGATTTCTGCGGTATGCCTGCTCGCGGCGCTTCCCCTGCCGGAACCGAGGGCACATACAGCAGCGCCAGCCACAGCGGCAGCGGAAGCGCCGGAAGAGCGGGGCGGGGCGCCGGCCGCGTCCTGCCTCGGCGTGACCCTTGTGGTGCTCCTTTTGTTCGATGCACTGACGCTCTGTCTCCTCTATCAGGTGGACGGCAATTACTATAACCTGACCTATGCGCTCGCCGTTCTGTGCGCGGTGTCGCGCTGGCGGAAGAGACCCGGCGCTCTGATGCGATCCGTTTTTCCGGCCTTTTTCGTCTCGGCGTTCCTCGTCTGCCTGACGAACTGGGCGGGCGCGCGCGGCTTCACGGAGCCGAAGCTGAACCACTACGGGTTCTATGACCACGTCTCGGACATCGAGGATCAGATGATTCTCGGCGCGAAGGAGCCGATCTACCGCTACCTTCGCAACGCGGCGAGAATCCGGCTCCTTGCGATGGCGGAGGAACCAACGTGCTACCTGTTCCCCTGCGTCACCGAGAGCTACACGGATGTCGAGGGGAGCGGGGGCAATGTCGCCCTGGTGAAGACCCTGAATGATTTCAAGGACTATCTGGAAAAAGCCGGCATCACATATCTTTATACCGAGGACTCCTTTCTCGCGGACCACGCCCGCGCGGAAGAGATCATCCGGTACATGCAGGAGGACGGAAGCATAAGCTCCGTCATCCGACAGGAGGGAAATACGCTCTATGAGTACCAGGCAGGAATCAGAGACTAGAAGGCGCCCCGCCGCCGTCCCGGATTTTCGGACGGACCTCATCCTGATCTTTCTTCTCTTCGGGTGGGCGTTCCTTGTGAACCGGAAGTTCCGGATCTCCGGACTCTACATGGATGATCTCTACATGTGGTCCTGCTGGGGGGAGCAGAGCTTCCGGGAGTATGTCTTTCCGGTCGGCTCGACCCGCTTCCGCCCGGTCTACTGGCTGGCGGCCTGGCTCGAGCTCCTCATCGTGGGAAACCACATCACCTGGATTGTCCCGATCAACATTCTTCTGAATGCGCTTCTCGCCTCCTTCCTCTACGCCTTCGCCGCGCGGCTGTCAAAAAGCCGTGCGACAGGATTTGTGGCCGGGATGCTGTTTCTCTCGTCGCACTTCGCCTACTACCAGATCGGCCAGCTCCTGGGTCTCATGGAGACCATGGGGATCTTTTTCGCGGCGGCGCAGTGCCTCTTTCTGTACCGCTATCTCCGGGAGGAAGGAAACGGCGGACGGAACCTGGGGGCGGCCCTTCTCTTTTATCTGCTCAACTGCTTCACGCACGAGCGGTACATGGTGCTCCTGCCCATGTTTTTCTACTGCCTCCTCATAAAGAAGGAGAAGAAGGTGTCCCGCTGGCTCCTGCCGCTCCTTCTGTTTGCCCTGATGCTTTTCGCGCGGAGAGCCGCGATCGGGACGCTCTCCCCCGCGGGAACCGGGGGAACGAATGTCGCAGACACGGCGACAAGGGGGAGCATCCTCACAAATTTCCTGGTCGAGCTTCTCTACGCGGCGGGGGTGAATGCCGGTCCGGACTATCTCTGCGGGCTGCCGTGGCAGAACACGCCGTTTTGCGTCAAGATTCTGGTGCTGCTCTGGAACCTTCTCCTTCTGGCCCTCCTCTGCCTTGTGCTCTCCGGGCTTCGCGGCGGAAAGCGCTACGGCGTCTCCTGGGGACGGGTCCTCGGCGACGCGGTGTTCTTCCTCGGCTTTCTCATCGGGACGGCGGTATCGTCCGCGGTGACCATCCGCGTCGAGATGCGCTGGGTCTATGTGGTCTACGTCTTCTGGCTCCTTCTTCTCTGCTGCCTGATCGGCCTTCGGCGGACGGTTCTCCTCCGGAGAAATGAGGACCCGGAGGCCGAGCACCGCTACGAGATCTCGGAGCGCTTTCCGCTCGCATTCTTTGCGGCCTCGGCTGTGCTCTGTGTCCTGGTGCAGCTCTGCTACCGGAGCTGCAGCGGAAATATTTACCTGTTCCCGAATCAGAAGCGCTATAATTCTCTGGCGGACGTGACGTACGGAAAGTACGGAAGGGACATCCTCGGGAAGAAGATCTATATCATTGGAAATTTCTATGAGATGAGCGATTTCACCGCGGAGACCTTCTTCAAGACCTTCGACCCGGAGCGGACCGGGCAGGGGACCGAGGTCCGGCACGTGGACTCCGTCCTCGATTTCGGGCAGGTCACGGACGACATGATCATCCTGAAGGAGGACGCGCCGCACGACCTTTTCACGGATGTGACGGATCTGGTGCGGGATTTAAAGCTCACGGTGGTGAGCGGCTACTACACGCAGGACGGCTGGATGGATGAGAACGCGCACCTTCGCATCATGACGGGGGCAGGCGGAGATATCGCGATGCACGTCATGTACCCCGGAAACCTCCGGGGCGACGAGTGGATCCGGGTCACCGAGAACGGAGAGCCCGCGGTCACGTATCTCCTGAAGAGCAACGAGGCGGATTTCGTCATTCCGGCGGCGCCGCAGCAGATCGTGGACCTCACGTTCTCAACAAACTTTTACGTGGAAAATGCGCTTGAGCAGCGCGGAACCGACCGGCTCGCGATGATCGTGAACTTTACCGCGGAGTAAATCGCGGCTATAATCGCAGTGACAGGAACAGGATTCTGAGAAAGGGGAGGGGCCATGGGAAGAAAAATCACAGCGTATCTTCTGCCGCTCTTCGGCTTTCTCTTTCTCACGGCCTATATCCGGAGCGCGGCGGTCAATGTCGTCTACACGGACTACATCCGCCTCGTGAACTCCTACCTCGGGGACGTCACGAGCTTCGCGCCCTACCTGCATGCGGACATCCTGACGCGGATTCCGGCGAACTATCCGGAGCGGATCGTGAATGTGGCGCTCTTTCACTACAGCACCATGTTTGACATGATGCTCGGCGCCCTCTTTCTCGCGCTCTCTGCGGCGGTGGCGGGACGCTACTGCATCCGCCGCGGGATCTCTGCGCCGGTGACCGCGGCGCTTCTTCTCTTTCTCTTTTCCCTCAACAAGTGGGAGATGCTGACAAACGGCTCCGGGTGGGTCCACTTCGCGGCGTTCGCCCTGTTCTGGCACCACTACGCGGTCTATGACCGCTGCCTCCGCGGGGACGGAAAGCCGGGGGATCGGAGGGCGCTCCTCCTTCTCCCGTGGATCACGATCCTCTTTTTCGCGGGCCCCTACTGCGGGGTCTACGCGGTGACACTTCTTCTGGCGGACCTCTTCACGGTGTGCGTCATGAAGCGGGACCTGCGGCAGGCACTTCAGCGGATGGCCTGTACGGCGGCGCCGCTGATTCTCTATCTCATAAGCCGCGCGTGCTCCGTGGAGGAGCGCGCGGGTGCGACGACGGACTCCATTTTTCAGGTTCTCTCCGCGCGGCCGCTTCTCCTCCCGGCGCTCTTTGTCCGCTCGTTTTCCTCGATGCTGATCGGCGGGGAGACTGCGGAGGCGCTGAAAATCCCGGCAGAGGGGACCGTGCTCCTCGGGATTCTCGTGCTCCTCTGCTACGCGCTCTCGTTTTACCTGACCTTCCGGAGGAAGCTCTACGAGGAGAGCACATTTCCGCTCTTTCTCCTCACCTCCGGCTTTTTAAACCACGTGCTGGTGACCGCGTCCCGCTGGATTTTCCTGAGCTCTTCCTACGGGATGAGTTCCCGCTATGCGCTGCAGTATCAGGTCGGAATCGCGGGAATTATCCTGACGCTTGCGCTGGCATCCGGGAAGGCGGCCGGGCAGATGAGAAAGGCTCCTGCCGTCATTATCCTCGCCTTTCTCATCGGGAGCACGGTCACGACCGCGCGGGAGATCCACATGGCGCCGTACCGTCTGGAGAACTTTCAGGCGATGAGGGAGACCGCGCTTCACTTCGAGGAAGAGGACGATGCGGAACTGGTTCAGACACTGCAGTACCACGACCCGGCGAAGATCCGGAGCGCACTGGCACTTTTAAAGGAGCGGAGGCTCAATATATTCCATGACTAACATGTACGGTCTCAGAAAGGTGCAGGAGACAAACCTGAAAATTCTGAAGGAAATTGACCGGATCTGCACAAAATACCGGATTTCCTATTCCCTCGACGCCGGAACGCTTCTCGGGGCGATCCGCCACGGGGGATTCATCCCCTGGGACGATGACGCGGATCTCGTGATGCCGCGGAACAGCTGGGAGGCGTTCCGGAAGGTCGCGCCGCGGGAGCTGCCGGAGGGGATGAAGCTCCTTCTGCCGGACAGCTTTGCGGGCGGCACCCGCTTCTACGATTTTACTCCGCGCATCATCTATCTGAAGTCGCGCCGCCGGATTCCCGACCGGGAGACCGCGTTCTATGAGGAGAAGCTGAACCACCTCTGGGTGGATCTCTTCATCCTGGACCGCCTCCCGGACAGCAGGGGCGCCGCGTCCGGACGCATTGCCCGGCAGAAGGCCGTCTACGCGGCCGCCATGGGACACCGCTGGGGCATAAATCTCGCGAAGTATCCCGGCATGCTGAAGGCGGCCGTCGCGGTGAGCACCGCGGTCGGAAGGGGGATCCCGATGCGGAGTCTCTTCCGCCTGCAGGATGCGCTCGCGAAGGCAGACAACAATAAGAAGACCGCGTACTGGTACTACTCCAACTATGACCCCGGCTTCATCGACATCCGCCTGAAGGACTCCTGGGTCACGGAGCAGACCAGGATCCTGTTCGAGGACGTGGAGCTCTGCATCCCCGTCCACTACGATGAAGTCCTGAGACATATCTACGGGGATTACATGCAGCTTCCCCCGAAGGAGAAGCGGGTTCCCTCCCATGAGAGCACGGGGATCGAGATCTATGAGTAAGAAGCTGCTTTCTCTTGTCGTGTCCGTCTTCAATGAGGAGGAGGCGCTCCCGCTTTTTTACAGGGAGGCGGGGAAGATCCTCAGAGACTGCGGATGGGAGTATGAGATTCTCTTTGTGAATGACGGAAGCGCTGACCGGAGCCGGGAGATTCTGTCCGGTCTCGCGGCATCGGATCCGCGCGTAAAGACGGTGCGCTTCTCGAGAAATTTCGGCCACGAGGCCGCCATGATCGCGGGGATCGATTTCGCGTCGGGCGATGCGGTGATCTGCATGGACGCGGATCTTCAGCACCCGCCCTCCTGTATCCCGGCCATGCTGAAGCTCTTCGACGAGGGGTATGAGGTCATCTCCATGGTACGGACCGCGAACCGCTCCGCCGGCCTCCTGAAGAACATCACGTCGAGCGGCTTCTACGCGGTGATCAATTCCCTGAGCGGGAGGAATTTCGAGAAGAACGCGTCGGATTTCTTCGGCGTGTCCGGCCGGGCCGCGGAGATCCTCCGGCAGAATTACCGGGAGCGCGTGCGCTTTCTTCGCGGGTACGTCCAGAGCATAGGCTTCCGGAGCGCCGTTCTCACCTATGAGGCGGCGGACCGCGCCGCGGGACACAGCAAGTATTCCCTGAAGAAGCTTTTCCGCTTTTCGATGAACACGATCGTGAGCTTTTCCGACCTGCCGCTCAGGCTCGGAATCTATGCCGGGGTCATCTCGGGATTCCTGGGCCTTGTTCTCCTGATTTACAGCGTGGCTGTGAAGCTCAGAAACGGCGCGCCGGACGGGTACACGACCATCATCGTCCTGCTCTGCTTCATGTTCGCGGTGCTCTTTTTCCTGATCGGAATCATAGGCGAGTACATCGGAGTCCTGTTCCAGGAGGTGAAGGGGAGGCCCATCTACCTGGTAGAAGAGACGGAGAACCTCGATTACCGCTCCTCCAGGACGCGGCAGAAGAGCGCTGAGTCAAAGAATTCCTGAAGTGTCATGTCGAATCCGTCCGCGATCCGTGCGATCGTCCTCAGGGACGGATTCCCGCGGTCCGCATCAAGGGCCGAGAGAAGCGTTGACTTCGGAAGCCCGGATCGTGCGGCGAGCTCATAGAGCGTCACGTTTTTGAGATCGCAGAGCTCGCGGACGCGCGAAAGAAACGCCTCCCGCACCGTCACTGTCCGCTCCCTTCCGCAGCGCTCTGTACCCCGGCCGCCGTCCGGCACTTTCCCTGTATGTCCCCCTCTCCGGCAGTCTCTGCGAGATACCGCTCTGCGTCCTTGAAGAACGAGGCGATGATGAGAATCATGATGATTCCGATCGGAAACGCCGCGATGATCGAGACGCTCTGGAGGTTGGCCATGGAGCTCTCGGAAAAAAGGAGCGCGATCGGGAGAAGGATCAGGAGGATGGACCAGAAGAGCTTCAGTCTCCGGTCCGGCTCCTCCCCGTCCGCAAGGGAGCGCTCGGAGTAGGCGCTCGCGACGAGTGCGATCGAGTCGAAGGAGGTCGCGTAGAAGGCGATCATGGTGAGGGCGAGAAGGATAAGGACGAAGCGGTAGAGCGGGAGCGTCTCAAGCACCGCGATGATCGTTTCGTAGAGGCTCCGGGTCGCTGCGTACACGCCGAGCAGATCCGCGCGCCCTGTCATCTGAAGCCCGAGGCCGTAGTTCCCCAGGATGATGAAGGACATCCACGTTCCCGCGAGGCCGCAGAAGTAGCCGCCGAGCACCACCTGCCGGACCGTCCGCCCGCGGCTGATGGAGCCGATGAAGAACGGTGTCGCGACGCACCAGACCATCCAGTAGGCCCAGTAGAAGATGGTCCAGTTCTGCGGAAAGCTGTTCTCGCGGAGCGGGTCCGTGTAGGTGCTCAGCGAGATGAAGTTCTGGATGACGTTTCCGGCTGCCGTGAGACCGGTCTCCAGGATGTAGCGGGGCATGCCGCCGGCGAACAGCACAAAGAGCAGCAGCGCGAAGAAAAGCCAGGTGCAGGAGGCTGC
Source organism: uncultured Lachnospiraceae bacterium (assembly GCA_902766175.1). Classification (GTDB taxonomy): domain Bacteria; phylum Bacillota; class Clostridia; order Lachnospirales; family Lachnospiraceae; genus Moryella. Next base: position 29,007 of record CACXCJ010000013.1, read on the forward strand.
CATCCAGGACACACCGCGCAGGCCGAGGTAGGCGCAGGTCGTGTAGAGCGCGCAGATCACGAGGAGGATCAGGATGGTGAGCGCGGTGCTGTCGGAGACGCCGAGGATGGTCGAGACGGCGCCGGAGAGGAGCGGCGCGGAGACGGAGAAGGTCGTCGCGGTGCCGGCGATCAGCGCAAAGACCGCGAGAATGTCGATCAGTCTCCCCGCCCAGTGATCCGTGAGGGAGCCCAGCAGCGGCCGGCACGCCTCGGAGTATTTCTGCTTCGGGCGCTTCCGGACGTGGATCATGAAGCCGAACGCGACGGCGAGCGCCATGTAGAAGCCCCACGGGATCGGCCCCCAGTGAAAGAGCGGGTACGTGGCGGCCCAGTCCTGGATGCTGCCCATCTCGAGAACATGCGGCTCATTCGCGTAAATCATCCACTCGCAGAGGGAGTAGAACAGGATGTCGGCGGCGAGACCGGCGGTGAACATCATGCTGCCCCAGCGGAACAGGGAGTACTGCGGCGCGCCGCTTCCGAGGCGGATCTTCCCGAAGCGGGAGAACGCCATGTAGAGCGTGACGAAAAAGATTCCGAGCCCGAGAAGAAGGTAGTACCAGCCGAACTCCTCCCCGAGAAAGGACCGGATGGCGTTCAGAATCCGCCCCGAGCCCTCCGGATCGGTGAAGAACGTCAGGCAGAGCGCCAGAATGCAGAGAAACGGGACCAGGGTGATGACCCAGTCGATGCGGCCGCGGAGCGGCGTGTTCATTTTCATCAGATTCCCTCCTGAGACGGATGTTCATTTTTCTAAAATAACATCCAGATATTGAACATTCTACCCCCGCTCCTCTTTCATCGCAAGGCAAACTTTTTGAACTTTTTCTGACATTTCAAAAAAACACTGTAAAAAAGGGAATGCCTCCTATATAATGACGTGGTTGTTTCAGGTATGTCTGCGGATCTGGAGGAAATGAGAGGTTGAGCATGAATCGTTTTGGAAAGGCAGCTGTCCTTCTGGCAGCGGTTTCACTTGCTTCCCAGCTCGGCAGCTGCGGAATGGCAAAGAGGAATCAGAGCGTGATCGAATCCGTCGCGCAGTCATCGGCGAATGAGGAGGAACCGGATCAGGAGATCCACAGCGGACTCAAGATCGATTTCGACGAGGCGCAGGACTCCTGCGAGGAGCTGATCAAGGACGAGGAGACCTATACGCTCAGCAGCTACATCGACACCGTGGTGGATGAGGACACGAAGACCGTGACGCTCATCTGGCCGCTCGTCAATGACGCGACGGAGGCGGATGGCGTCACGTATGCGAATGAAATAGTCCGCGCGTTCAATGACGCCTGCCAGGAGCAGGATTTCTCGATCGACCTCTCGAGCGAGGATTACTACGGCGGGCTGTACAAGACCTACGCGGTGAATGTGCAGGTGTTCCGCGAGGCGGACATCATGAGCCCGGAGAAATATTTCGTGAGCATGACGATTCCGGCGGGCTCCTATGAGAAGATCGTTCCGTTCTCCGAGTATGACGGGGAGAATGAGGTCTATCTGTCTGACGGGCCGGTCATGGTCCCGGGCGGAAAGTATTCCGGCAGCAAGGATCAGGAGAAGGACTCTCAGGCAGCGAAGTAACTTCGGCGGGATAAAAACGGTTCCGAAGTGATCAGAATGGAGGAATCATGAGACAGCTTTTTCGAAACAGGGCAGTCCGCGCAGCAGCGGTGTTCCTCGCCGCGGTGATTGTTTTTCTCCCGGCGGGACAGGCGGATGCGGCGGTCGTGGGCCGCGGAGCCCGGAGCACAGCCGCGGGCGCACAGACCTCAGGCGGCACCGCGGCGGCAGGCACCGGGCAGTCGTCTGGAAACACCTCTCTTTCTTCCGGGACAGCGGCGGGAAATCAGAGCGGTGCAGTTGCCGGGGCGCCGGAGAGCTCCGCCGCGGAAGGCAGTGCAGCGGCGGTCACCGGAAGCGCTGCGTCAGGAGCCGCGGAGAACACGGAGAGCTCGGGCGCAGTCGTTGAGGCGACAGCGCCGGCCGGCGCTGCGGCGGGCTCCAATACGCTGTCTGAGCCGCGCGTCGTGACGACGACGCTCTTTGGCGGCGGCGAGCTCATGATGCTCTCCCCGGATTCGGCGAGCCAGATGGAGGCCTTTCTCATCACGACAAAGAGCGGAAAGGTGATCGTGGTGGACGGCGGCACAGAGAACGAGACGGAGCACCTGAAGCAGGCCATTCTGAAAAGGGGCGGGCGTGTCTCCGCGTGGCTTGTCACGCACCCTCACTCCGACCATGTGGGCGCCATGACGAAGATTCTGAATGACGAGAACTCCGGCATCACGGTGGATGCGGTCTACTATCACTACCTGCCGATCGAGTGGTACCAGGCAAATGAGGCGTACCGCGCGGACATGGTCTCTCAGAATCTCGCGGCTCTCTCAAAGCTCAGCCCGTCCGTGAATCACCCGAACATTCAGAAGGGCGATGTCATTGACGTGGACGATGTCCGGATCACCGTGATGAACAGCCCCTATGAGTTCCAGGTGAATGCGATCAACAATTCCTCGGTCGCGTACCGTGTCGAGCTGAACGGAAAGCGGATCCTGTTTCTCGGCGACATGGGCGTCCCGGCGGGCAACAGCCTCCTGAATGAGTATAAGGACAGCCTCGGGGAGCTGAAGGCCGACATCGTGCAGATGGCGCACCACGGCGAGCAGGGGGTGGACCGGAATGTCTACGAGGCGGTGCGGCCGCAGATCACGCTCTGGTGCTGCCCGGAGTGGCTGTGGGACAATGACAGCGGCAGCGGAGCCAACAGCGGCCCCTGGAAGACGCTCGAGGTGCGCGGCTGGATGCGCCAGCTCGGCGTGAAGACTTACGTCATCGCGAAGGACGGGGATCAGGTGCTCAGATGAGCGGAGCGCGGACACAGGAGGACGGCGCGCCGCGGCAGAAGAGAGGCGTGCTGCGCCAGGAGAGCGGCGTGCCGCGCCGGAAGGGTACGGGCGCGCCGGAAGGGCATAAAATCGTGCTCGCATCGGCATCCCCCCGGAGAAGGGAGCTTCTCCTTCAGGCGGGAATCCGGGCGGAGGTGATCCCGAGCCATAAGGAGGAGAAATCTGCGGCGAAGACGCCGGCGGGCCTCGTGAAGGCACTTTCCAGGACAAAGGCGCGGGATATCGCCTCGGGCCAGGCGCCGGGAGTGGTCGTCATCGGCGCGGATACCGTGGTGGTCCGGGATGGAGAGATTCTGGGGAAGCCGAGGGACGCGGAGGACGCGGTCCGGACGCTGCGCAGCCTCTCAGGCAGGACGCATCAGGTCTATACAGGCGTCACGATGATTCTCTGCGGCGCCCGCGAGGTGACGTTTGCGGTGCGGACGGATGTCTCCGTCTATCCGCTGACAGAGGAGGAGATCCGCGCGTACGTAGAGAGCGGAGATCCGATGGACAAGGCGGGCTCCTACGGAATCCAGGGCCCCTTCGGCGCTTACATCCGCGGAATCCGCGGGGAGTACACGAATGTCGTCGGGCTTCCGCTGGGCCGGACCGTGCAGGAGCTGAAAAAGCTTCTGGCGGAAGACGGAAACTGAGGAAAAACAGTATCTGACCTGAGGAAAAACAGCATCTGACAGCAGAGATTGGAGAAAATTGATGAAAAACCCAGTGGTAACCATTACGATGGCAGACGGCGGCGTCATGAAGGCGGAGCTCTATCCGGAAAAGGCGCCGAACACGGTGCGGAATTTCCTGAGCCTTGCGGGCAGCGGCTTTTACGACGGCCTGATTTTCCACCGCGTGATTTCCGGCTTCATGATTCAGGGCGGAGATCCCGAGGGGACCGGCATGGGCGGCCCGGGATATGAGATCCGCGGCGTTCGGAAAGCTGATCGAGGGCGAGGACGTCCTGGACCGGATCGCGGGGACGAAGACGGATTACAGCGACCGGCCCCTCTC
>CACXCJ010000014.1 GCA_902766175.1 uncultured Lachnospiraceae bacterium
CTCCTTGTCCTCGTCCCGGACAGTGATGATCATGTTCTTGTATTTCGGGAGCTTCACGCCGGCACCCTGGAACGCCTTGTAGAGCGCCTCGTTGAAGGTCTTCGCAATCCCCAGGCACTCGCCGGTGGACTTCATTTCCGGTCCGAGGCTGATGTCCGCGTCCCTGATCTTCTCGAACGAGAAGACCGGCATCTTGATCGCGACATAGTCCGCCTCCGGCTGAAGCCCCGGCTTGTATCCGAGATCTCTGAGCTTGTGCCCGCAGATCACCTGCGTCGCGAGCGGGATGATCGGGATTCCGGTCACCTTCGAGATATACGGCACCGTGCGGGAGGACCGCGGATTCACCTCGATGATATAGACGTCGTCCCCCTTCGCGATGAACTGGATGTTGATCATGCCCTTCACGTGAAGCGCCTTTGCGAGCTTCCACGAGTAGTCCACCATGGTCCGCTTCACGGTGTCAGAGAGGGAGGGCGCCGGGTACACGCTGATCGAATCGCCGGAGTGGATGCCGGTCCGCTCGATGTGCTGCATGATGCCGGGGATCACGATGTCCTCGCCGTCGCACACCGCGTCCACCTCCACCTCGATGCCGCGGATGTACTTGTCCACGAGGATCGGGTGCTCCTGGGTGTAGCGGTTGATGTTGCCGATGTACTCATCGATGTCGTGATCGTTGATCGCAATCCGCATGCCGGCGCCGCCGAGCACGTAGGACGGGCGCACCAGCACGGGGTAGCCGATCCGGTTCGCGACCTTCTTCGCCTCCTCGGCGGTGAAGACCGTGCCACCTGCCGCGCGCGGAATCCCCGTCTTCTGGAGGATTTCGTCGAAGAGCTCCCGGTCCTCCGCGGCATCGACATCCTTCGCATCCGTCCCGAGGATTCTGACGCCCATCTTCATGAGCGCCTCCGTGAGCTTGATCGCCGTCTGCCCGCCGAACTGGACGACCGCGCCGTCCGGCTTCTCGAAGCGGACCACATTCTCCACATCCTCGGGCGTCAGCGGCTCGAAGTACAGCTTGTCCGCGATGTCAAAGTCCGTGGAGACCGTCTCCGGGTTATTGTTGATGATGATGGTCTCATACCCTTCCTTCTTGAAGGTCCAGGTGCAGTGCACGGAGCAGAAATCGAACTCGATGCCCTGGCCGATCCGGATCGGGCCGGAGCCGAGCACCAGAACCTTCTTCCGGTCGCAGGTCTCCTCCGCCTCGTTCTCCCCGTCAAACGTGCTGTAGTAGTACGGCGTCTCCGCCTTGAACTCCGCGGCGCACGTGTCGACCATCTTGAAGCCCGGGACAATGCCGTACTTAAGCCTCAGACTCTTCACTTCCTCCGCGCTCTTCCCGGAGAGCTTCGCAATGATGTAATCCGGGAATTCCATGTGCTTCGCCTCGCGGAGCAGCTCCTCCGTGAGCGGGCGGCGCCTGAGCTCCGCCTCCATGTGGACCAGGCGGTCGATCTTGTGGAGAAACCACCGGTCAATTTTCGTGAGCGCGTAGATCTGATCGTAGGACATGCCGCGGCGGAGCGCCTCTGCGATCACCCAGATCCGCCGGTCGTCCACCTGGGTGAGCTTCTTCTGAAGCTCATCGTCGTCCAGGCCGGAGTAGTCGTAGCTCATGAGGGAATCGACGTGCTGCTCCAGGGAGCGGATTGCCTTCATGAGTGCGCCCTCGAAGCTCGTGCAGATCGACATCACCTCGCCGGTCGCCTTCATCTGCGTGCCGAGCGTGTGCTCCGCGGTGATGAACTTGTCGAACGGAAGGCGCGGCATCTTCACGACGCAGTAGTCGAGCATGGGCTCGAAGGAGGCGTAGGTCTTCTTCGTGACCGCGTTTTTGATCTCGTCCAGCGTGTAGCCGAGCGCGATCTTCGCCGCGACCTTTGCGATCGGATATCCGGTCGCCTTCGACGCGAGCGCCGAGGAGCGGCTCACGCGGGGATTCACCTCGATCACGCAGTACTCGAAGCTGTCCGGATTCAGGGCGTACTGCACGTTGCAGCCGCCTGTGATCCCGAGCTCCGTGATGATGTTTAGCGCCGAGGTGCGGAGCATCTGATACTCCTTGTCCCCGAGCGTCTGGGACGGCGCCACGACGATGGAATCGCCGGTGTGGACGCCGACCGGGTCTATGTTCTCCATGTTGCAGACGGTGATCACATTGCCCGCGGAGTCGCGCATCACCTCGTACTCGATTTCCTTCCAGCCGGCGATGGAGCGCTCCACGAGAACCTGCCCCACCCGCGAGAGACGCAGGCCGTTCTGCAGAATCTCCACCAGCTCCTTCCGGTCGGAGGCGATGCCGCCGCCGCTGCCGCCGAGCGTGTACGCAGGGCGGAGGACCACCGGGTAGCCGATTTCCTCCGCGAACTTTATGCCGTCCTCGACATTCTCCACAACCTGCGAGGGAGCCACCGGCTCATGGATCTTCTCCATGGTCTCCTTGAACATCTCCCGGTCCTCGGCCTTCTTGATCGTCAGGGCCGTCGTGCCGATCAGGCGCACGTTGTGATCCTCCAGGAAGCCGCGCTCCGCGAGCTCCATCGCGAGGTTCAGCCCCGCCTGGCCTCCGAGCGTCGGCAGGACGGAATCCGGCTTCTCCTTCAGGATCAGCTTCTCCACGACCTCGACCGTCAGCGGCTCGATGTAGACGTGGTCCGCGATGTCTTTGTCCGTCATGATGGTCGCCGGGTTGGAGTTCAGAAGGACGACCTCAACGCCCTCCTCCTTCAGGGACCGGCAGGCCTGGGTTCCCGCGTAGTCAAACTCCGCCGCCTGCCCGATGACGATGGGGCCGGAGCCGATGACCAGTACCTTGTGAATATCAGGATTCTTCGGCATGTTATTTCACCTCCATCATCTCAATAAAACGGTCAAAGAGGTACGAGGAATCCCGCGGTCCGGGGCAGGCCTCCGGATGGAACTGGACCGTGAAGATCTTCTTTCCCACATAGCGGAGTCCCTCATTGGTTCCGTCGTTCACGTTCCGGAAGGCCGGAACGGCGACCTTCGGGTCCAGGCTCTTCTCATCCACCGCGTAGCCGTGGTTCTGGGAGGAGATGTAGACGCGGCCCGTCGAGAGATCCTTCACCGGATGGTTTCCGCCCCGGTGGCCGTATTTCATCTTGTACGTGTCGCCGCCCGCTGCGAGCGCCATGAGCTGATGCCCGAGGCAGATCGCAAAGACCGGGATGTCGGTCTCATAGAATTTCCGGATCTGGCGGATGACCTCCGTGTTCTCCTTCGGATCACCGGGTCCGTTCGTGAGCATGATCCCGTCCGGATGCGTCTCCAGAATCCGCTCCGCCGTCGTGTCCTGCGGCCAGACCGTCACCTCCAGCCCCCTCCGGTTCAGGGAGCGGGCGATGTTTCTCTTCATGCCGAGGTCGAGGACCGCGACGCGCTTTCCGCTCCCGGGCAGCACGTATTTTTCCCGGCAGCTCGTCCGCGCGACGACGCCCTGCACGGTGTACTCCTTCATCCTCGCCATGGCCTCCTCCCGGTTGAAGTCCGGATTCGTCGTCAGGAAGCCGTTCATGGTTCCGTGCTCCCGGAGGCGCTTCGTGAGCGCACGCGTGTCGATTCCCTCAATACCGGGAATCTCCTCCTCCTTCAGGAAGCTCTGAATTGTCTCACGGCTGCGGAAATTCGAGGCCGTCTCGGAGAGCTCCCGGACAATGAACGCATCCGGCCACGCCCTCCCCGACTCCATGTCGTCGCGGCACACGCCGTAGTTTCCGATCAGCGGGTACGTCATCACAACCGCCTGCCCCGCGTAGGAGGGATCCGTCAGCACCTCGAGATAGCCCGTCATCGAGGTGTTGAAGACCACCTCACTCACGACCTCCTTCTCGACGCCGATGCTCCTTCCGGTAAACAGCGTTCCGTCCTCCAGTAACAGATATGCTTTCATCCACAGAATCCTTTCTTTCCGTCAGTGAAGCTTTCAGGTTCTCCGTTCAGGCTGCGCCTCCTCCTGCTGTCCGGGCAGAGGCGCGCCCGCGCATCAGGCTGTTTTCACAGACTCCAGTAATGGAGAACTGTCTCTGAGGTTTCCATGAGGTTCAGCCCGTGATCCATGCTGTATTTCTGCATCCAGCGGTGTGCCTCCGGCTCCGTCATGCCGTTCCGGTCCATGAGGACATTCTTCGCGTCCCGGATCAGCTTTTCCTCCGCCTCCGTCCGCACCGGCGGACGGCTCCTCTTCCTTCTCCGGCGCCCGCTCTGCTCAGCCTCAAGCGTCCGGAGTGTCGAGACAAACGCGTTCACCTTCAGCGGAAGCGGCAGAAAAACCACATTGTCCGGCAGGGCCTCCGAGAGGAGGGAGCTCCGGCAGACCAGAAGCATGGAAAAGGAGTCCGGCAGATTCTGCCGGATCTCCGTGAAGTTCATGTCCCGGAACTGACAGGCGCAGATCAGAATCCCGCCCGCTGCGCCGTACGCACAGTTCAGCGCCGCCGCGCCTGTCAGCGCCTTTCCGGCAACATCAAACCCGTTCTTCCGAAGGATGCCGCAGATCACCCGCACGTCCTCCTCCCTCGGGAAAGCGGCGATGCATCCCACGGATCTCACCTCCGTTCAAAGCCCCTGCCTGAGGAAACCAAAGAGTACCGCGCCCTGTCTCAGAACCTCATGAGATACTCGTTCATCTCCCAGTCCGTGACCGCAGCGCTGTATTCCTCCCACTCCCTCTTCTTCGCAGCCAGGTATTTCTCAAACGCGTGGTCGCCGAGGAGCTCGCGCGCGAACGCACTCTTCTCGAAGTACTGGACGGCCTCCCCGAGCGTCGCGGGAAGCTCCTTGATTCCGAGCGCATCCAGCTCCTCCTTTGAGAGATCGTACAGATTTCTGTCCACACCGGCCATGGGCTTCATCTTCTTCTCGATTCCGTCCAGCCCCGCCATCAGGCACGCCGCGATCGCAAAGTAGGGATTTGCGGCCGAGTCCGGGCAGCGGAGCTCGATTCTCGTCTCGTCTCCTCTCTGGGACGGGATGCGGATCAGCTCGCTCCGGTTCGACCGGGAGCTCCAGGCGATTCTGGTCGGCGCGTCATATCCCGGCACCAGCCGCTTGTAGGAATTCACGATCGGGTTCGTGAGGAGGATGATCTCCTGGATGTGCGACATGATTCCCGCCATGAACTGGTAGCCGATCTTCGAGATTCCGTTCGGATCCTTCGTGTCGATGAAGAGATTCTTTCCCTTCCTGTCGGAGAGCGACATGTTGATGTGCATTCCGCTCCCGTTCTCCCCGGGAATCGGCTTCGGCATGAACGTCGCGTAGAGGCCGTGGCGCTTCGCGATCGCCTTCGCCGCCATCTTGAACGTCATGATCTCGTCCGCGGCCGCCATCGCGTTGATGTACTTGAAATCGATCTCGTGCTGGGACGGGGAAATCTCATGGTGGCAGGACTCGATCTCGTAGCCCATGTCCTCCAGATTCAGGATGATGTCCCTGCGCGCATTCTCCGCCGTGTCCACATATTCCACATCGAAGTAGCTGGAGCGGTCCAGATTCTTGAGATCAGGCCTTCCGTTTTCATCCAGCGAGAAGAGGAAAAACTCGAACTCCGGCCCGACATACAGATTGTATCCCATCTTGTACGCCTTGTCCGCCGCCTTCCTCAGGATATAGCGCGGATCCCCGGAGAATGGCGTTCCGTCCGGGAGGTAGACATCGCAGATCAGCCGCGCGACCTTCCCCTGCTGCGGTCTCCAGGGAATGATCTCAAAGGTGTCGAGATCCGGATGCAGATACATGTCCGACTCGTCCACGCGGACAAATCCCTCGATACTGGAGCCGTCAAACATGCAGTCATTTTCGAGGGCCTCCCCGAGCTGGCTCGCCGTGATGGAAATATTCTTGAACTGACCGAAAATGTCGGTGAACTGGAGACGGACGAATTCCACCTCCTCGCTCTCTACAATTCTGCTGATTTCTTCCCGTGTCATGATGCTCCCCCTTAAATCAGTTTCTTTTGCCATAGCGCTGCCTCGCAGAACCATTCCCTCAGAGTTCTCCGTGCTCCTTCAGATATTCCCTTGTCGCGGCAAGAAACGCATCCATCTCCGCATCCGTTCCGATCGTGATCCGCAGGTAGTCCTTGAGGAGCGGCGTGGCGAAGTGGCGGACAAAGATATTTTTCTCACGCAGCGCGTTCATCAGATCCACCGCGCTGGTTCCCTCACGCCTCGCAAAAATGAAGTTCGTCATGGAGTCGCTGAAGAGAAATCCGAGGCTCCTGAGCTCCTTCTTCACCCGCTCACGCGTCGCGGTCACCTTCTTAATGGTGCCCTCGTAGTACGCCCGGTCCTTCGCGACCGCCGTGCCGAGCACAATTGCCGGCGTGTTGATCGGATAGGAATTAAAGGAGTTCTTCACGCGCTTGATGGCGGAAATCAGATTTCTGTCTCCCATCGCGTACCCGATTCTCAGGCCCGCAAACGCGCGGGACTTCGAGAAGGTCTGGACAATCAGGAGATTTTCGTATTTCCTCGTGAGCGGCAGTGCGCTCGTCCCGCCGAAATCGATGTACGCCTCGTCCACGATCACGACCGACTTCTGATTGTTCCTGACGATGTCCTCCACCGCCTCCAGCGGGAGCAGGACACCGGTCGGCGCATTCGGGTTCGCGATCACGATCCCGCCGTTCTCGCGGCGGTAGTCCTCCGGGCGGATCTCAAAGTTCACGAGCGGGACTGTCTCGTATTTCACCTTCAGAAGCTTCGCCCAGACACTGTAGAACGAGTAGGTGATCTCCGGGAACAGCACCGGCTTCTCACTGTTGAAGAACGTGAGGAAGGACAGCGCAAGGACATCGTCGGAGCCCACGCCGGCGAAGACATTCTCCCGCTTCAGTCCGTAATTCTCCGCAATGGCCTCCTCCAGGGAATCCGCCTCCGGTGCGGGATATCTGCGGAAGGAGGTGTAGTCCAGGCCCTTCAACGCCTCAAGCGCCTTCGGGGAAGGCGGATAAGGATTCTCGTTCGTGTTCAGCTTGATCGCATCCGGACGCTCCGGCTGCTCCCCGGGGACGTACGGATCCACCTCCCGGAAATACTTCTCCCATTCTCTCTCCATCGTACTTTCCTTTCGTGTCAAATCATGATTGTCCATCTGCTCTCCGGCGATCCGGAAGGTCTCTGAATCCATCCCGCAATCCGGAAGGCTCTGAATCCGTCCCGCAGGCCGGAAGGTTCCTGAATCCGTCCCGCAGCCCTGTCAGCTCTTCTTCAGGCCGCAGTCCTCGGCGACCTTTGCAAAGAACGGCAGTGCGCGCTGAATCATGTCGTAGGAAACGCAGTAGGCAATGCGCACATACCCAGGCCATGCGAACGACGTGCACGGGACCACAAGAATATTGTATTTCTTGCACGCCTCGAAAAAGTGCGCGTCATCGCCGTCCGGCGCCTTCACAAAGAGGTAGAAGGCTCCCTGCGGCTTCACACAGGTAAATCCGAGGTCCTTCAGCCCGTTGTAGAGAAGCTTCCGGTTCCGGTCATACGCCTCGACATCGCACTTCTCTCCGAGGCAGCGCGAGAGCGCCAGCTGAATCAGGGAGGGAGCATTCACCGCACCGGAAATGCGGTTCGCGATCACCGCTGCCGCCGTCACATCCTCCGCCTCAGGAACCGTGTCCGGGACCAGGAGCCACCCGATCCGCTCGCCCGGAAGCGAGAGCGCCTTCGAGTAGGAGTACACGACGCAGGAGTGCGGAATCAGGGACGGAATCCACGGGACCCTGACGCCGTCATAGGCGAGCTCCCTGTAGGGCTCATCGGAGATCGTCAGAATCACGGTCCCGAACTCCTTCTCCTTCTGCGTGAGAACGCGGTTCAGCTCCTTCAGGGTCTCCTCGGAGTAGACGACGCCGCTCGGGTTGTTCGGGGTATTGATGATCAGCGCCCGGGTGCGCGGCGTCACCGCCCTGCCGACCGCCTCCGGATCCGGCTGGAACGTCTCGGGATCTGCCTTCACGACCACGGTCTTCCCGTCGTAATTTCCGATGTAATTCCGGTATTCGGAGAAAAACGGCGCGATGACGATGACCTCATCTCCCGGATTCAGAATGGTCTTCAGGAGAATATTCATCGCGTAGGCCGCTCCGACCGTCATGACGAGGTTGTTTTCCGTGTAGGCGGTCCCGAATCTCTGATTCAGGGAATCCGCGACGGCGCGGCGCACCTCCGGGTAGCCCGCGTTGCTCATGTAGCCGTGCACATAGACGGAATCCTTCTCACGCAGCACATCCCGGATCGCCTGGTTCACGGCCTCCGGAGCCGGCACGTTCGGGTTCCCCAGGCTGAAGTCATAGACATTCTCCCGTCCGTAAATCGCGGCAAGACGGTTGCCCTCCTCAAACATCGCGCGGACAACGGAATTGTTCTGCAGAAGGACCTGCATTTTCCCAGAAACCATTGACATCTGTCTCTCCCCCTTTATTTTTTCCTGCCAGCGGGAGCCCTGCCGCACCCGCTGCGGAAACCGCGGACCCGGAAAGTCCGCTCCGGCAATTTCTTTTAACGTTCATAATAACGAATTTCTGTCCAAATTACAATTCAGCTGTTCATTTTTTTACGCGCGCGCCGGCTGCCGGAGACAAACCAGCCGACCGCGAGCGTCTCCGCAAAATAAAACCAGACCGCCGGATTGGAAAACCACGTGGTGAAAAAGGCGAGCGCGAGATAGACCGCGATCTGTGCGTAAAAAACGCAGAACACGGGAGAGTGGCGTTTCCGCATCTCCGTCTCCAGGAAACAGGCCAGGGCGCCGAGAAGCGCGGAAAATACGACGACTCCGGCCGTTCCGAAATCGTACCACGCGTCATAGAAAAGCGTCACCGTCGTGAGTTCGGTCTTCGTCACGTAGAGCGGGAAGGCAGCCAGCTGCGGAAACAGGAACTTAAGACCCGTGAGCGCCCAGAGCGGAAACAGCATCCGGAGCCCGAAGGTGTGTCCCGGGAGGTCGCGGATCAGACAGTTCAGGTTGTCATAGTTATTCGCAATATAGATGTAGGGCTGGCTGATGAAGATCGGGAAATTCCTCTTCATCTCGAAAATACCGTTCAGATAGGAGACGCTGTGACTACGCGCGGCGGTGAGAATCACATAGAGAACCAGAAGAAACAGGAAGGCCGAAGCGCCGGCCCAGAGCGGAACCGCGCTGCGCCGCAGAAGAAGAATCGTGAAGCCCGCGGTCACAACGGCAAAAATCAGCTGATAGCGGGATACACAGAGCACCGGAATGAGGAGGGATGCAGCCGTGCAGAGAAAAAGCACCGCCCTCCGGACCTCGGAGAGATCATGGTCCGCGGCCCTGAGCACCGCGGCGAAGGAAGGAACCAGAACGCAGGAAACCGTGAAATAGTGCAGTCCGCTCACATGAAAATAGGAATAGGCGTGCGGAACCCCTCGGAGAAAGAGCGGGACATACCCCAGAATCCGCGCCTCGATCAGAAAAGAGACCCAGGAGAGCGCCGTAATCCCGACAACGGCCAGAAACATCCGGTCGGTGCGGATTTCGCTCATTCTCCCGGCTCCGGACTGCAGGAAACGCAGCCCCTCATTCTTCCGCCATAGCTCAAAGACGAGCCAGAACACCGTGTAGGCGAGAAAGAGAACTGCCCATGTGAGGGGCTCCCAGGGCGTCTCAAGATTTGAGAGCTTCAGACATGCAATCCCCTCTCCTCCGACAAAGCTCAGGGAAAAGAGAGCCCTGCACCTGACCGGAAGCCCCGGCCCGCGCGCATCCCCGAGAAAAAGCACCGCGGCGGCGAACAAAAGGGCCGCTCCGGCGAGGAGATCATGGGAAGCCCGCGCGGCCAGAAAAGCGGCGGCATAGCACAAAAGGTAAACCGTCATGAATTCTCTCCCGAAATCATTCCTTTTCCCCGAAACCTTCCTCTGTCAGCTTGACGACCGCAGCGAGCGCTTCCCCTTCGTCGCTGCCGGTGCAGCGGAACTCCACCTCATCTCCGCACTTGATGCACGCCCCGAGGACACTGAGAACGCTCTTGGCGTTTGCCTCCCCGTCCTCCGTGATGATTTCCACCTTGCTCCTGTATTTCAGGGCCTCCTTGCAGAGATTCCCCGCAGGTCTCAGATGCAGACCGCTCGGATTGTGAACCTTTACCTTCTGACTGACCATTTCTGCCTCCCCACACCAGTTTTGCCAGCTGTGACACCCTTTCCCGGGCCGGCTGGCGCGGCCCGCTCTCAGTGCAGAGTCCTCTCCCCTCGAAGTGCTCTCACTATGAAATGCTCTCAATGCGAAGGGCCCTCAATGTGAAGTGCTCTCCGACGGGACTCTCTCTGCTGTCCTCGCCGTGGCCGAGGTCTCGGAGGATGCGCTCTCCCTCTGTCTTGAAGATCCGGCCGCGCCGGACCTCCCGCTGCTCTCCTCCGCAGCTCCTGAACTTTCTTCCGTTCCTCCGGAGGGACCGGAACTTCCGGCGGACTCGGCTGCGGCGCCGTTTCCGCCGCTCTGCTCTCCCGTCTCACTGTTATGGCCTGCGGAGACAGCCGATGCACCGGATTCCTCCGCGGAAGTCTCCGCAGCCGGGGTCTCCGGCACGGTCTCGCCCGGTCCCCCGCTCTCATCCCGCACAATGACCGTAAACGGCGTGACCGTCGCAATCGTAGTCCCGGTCGGCGCGGTCAGGGAGAGCTTCCCCTCATGCACGCCTGGCTGCATGCCCGTAAAGTCGATCTGCGCGAGAAGCTGGGCCGCCGTGATCTTGTCCAGATCCTCCGGAAGGCCGCTCAGCTCCACCGAGATGAGCTCCGGGTCGAGGCGGTACACGTACTGATCCTGCTGCCCGGTCTCCGTGATCCCGCTGTTAAGCGACAGCTGGAAGGCCTTTGTGTTCAGGGCCTCCACCTTGAGCGTCACCGTCACAGTAGACGTCCCGTTCACCGACACGCCGGACGGCAGATACTGGTTCAGGTCCAGGACCACATCCCTGTTCTCCGTGGCATTGCTCACGTTCAGGGCGGATGCCGGAATCACGAGCTCATTCAGAGAATCCAGCGTGCTCTTCTCACCGACAACCGCAACGGACTTCACGCTGCACTCAGCCCCTGTGAAGCGGTAGCCCGACGCAGCCTCTCCCGAAGTTTCAAAGGACAGCGGCAGAGTCTTTCCGCGCAGCATGTCCACGCTGAAATCCACCTGCTCCGGCCGGCAGGTGATGCGGTCGTCCGAAATCTCGAATTTGTTGCCGTTCGCATCATAGAAGACAACCTCCGTCGTTCCGGAGAAGTCCTCCGAGGCATCGGTGACATCCACCTCCACGCCAACCGAGCTGATCCGGCCCACGAGAGACACCGGGCCGCTCACCATGATGTGATCGGGATTAAGGCTCAGGCTTCCGACCGCGTATCCGTCCGCCGGATTTCCCACGGTCCTGGTCGTCAGGTCAAAGCTCTTGTTCTGGATGTCCTCCATCGTGACGCGGATAATTCCCGGCCGCGCGGTCGGCGTCCCGGAAATCAGATCCTTGTGGTCAAGCACCTCGACGGTGACAGGGACAGAACCCGTCAGCGAGTAGAGATTCGCGAGATCCACCGTCGCGCGGAAATCGTCTGCGCTGATCCTGGAGGCGCTGCCGGTGCGGACCGTGTAGCTCACCGTCACGGAATCGCCGTTCTCGATCTCATAGGTCTTTCCGGCATCTGTCAGGATCTGCGCATTCAGCACCGTAAGAGGAACCGTCTTGGTTCTCGTCACCTCTGGATTTGATATATTTGTGACTGCCAGCCAGGCGCCGAACCCGAGGAGAACGGACATAACCTTCAGGCCGACATTACCCGCCAGTTTGTTTTTCATGCTTATCCTTTCCACGGAACAGGCTGCCGAATCCGAACGGCCTGGAGAGCTTCTGCGCAGACGGCTGCTGCGTGTTCAGCGCCTCGAGAATCTCTCTCAGCCTGTCGGGCTCCGAAATCACAGTCAGCGCTCCGCGCTGCGCAATGGACACAAACCCCGTCTCCTCAGAGACAACGATGGTCAGGGAATCCGTTGATTCGCTGATTCCGACCGCCGCCCTGTGCCGCGTGCCGAGCTTCTTGGAAATGTTCCGGTTCTCAGAGAGCGGCAGGTAGCAGGTCGCGGAGGCGATCCGGTTTCCGCGGACAATCACCGCCCCGTCATGCAGCGGCGTGTTGTGCTCGAAAATATTGATCAAAAGCTGGCTTGTCACGATGCCATCCACGTCAATCCCCGTGCGGACGATGTCATCCAGCCGGACGTTCTGCTCGATCACAATGAGAGCGCCCGTCCGCGCGCGCCCCAGCTCGAAGGACGCCTTCACGAGCTCATTGATCGTGCGCTCGGAGAATTTATCCTCATTATGCTGATGACCGCCCAGCATATCCGCGAATGGCGCAAAGCGCCGGTTTCCCAGATCCTCCAGCGCCTGCCGCAATTCCTTCTGGAAAATGATGATCAGCGTCACGACCGCGGTCGGCGCGATGCGCCCCAGGATCCACAGAAGGACGTCAAAGTTCAGCGCATAGCAGACCCCGATAAATCCGAATATGAAGATCAGCCCCCGGAGCAGTGTCCAGGCGCGGGTATTCTGAATCCAGTTCAGGCACTTGTAAAGGAGCCACGAGAGAATCCCGATCTGGATCAGGCCGCGGATTCCCGGGTTCGGGATCAGGCTGAAAAAGGATGCCAGTTTTTCCAGTGAAAAGGAAGCCATAAATTACCTCTTTGTATCAGAATCCTCGCGGGATCTGCGTTTCCTCGCGCGGTTCAGTTTCTGTACCCGCGGCTCCGGCGCAGAAACCGAAATTTTCGGAACTGCCTTGACATAGTAGTAGTAGTCATCGTCCTCGAACTGCGTGTACTCCGTCCGGGAGTAATCCACATGGAATAGGAAGAACCTCAGGATCTCCCCTGCGGCAAATGACACTGCACATCCCGCCGCGAGGCTTCCGGCCTTCAGGCTGATCCTGAACATCATGATGCCGAGGAACATCGACAGAAGGAGGAGCAGGATTCCCGCGATAATCGCGATGTGCCAGGAATTGTCCACCGACATGCTGCGGATCTGGCGCACCGCGATCAGCGTGATCGCAAATGCGATGATATAGAGCAGCATGGTGCGGTTTCCGAAAATTCCGGTCAGCATCTGGACAAACTGCTGCGTGATGCCGGAGGCGCTCCCCTCCGCGATGGGCCGCGCGTTTCCGCGGGCGTACTCCAGGATGTAGTAGATCACGATCCCGCAGCTCATCGGCACCACCGAGACCATCGAGCCGAGAAAGCCCACCAGAATCGGTATCAGATAGGGGATCTTCAGGGCAAAGAGAAGCGGCGTCAGAATCATGATCCAGCTGTCACCTGGCGTAAAGCCGTAGTAGAGCAGCGCAACAATCAGGAGAAACGCCGCTGTCGTGAGGGCGAGTTCCACGGAAGCCGCAAAAATGTGCGCGAGCATGAAGAGTGCCAGAATCCAGCAGATGCCTCCCCACGGACACACGGAACAGATCAGGGCCAGTGCGATGGGGATCACGGGATTCAGGAGCTGCTTCATGTACCCGATCCCGGAATTCAAGAGCGCCATGGCCAGAAGCGCGGTGAAAAAGCGTACCGCGGCGTCTATGAAATTGCCGTGCTTCGCGTACACACCTCTGAGTCTGTCGCGAAGGACCAGAAGATCAAGCATTTCTCCCGCCCTCCTTTGCTAGTTCCTTCATCCTGTCCCGGAGGTCGTAGCGCTTCTTCAGGCGGTTCACCCGCGTGAGATGCTCCTCCAGCTTTTTCTTCGACACTGTGTAGCGCCTGCGGTACACGGCGGCCGTAATGACCTCGAACACCACAAGTCCCGCAGCATAAAGAACCGCGTTTTTCCGGAGAAAATCCGTGACGGCACTGATATCCGCCGCATTCAGAATCGACTCAAGACTGTAGAGAAACCGGAACACAAGAAGAATAAGAAAGCTGAGTGTGTATGCAAAAAACGACTGGATCATATGCTTCCCGACGTAATCCGTCCGGAAATAGAGCTTCGCCGGCCGCTCATCTCTCCGCTCTTTCTTTTCATACCGGGCGATCTCATTCATCAGCCGGATTTTGTCCTCATTCAGCATGCTTTTCCTCCAGACCAGTCAGACACAGTATAACACAAAGGTTTTTTAAAGGGAACCAACGCCCTGTCCGAAAGAGGAACAGAGCGGTCCGCTGGCCGGGAAGCGCGTTGTAAAGCGGCTCGGAGCGTGTTAAAATCATACTGGATAGACGAGGAAGTATCGCTTGCTTTTGACACTGACAGCTGGTTCACATCCTGGTCAAGGGGAACAAGAGAAAGGGAATCATGGAAGAAGTCTACATCAATCATCATCCGCTGGTACAGCACAAGATCACGCGTCTCAGAGACAAGAACACCGGCACCAATGAATTCCGGAAGCTGGTCGAGGAAATCGGCATGCTGATGGGATACGAGGCCCTGAATGACCTCGAGACGGAGGACATCGAGGTGGAGACGCCTCTCGAGAAAACGCCGTCGCCGGTCATCGCCGGACGGAAGCTCGCGGTCGTTCCGATTCTCCGCGCCGGGCTCGGCATGGTGGAGGGAATCCTGGACCTGGTACCGACCGCAAAGGTCGGCCACATCGGCCTGTACCGCGACCCCGGGACGCACGAGCCGGTCGAGTACTACTGCAAGCTTCCGGACCCGATCGAGCAGCGCGTCATCGTCGTGACAGACCCGATGCTCGCGACCGGAGGCTCCGCCTGTGACGCGATCAGCCTCATCAAGCAGCACGGCGGCAGGAGAATCAAGTTCATGTGCATCATCGCGGCCCCGGAAGGGCTTGAGAGGCTGAAAAGGGAGCACCCGGACATTCAGATCTACGTGGGACACCTGGACCGGGAGCTGAATGAGAACGCCTATATCCTGCCCGGCCTCGGAGACGCCGGAGACCGGATCTTCGGAACGAAGTGAGTGCCGCGCGCTCCGGGCTGCCATCCTCCCCGGCATCCCATTCCTGCACTGCCGCAGAGAATGTCCCGGGGCGCTGTGTCCGTGGCGCGGTGTCACAGAAAAAATACACACAGGGGCGCGGAAAGGTTTCCGCGCCCCTGTGTGATTTTTTTCTCAGGCGTCTCCAGGCGCAGAGGTACGCGAAGATATCCAGAGCGTTTCCCTCCGCCGCAGGATGCACCCCGCAGCCGGACAGGGCCGGCAGCGCCTCACCCTTTCCCCCCGAACAGGCGGTCCGCACACCGGACGGTGTCCATCGCCTCCTTCGCGTAGAAGTCCGCGCCGATCGAGTCCGCATATTCCTGTGTCATGACCGCGCCGCCGACCACAATCTTTGTCTCCGGCTTCTTCTCCCTGAGAAGACGGATCGTCTCCTCCATGCTGACGACCGTCGTCGTCATCAGCGCGCTCAGGCCGACAAGTCTCACATCCTCCCGGACGGCGGTCTCCGCCACCGTTTCCGGCGGCACGTCGCGTCCCAGGTCAATGACGTCGTACCCGTAATTTTCCAGGAGCACCTTCACGATATTTTTGCCGATATCGTGGATGTCCCCCTTCACGGTCGCGAGAATCACCTTCCCCTTCGACTCCCGCGGCACATTCTTCATGTGCTCCTTCACGACCTCGAAGGCTGCCTTGGCGGCCTCCGCGCTCATGAGAAGCTGCGGCAGGAAGAGCGTCCCCTTCTCAAAGCCCTTTCCGACATCATCCAGCGCGGGAATGAGTTCACGGTTCACGAGCTCCAGCGGCTCCACGCCGGCCGCGATCTCGCTCTCCGCTTCCTTCTCCGCCTTTTCCTTCAGGCCGCGGCGGATGCTGTCGGTCAGCGGCGTGGACGAGGCATGGCCTTCCCCCTGCGCCGGGGCGCCGGCAGGTCCCGCATTTCCGGAGCCCGTCCCGAGGGTCTCCGGAATCACTGCGGCCGGCGCCCCCGAAGGCAGTGCTCCGGGCAGAACCGCCACCGGTGTCCCGGAGGAGACCGCCGCCGCTGC
>CACXCJ010000015.1 GCA_902766175.1 uncultured Lachnospiraceae bacterium
GCTGCATCGCATCGGAGTTTGCAAACAGCATCCCGAAGATCCGTGAGTTTCTCGATACGGATCTGCAGGCCACACTTGAGGGGGATCCGGCGGCAAGCGGAAAGGATGAGATTGTCCTGAGCTACCCGGGGCTTTTCGCCATTGCGCTCTACCGCATCGCGCATGAGCTCTATGTCCGGAACGTGCCGCTGATTCCGAGAATCATCACGGAAAAGGCGCACGGCGAGACGGGGATCGACATCAACCCCGGCGCGACGATCGGAAAGTATTTCTTCATCGATCATGGAACCGGGATTGTCATCGGGGAGACGACGGAAATCGGAAGCCACGTGAAGATTTACCAGGGGGTCACGCTCGGCGCGCTCTCCACCCGTCAGGGACAGGCACTCCGCGGCAGAAAGCGTCATCCGACGCTGGGAGATTATGTCACGGTATACTCCGGCGCCTCGATCCTCGGGGGAGAGACAGTGATCGGCTCCAATACGGTGATCGGCTCCAATGCGTTCATCACGGCCTCCGTGGAGGCGAACTCCCGCGTGAGCGTGCAGAACCAGAAAATGCCTCTCGCCGAGAATGAGGGGGAGGAAAAGCACGGAAAGAGTGCCGCCCGGAATTCCGTCTGGTACTACGTCATTTGAGGTCAGAACTTTAAAAAGTCTCTTTTGGTGGGGAATTGCTCCCACTTCCGGCGGCAGAAACCGGCAGAAACTGTTAAATTTCTGCGAAAAATTCATTAAAAACCTTTATAAAGATTCAATCCTATCTATAATATGATTACAGTGTCATAAAGCCACAGTCCATGGTGTGCCTGCATCGATGAAGGAATGTGGCTTTATGACGTCTATCATAATTTCTGACAGAATCCTGCAAATTGCAAGTTGTCCAGTTCGATCCCGAAGCGCGCGGCGCGGATGCCCTGCGGATTCGGGCGTTATCGTGGTGTGAGCATGACAGCAAGTGAGATTTTAAAGCTTCTGTGCCGCCGGAATCCGAAAACTGTCTCGGCCGCAGTCCTTCTTCTTCTGACCATACCGATCTGCCTTGTCTCGGAGGCAATGGCAGATCCCTCCGCTTCCGTGCGGAAAAAGGCGGAGGCGATGCCGGCGGAGGAGATGGCTTCCGCCGTGGTGATGGAGGAGGAGACCGAAGTGCCGGAGTCAGGAGAGAGGAAGGCAGACGCGCTCAGCTGGGAGGAGACGGATGCCGGGTGGATCTGCCGGGATGAGGGCGGAAGGAAGCTTTCCGGCGAATGGGTTGAGTACGACGGCAGCTTCTACTATTTGAATGCGGCGGGAATCATGGAGCGGGATGAATTCCGCGTGATCGATTCCTACCGGTATCATTTCGGGGAATCCGGCGCACTGGATATCGGGCGCTTCTATGTCGGAAGCGTGGAGTACTATTCAGACCAGAACGGTGTTCTGTATGAGGACACCTGGGTCCCCGAGGGAGATCTCTGGTGCTGCTGCGACGAGCTGGGCAGAATCCTGAAGGACTGCATGACGCCGGACTCCTACTACGTGGGGCCGGACGGATACATGGCAGCAGCGGCCGGATCCAGATATGAGGGGTTTTCTTACCAGAATCTCTCGAAGAGGGAGCTGTACCTGAATCTCGGGACGGCGGACCTCATCTGGGATTACTTGAAGAAGAAGGGATGGAACGCCGCGGCAATCGCGGGGGTGCTGGGCAATTTTCAGCAGGAGAGCGGCATCAGCCCGACACTGGAGGAGCGCGGAAACCACATCGGATACGGACTCGGCCAGTGGAGCTATGAGCGGCGCACGAGGCTTGAAAACTACGCGGCGGCCAAGGGACAGCCGGTCAGCAGCCTCTATCTGCAGCTGGATTTCCTGTGCTCCGAGCCCGGGGAGAAGAATTTCGTCGCGCGCTATTCCACCACAAGCTGGTCAGATCCCGCGAGCGCAGCGATTGAGTGGGGCACGCACTGGGAGCGCTACAAGCTCTCCGATCACTCGATGAGCCGCGTCAGGATTCCTTACGCGGAGGCCTATTACGCGCATTATGTGAACGGTGTCAAGTTCCTGGTTTCCAGCACGCGCTTTGACGAGTCCGAGGTCATTCTGGAGCTTGCGAGCGACGCGGACGCACAGGTCGGCATGAACGCAGAGGAAGAAGCAGAGGATGAGGCTGCGACTGCGGAACAGAGCGGCGTGCTCTCCGGGGCGTCCGGTTCTGCGGAGGAGGAGACATCCACCGCTGACTCCGGACAGAACGGTGCGCTGTCGCAGGCCGAAGAGAAAATCGAGGGCAGCGCCATCGTGACAAAGGTAAAGCGCGTGACGGAATTTGAGACAGAGGCATCAGGGCCCGGCATCAGAGGAACCGCCGGGTCATCAGAGGCGGAGGAGGACGCAGGGACGGAGGGGCTGACTTCAGGAGCCGGAGGAGAGGACGCCGGAACCGTGGAATCGGATTCCGCTCCGGAGACGTCCGGCGAGACCGCGGGAGAGGACGCTTCCGGCGGGTAAACACAGAGGAGGCAGTTTCCGCGCTGCAGCGGAGAGAGATTCCGGCGAAGAGACCTGAGATGCGAGGATCTCAGTCCGGTCCTTTCCAAGCTGGAAATGCAGGGGCTGTCGGAACAGAGGGCGGTTCAGGGGACGTTTCTCGGGAATAATTCCCTCGTACTGCACAGCACAGCAAAAATCTGGTTAAAATTATACAAAATTTCAGAAAAATTCTGAAAACAATTTTGGATTGCAGGTGTGGCCCTAGAAATGGTATATATTATCTGACTTTCAGACCAGTCCAGCTTGCATGCGCAAGGAGGAATTACTATGATGCAGAAACAGATCAGACTTGTCGAAAACAGCGCCGTGACAGAATTTGTGAAGGCGGCGGAGGAGTGTACGTTTGATATCGATGTCTGCTACGACAGAGTCATTATCGACGGAAAGTCACTGCTTGGTCTTCTCGGAATGGACCGCAGCAAGGTTCTCACGGTGCGCTATTACGGCAGCGATGCGGCCTTTGAGAAGGTACTGGACAAGTACAAGGCAGCGTGACAGGCAGCAGAGAATCGGAGGCGTCGGGGATTCCCGGCGCTTTTTCTTTTTCCGGGGCGATTTTTAAGGAGCAGCTTCCTGGAGCGGCTGCATTTTCCAGAATGAACACACAGCATATTTCCGTGCGGGAGCTCGTGGAATTTATTCTGCGGGCCGGCGATATTGACAATCGGACGGATGCGGGTCCTGACCCCGAGGCGATGCAGGCAGGAAGCCGCATCCACCGGAAAATTCAGAGCGCGCAGGGCGGGGCGTACCGCGCCGAGGTTCCGCTCTCCGTGGAGTTCACAAGGAACGGGCTGACCATCTCCGTCGAGGGGAGAGCGGACGGAATCCTGCGGTCGGGCGGGGGCGTCACCGTGGATGAGATCAAGGCGGTTTACGAGGACGTCCGGCGAATGACGGAACCCAGGCCGCTTCACCTCGCACAGGCAAAGTGTTACGCCGCGATGATTCTGATGAGAGAGAATCTCGCAGAAATCAGCTGCCAGATGACCTACTGCGGGATTGAGAGCGGAGAGGTGAAAAAATTTCTGTTCTCCTATTCCGCCGGGGAACTCACAGACTGGATGAACGGCCTTGTGGAGCGCTACTTCCGGTTTGCAGAGAATATGGAGAGGCACCGGAGGAGGCGGAACAAAGGCGCCGCGTCGCTCGCTTTTCCGTACGCCTATCGGAAGGGGCAGAAGGAAACTGCGGTGAATGTCTACAGGGCCATCCGGCGGGGGAAAAATCTCTTTCTTCAGGCACCGACCGGAATGGGGAAGACACTCTCCGTGACCTACCCTGCGGTCCGCTCCATGGGAGAAGCGCTCACGGACCGCATTTTCTATCTCTCCGCAAAGAGTGCGGCACAGAAGGCTGCGCTCGACGCTTTTTCGCTGCTGAGATCAGCGGGCATGCCGCTTCGCGTGTGCCTGATCACCGCAAAGGAAAAAATCTGCCTGAACGAGGTATTTGACTGCAACCCGGATTCCTGTCCGTTCGCAAGGGGACATTTTGACCGTGTGAATGACGCGGTGTACAGCCTCATTACCGGAGAAGAGCTGATCACGGAAGCTGAGATCAGGAAAACAGCAGAGGCACACCGGGTGTGTCCGTACGAGCTGAGCCTGGACGCAAGCGTCTGGTGCGATGCGGTTGTTGCCGACTACAACTATGCCTTTGACCCGCGCGTCCGTCTGCGGCGCTATTTCTCCGAGGGCGCGGACAGAAACTCCGTCTTCCTGATCGATGAAGCGCACAATCTGGTGGAGCGCGCGGAGGAGATGTACAGCGCCTCCCTGAGGAAGGAGGATGTGCTGAGTCTGAAGAGGCTCCTGAGGCCGTACGGGATAAAAGCGCGGAGTGCGGCGGATGCGGTGAACCGCACACTGCTCTCTGTGAGGCGCTCCCTCGAGGATTACCCGGCGGTTCGCGCGTCCTCCGGGCGCGCCGCCGTTCTTCCCGCGATCGATTTTCTCATGCCGCCGCTGGAAAGGCTGTACGGAGCCCTGAAGGAATTTCTTGAGGAACGGCGTTCTTTTCCGGAGCGTCCGGACGTGCTGAAGCAGTATTTCGAGATCCGGACTTTCCTCTCCACCGCGGAGACAATGGACGAGCGCTACCGCGTTCTGGCGCTCTATGGCGCGGACGAAACCTTTGAGGTCCGGCTGCTCTGTGTGGATCCCTCTGAAAAGCTGAAGGATTCCTTTTCCTTCTGCCGGTCCGCCGTCTTCTTTTCTGCGACGCTCCTTCCCGTGCGCTTTTACAAGGAGCTTCTCACCGGGAATCCGGACGAATATGCGATTTATACGGAGAGCCCGTTCAGGACAGAGCAGCGGCTGCTCCTCGCGTCCGCCGATGTCTCTATGCGCTACGACCGCCGCACTCGCGGCGAGTACGAGAAGATTGCGGCGTACATCCGGACGGCTGCCCGCGTGAAGCCCGGGAACTATTTGTGCTTTTTCCCGTCCTATCAGAGCATGAATGCGGTCGCAGGCATTTTCGCGGAGACAGCCGGGAAAGAGACAGCCGGGAAAGAAATGTCCGCGGATGCCGCGGCAGGGAAAGAGGCGGCCGGGGATGCTGCAGCCGGCCTCCCGCAGGAGTTTTTCTTCCGGGAGGGGGCGCTCAGCTGCCGGATCCTGGTCCAGTCGCCCTCCATGAGCAGGGAGGGGCGGGAGCGGTTTCTCAGCGCATTCCTGCCGGACGGAGAGGCGGCAATCGGCTTCTGCGTCCTCGGAGGCATTTTCTCGGAGGGAATCGACTTAAGAGAGGAGAGTCTCATCGGGACAATGATCGCGGGCACGGGCCTGCCGGCCATCAACGCGGTCTCGGAGGTGCGGAAATCTTTCTTTGATCAGATGGGGAAGGACGGCTTTGACTACGCCTACCGCTATCCGGGCATGAACAAGGTGCAGCAGGCCGCCGGCCGCCTGATCCGGACCACGGAGGACAGAGGCGTCATTCTCCTTCTTGACAGCCGCTTCCTGCTCCGGGAATACCGCGCGCTTTTTCCGAAGGAGTGGAGCGACTGCCGGAGGACAGATCTGAGACACGTCGAGAAACAGCTGAGGGAATTCTGGGAGAAGGCGGGCAGGGAATAATCAGCACTCATTCATATTGAGTGCTGATTTTTTCTTGACTTCTGTTCTATCAGAACTATAATTATTAATATCATAAAAGTGTCGAAGGCAGCTTCCGGCGCCCCGAGGTGTGCGCCGGGAGTGCGCTTACAATTACAGAAGAGAAAGCTGCCGGCTGCGATTCAGGCAGCCCGGAAGTCAGGAGGTGTCTGTCATGGCAGAAAATGCAAGGAAGGGAAATCTTTCCATTAACAGCGAGAACATTTTTCCCATCATCAAGAAATGGATGTATTCCGACCGCGACATCTTTATCCGCGAGATGATTTCGAACGGCTGCGATGCCATCACAAAGCTGAAGAAACTGGCTCTGGCCGGCGAGTACACGGAGCCGGAGGGCGAAAAGTACGAGATTCATGTCGGTGTGAGCGCGAAGGACAAGAAGCTCACCTTCACGGATAACGGCATCGGCATGACGGAGGAGGAGGTCTCGAAATACATTAACCAGATCGCCTTCTCCGGCGCAAGGGATTTCCTCGAGAAGTACAAGGACAAGGCGAATGAGGATCAGATCATCGGCCACTTCGGCCTCGGCTTCTACTCCGCGTTCATGGTCGCGGACCGGGTGGAGATTGACACCAGGTCCTTCAGGCCGGAGGAAAAGCCGGTCCACTGGATCTCTGAGGGCGGCGTCTCATTTGAGATGAGCGAGGGAGATCGGGCGGAGCGCGGCACCACCATCACGCTCTATTTGAGTGAGGACTGCGCCGAGTTCTCCAACGAGTACCGCGTGCGGGAGGTGCTCGAGAAGTACTGCCAGTTCATGCCGATTCCGATCTACGTGAAGAATGAGGATGCCGGCGAGGAAACGGAGCTCATCGACAAGGACGAGCTGAAGGACACCGACACCATTGTGGAGACCGTCGTCGAGCCTGCAAAGAAGGAGAAGAGAAAGAAGGATGACGGCACAGAGGAGGAGGTCGAGACCGAGCCCGCGCGCGAGCGCTACAAGATCAGAAAGCGTCCTGTCGCGGTGAACGACATCGACCCGCTCTGGAACAAGCATCCGAATGAGTGCAGGGACGAGGACTACAAGAACTTCTATCACAAGGTGTTCCACGATTACAGGGAGCCGCTGTTCTGGATCCACCTGAACATGGACTACCCGTTCCGGCTGAAGGGGATCCTGTACTTCCCGAAGATCAACACCGAGTACGACGCTGTCGAGGGAACGATCAAGCTTTACAACAACCAGGTCTTCATAGCGGACAACATAAAGGAAGTGATTCCGGAGTTCCTGCTGGTCCTGAAGGGCGTCATCGACTGCCCGGACCTCCCGCTGAATGTCTCGAGAAGCGCCCTGCAGAACGATGGATTCGCACAGAAAATCAGCGACTACATCGGGAAAAAGGTCGCCGAGAAGCTGACCGGGATGTGCAAGACGCAGCGCGAGACGTACGAGAAATACTGGGATGACATTGCCCCGTTCATTAAATACGGCTGCCTGAAGGACGAAAAATTTGACGAAAAGATCAAGGACTGCGTTCTCTTCAAAAATATTGATGGCAGGTACCTCACGCTCAAGGACTGCCTGGAGGAGAACAAGGACCGCTTCGCGAACAGGATCTTCTATGTGACGGATGAGAAGAAACAGGGACAGTATATCAGCATGTTCCGGAACCAGAAGATCGATGCCGTGATTCTCCCGCACGCAATCGACATGCCGTTCATAGGACACCTCGAGTCGAAGAACAAGGACCTGAAATTCCTTCGGATCGATGCGGACCTGGACGATGCGTTCCGGGAGCAGGACAGCGCGGACGACGAAGCGAAGAAGAAGGAGGAGGCCCTCGCGAGTGCCGTGAAGAAGGTCCTCGGAAATGACAAGCTCACGGTAAAGCTTGAGACCTTGAAGGATCCGGAGACCGCATCACTGCTCACGGTTTCAGAGGAGAGCCGCCGGATGCAGGATATGATGAAGCAGTACGGCATGGGGTCAGACATGTTCGCAGGAGAGGGCGAGACGCTTATCCTGAACAAGAAGCACCCGCTGGTGCAGTTCCTGCAGAGCAAGGTCGTCGTGAACGAGAAGAAAAAGGACGCGGAGAATGCGGATGCCGCGAAGACAGCGGAAGCACCGGCGGTCGCGGCGGGGGTGAAGGAAGCGGCCGGGGAGCCCGAAGAAAAGAAGGAAGCGTGCACAGCGGAGCCCGCAGAAAAGAAGGCGGCAGGCACTGCAGAGTCCGCGCCGAAGAAGCCTTCTCTCACGAGACTTGTGTGCGAGCAGCTGTATGATCTCGCGCGGATTCAGCAGGGATCGCTCGGGGCCGACCGGATGGGCGCTTTCGTGAAGCGGACAAACGAAATTATGTGCGCTCTGACTGAAGAAAAGGGAGAAAAGCAGTAAAAATCCGGTTGCAATTCATAAATTATGATGATAATATGATACCGTTACCAGTTGATGATGAAAGTGTGGACCGAAAGGCCCACACTTTTTGTATGCGAAGGGACGTGCGGGTTTTCCTGCCGCCGGGCGCACTCCGCGCTGTCAGGCGGGACCGGCAGGACTTTTCGTCACGATTGTATCATCCGGGCCGCAGGGGACGGAGCACAGGAGCAGGAAAAGATTGACAAAGCATGAGACATATGTAAAGCGGACGGAGGAATTTCTCGCGGAGCTTCAGAAGACCATGACTTTCGAGGTCGTGGATGTGGAGTTCGTCAGGGAAGCCGGTACCTGGTACCTGCGCGTCTACTGCGATATGGAGGGCGGGATCGGAATCGACGACTGCGCCGACATCAGCCGCAGGATCTCAGACTGGCTGGATCAGGAGGATTTCATCTCGGAAAACTATGTGCTCGAGGTGAGTTCGCCGGGCCTCGGCCGTCAGCTGAAAAAGGACAAGGATCTGGTCCGCGAGAACGGAAAAGAAGTGGAGGTCCGCCTCTACAGGGCCGCGGACCGCAAAAAGGAGCTCACCGGGATTCTGAAGGGATTTGACGAGAAGACGGTCACGATTACGTGCGAGGACGGCGACAGGGTTCTGGAGCGCAGCAACATCGCCATGATCAGACTTGCAGTCGATTTCTAAAACAGTAGGATGGAGGAGTAAGGCAAAAATCATGAGAAAGCTTAACAAGGAACCGATCGAGAGCGGCAGCGAACTGAAATCAGCGATTGAACTCCTGGAAAAGGAAAAGAATATCAGTAAGGACGCTCTTCTTGATGCCATTCAGAGTTCCCTGCTGAGAGCGTGCAATAACAGCTTTGGTACCGCGGACAATGTTGAGGTTCTTATGGACCGCGACGCGTGCACGTACCGCGTGATCCAGAAAAAGACTGTCGTAGAGACTATGCCGGAGCATCCGACCATCGAGGAGAAGGCGACGCAGATCTCCCTCGCGGAAGCAAAGATGAAGGACCCGGGCTATGAGGTGGGGGACACGGTTCCCTTTGAGATCAAGTCGAAGGAATTCGGGCGCATCGCGACGGGCGTCGCGAAAAATGTCATCCTCCAGAGAATCCGTGAGGAGGAGCGCAGAGTCGTATACAATGACTACTTTGAGAAGGAGCACGAGGTCATTACCGGCGTCGTCCAGAGATACTCAGGGAAGAACGTCTCTGTGAGCCTGGGACGCTGCGAGGCGCTCCTCATGGAGAATGAGCAGGTTCCGGGGGAGACCTTCAAGCCGAACGAGCGCATCAAGCTTTACGTCGTGTCGGTGAAGGACAATCCGAGAGGACCGCGCATCACTGTGTCCCGCACGCACCCGGAGCTTGTGAAGCGCCTGTTTGAGCAGGAGGTCACCGAGGTACGCGACGGAACGGTTGAAATCAAGGCGATTGCGCGGGAGGCCGGCTCCAGAACGAAGATGGCGGTCTGGTCGAAGGATCCGAACGTGGATCCGGTCGGCGCCTGCGTCGGCGTGAACGGCGCGCGCGTGAATGCCGTTGTCGAGGAGCTGCGCGGAGAAAAGATCGATATCATTAACTGGGATGAGAATCCCGCCTATCTCATTGAAAACGCCCTGAGCCCCGCCAAGGTGATTCTCGTCATGGCGGATGAGGAGGAGAAGGAAGCGATCGTGATTGTTCCCGATTATCAGCTCTCCCTCGCGATCGGCAAGGAGGGGCAGAACGCGCGCCTTGCCGCGAAGCTCACCGGCTTCAAGATTGATATCAAGAGCGAGACCCAGGCGATGGAGAGCGGACTCTTCGAGGAGCTCGGAATCGACTATCAGACGCAGGAGGGAAGTGCGGAGATCACCTCGGCGGAAGGTGAGAATGCCGGAGCCGGTGAAGCGGCCGCAGATGCATCCGGGACAGAAGCTGCCCCCGAGAGTGCACCGGAAGCGGAAGCTGCGCCCGACAATGCATCGGAAGCAGAAACTGCGCCTGTAAACGACGCCTCTGCGGCTGCCCCGGAAGAGGAAACCCCGGAAGCGGCGGGAGCGGAAGCAAAGGCAGAGCCGGAGACCTGATTTCTGATACCTGATTTCAGATGCAAGCTGTTGGCACAGGAGTAGTATGCTGAAAAGAACACCGATTCGTACCTGCATCGGCTGCGGCGCCGAGAAGCCTAAACGGGAACTGATCCGAATTGTCCGGACGCCGGAGGGAGAGTACCTTCTGGACACAACGGGCAGAAAAAACGGAAGGGGCGCATATCTCTGCTCCAGCCCGGAATGCCTGGAAAAGGCCTGGAAGAGCAGAGGACTGGACCGCTCCTTCCGCGAGAAGGTTCCGCAGGAGGTCTACGAACGCCTGAAAAAGGAGATGAGCGGACTTGGACAATGAGCAGAAGCTGCTCGGTCTTCTCGGCGTGGCGATGAGGGCCGGCAGGATCCACAGCGGAGAGTTTGCCGCTGAAAAACTGATTCAGTCAGGGAAGGCTTCCTGTGTGATCGTCGCGCGGGACGCATCGGCCAATACAAAATCAAAATTCCGCAGCAAATGTGAGTTCTATGGTGTTCCATTCGCGGAATTTTCGACAAAAGAGAAGCTTGGACATGCGCTTGGAAAGGAGATCCGGTCCTCAATTGCACTCGAGGACCCCGGATTTGCGGAAGCGTTCTTAAAGAGATACAGGATAATTCAAACCCAGAAAGACGGAGGCACCGCAAGTGAAAAATAACGAATCTTCAAACGGAATGAACAATGAGAAAAATGCCGCGGGAGCTCAGGGAGAGGGAAATACTTCCGGCACCGGAGCAGCTCCGAAAAAGAAAAAGTTCACTGCTGTCTTCCGCCCGCAGAACGCTCAGCAGATCAGCGTAAAGCCGAGACCGCAGCGGCAGAAGCCCGCGCCTGCGCCGGCGCCCGCCGCAAAGTCGGAGCCGGCAGCTGCAAAGGTGCAGGAGACAGCTGCAGCGCAGCAGGAGACTGCTGCAAGGCGCCCGGAGACGCAGGCCGGACAGCAGAAGGCTGCACCGCGGCCCGCTGCAGCATCCGCGGGGAGCGCAGCTCCTGCGGCGGAGACTGAGGCAAGGCGCACCGCGGAGAAGGTGCCGGAGAATCCGGCTCAGCGCGCCGAGAGGCCGGCTGTGAGTGCCGGCGCCGCCCGGGAAGTCAGCGTGAGGAAGGAGACCGCACCCGAAAAGGCGGCAGCCTCCGCTGCGGTCTCAGGGGAAACCGCGGCACCTGCCCCGAAGACAAGGGAGCCGGAACCGGTGCAGCAGGAAAAGGCGGCGCAGCAGGAGAAGCCGGTGCAGCAGAAGTCTGAGGCGGCCGGGGCTGTCCGCGCTGACCAGAGTGCGCAGGGAGCTCCCGCGCAGAGAACGGTCCGGAAGATTTCCGGACAGGAGACAGACAGTGCCGGATCCCAGAGAAATGCGGAGACGCGCCAGAGAACCGGCGGCACCCGTCCCGCTCAGGCCGGACGGCCGTCCGGCGGCAGAAGCTTTGAGCGCAGCTCATTTCAGGGCGACCGCGGGGGCGGCTATCAGGGAAACCGCGGGTCCTATCAGGGCAGCGGCAGCGGCTATCAGGGAAACCGCAGCTCCTATCAGGGAACCCGGGGCACCGACAGACCGGGCTTTCGCGGGCCGAGGACCGGCACCGGCTACCAAGGGAACCGTCCCGGCGCAGGGAGCGGAAGCGGCTATCAGGGAAACCGCGGCTCGTATCAGCAGGGCGCGAGGCCGCAGGGAAGCCGGCCCGGATTCGGGAACCGGCCGGGCAGCTTCGGAGGCGGCGCACCGCACGGGAACCGCGGCAGCTTCGGCGGCGGGGAGAGTGACAGCGCACTGGTCCGCAAGACCGTCAGCAGCCGTCCGAACAAGAACAACTTCAAGGATCGGAATGACAAGCGCCACAGAACCGAGGACGGCTTCAAGACCAATGCAAAGAGCGGGAAGGTGAACCGGCATCCGTTCATCATGCCGGAGAAGCAGAAGGAAGCGAAGGTCGAGGATGATATCAGGGAGATCATCATCCCCGAGACCATCACGATCAGCGATCTCGCGAAGAAGATGCGGAGAAATTCCTCGGAGCTGATCAAGAAGCTCTTTGCAAAGGGCGAGATGTACACGATCAACTCGGAGATCCCGTTTGAGAAGGCGGAGGAGCTCGCGCTCGACTACGACATTCTCTGCACAAAGGAAAAGAAGGAGGACGTCATCGGCGAACTCCTGCACGAGGATGAGGAGAACGAGGCAGATATGGTTCCGCGGCCGCCGGTGGTCTGCGTGATGGGCCACGTCGATCACGGCAAGACGTCCCTGCTCGACGCGATCCGCAAGACAAATGTCACGAGCCGTGAGGCCGGCGGCATCACCCAGCACATCGGTGCCTACCAGGTGCGCGTGAAGGACCGCCTGATCACCTTCCTCGACACGCCCGGCCACGAGGCGTTCACCGCAATGCGGATGAGAGGCGCGCAGGCGACAGATATCGCGATTCTTGTTGTCGCGGCGGATGATGGCGTCATGCCGCAGACGGTCGAGGCCATCAACCATGCGAAGGCGGCGAATGTCGACATCATTGTCGCCATCAACAAGATCGACAAGCCCGCGGCCAACATTGACCGCGTGAAGCAGGAGCTCATGCAGTACGGCCTCGTCTCCGAGGAGTGGGGCGGAAACACCATCTGCTGCCCGATTTCCGCGAAGACGCATGAGGGAATTGATGAACTTCTGGAGAATGTGCTTCTCGTCGCGGATGTCAAGGAGCTGAAGGCGAACCCGAACCGGAACGCAAGAGGACTCGTGATCGAAGCGCGTCTCGACAAGGGCAAGGGCCCGGTCGCGAACATTCTCGTCCAGAAGGGCACGCTGCACGTCGGGGATTACATCGCGACCGGCGAGTGCTACGGCAAGATCCGCGCGATGACAAACGACAAGGGCATGCGCGTGAAGGACGCGAAGCCCTCCACGCCGGTCTCCGTCCAGGGACTGAATGCCGTTCCGAATGCGGGCGATGTCTTCGTCGCGCTGGACAGCGACAAGGAGGCGAAGGATTTCGCGGAGACCTTCATCCGGGAGGGAAAGAGCAAGCTCATCGAGGAGACAAAGGCAAAGCTCTCCCTCGACGACCTCTTCGGACAGATCAAGGCAGGCGAGATCAAGGAGCTGCCGATCATCGTCAAGGCGGATGTCCAGGGTTCCGTGGAGGCACTGCAGCAGTCCCTCACAAAGCTCTCCAACGATGAGGTGAAGGTCAAGGTGATCCACGGCGCAGTCGGCGCGATCAGCGAGTCGGATGTCGATCTCGCGAGCGCGAGCAACGCGATCATCATCGGCTTCAACGTGAGGCCGGACGCGACGGCAAAGAGCACCGCGGACCGCGAGCATGTGGATATCCGGCTGTACAAGGTGATCTACCAGGCGATCGACGATATCGAGGGCGCGATGAACGGCATGCTCGCGCCTGTCTACGAGGAGCGGGTGATCGGCCACGCGGAGGTGCGCCAGATCTTCAAGGCCTCCGGCATCGGCACCATCGCGGGCTCCTATGTCCTCGACGGGAAGATCCAGAGGGGCTGCAAGGTCCGCGTATCGAGAGGCGGAAAGCAGCTGTTTGAAGGAAACCTCGCCTCCCTGAAGCGCTTCAAGGACGACGTGAAGGAAGTCCTGAAGGACTACGAGTGCGGTATTGTTGTGGAAGGCTTTAACGATATCATGGAAGGGGACCAGGTCGAGGCCTATATCATGGCCGAGGTTCCGAGGGAACAGAAGCAATGAAGAAGGGAAGCATCAAGAACACCAGAATCAATTCCGAGGTGCGCCGGGAGATCCAGGCCGTCGTAATGAACGGGATCAAGGATCCCCGGATCAGTCCCATGACCAGCATCACGGATGCGCGCGTCACCGCGGACCTGAAATACTGCACGGTGTATGTGAGTGTTCTCGGCGGCGAGGACGCGATGCGTCAGACGCTGGAGGGCCTGCAGAGCGCTTCGGGATTCATACGCCGGGAGCTGGCGCACACCGTGAATCTGAGACTTACGCCGGAGCTCACGTTCAAGCCGGACCGCTCCATGGCATACGGCGCGCACATTGACAGCGTGCTGAATGACATGAAGAAAAACGGGCAGATGGGCGATGACGAGGCCGCCGGCACGGATGCTGACATATGAAAAATGCACTGATGGAGCGCATCGCGCGGGCACAGACCATCGCGCTTCTGGGACATGTCCGTCCGGACGGGGACTGCGTCGGCTCGACCCTCGGACTCTGGAATTACCTCCGGGACAATGATCCGGAAAAAAGGACATTCCTCTTTCTTGAGGCGCCTCAGAAAAAGTTTTCCTATCTCCGCGGCTTTGACAGGATTCTGTCGAGCCCGGAGATCCCGGTGCGCCCGGATCTCGCGGTCGCGCTGGACGTCTCGGATCATGACCGCCTGGGGGACTTTGCTCCGGTTTTTGACGGGGCGGCGGTGACATTCAACATCGATCACCACATGACAAACCCGCGTTTTGCGGCCGAGACCGTCTGCGAACCGGAATCGAGCTCGGCCTGTGAGGTCCTCTATGAGCTTCTGGACCCCGGAAAAATAGGCCGCGAGACGGCGGAGTGCCTGTACACCGGGATCGTGACGGACACCGGTGTGTTCAAGTATTCCCAGACCTCCCGCAGAACCATGGAGATCGCCGGAATTCTGATGGAGAAGGGGATTGACTTCGGAGGGATCATCGACGGCGCCTTCTATCGGAAGACCTGGCCGCAGAATCAGATCATGGGAAGGGCGCTCACAAAGGCGGAGCGGAGACTCGGCGGAAAGCTGATCGTCTCCGTACTGACCCTTCAGGATCTCGCGGATTTCTGCGCGGAGAAGAAGGACATCGACGGGATCGCGGAGCAGATGCGCCTGACGGACGGCGCGGAGTGCTCGTGCCTCGCGAGCGAGACGGAGCCCGGCGTGTACAAGCTCTCCCTGCGCTCCGTCTCAAGGGTGAATGTCGCTGAAATTGCCCTTCTGTTCGGCGGGGGCGGACATATCCGCGCGGCCGGATGCACAGTGAAGGGGAGACCGGAGGAGTTCCTGGAGGTCATCACCAGGGAGACAGCGGGGCAGCTCTCATGCTGAACGGAGTGATCTGTGTCTATAAGGAAAAGGGATATACCTCTCATGACGTCGTGGCGAAAATGAGAGGTATTTTCAGGCAGAAGCGGATCGGCCACACCGGGACGCTGGACCCTGACGCCGAGGGAGTTCTTCCGGTCTGCCTCGGGAACGCGACGAAGCTCTGCGGCATGCTTGAGGGGAGCACGAAGGAATACCGGACGGTGCTCCTTCTCGGTGTGACGACGGACACGGAGGACGCCGGCGGGAAGGTTCTGTCGACTTCTCCCGTCACGTGCACAGAAGAAGAGGCAGAGAGCGCGGTTCTCTCGTTTCTCGGGAGCTGCGAGCAGATTCCGCCGATGTACTCGGCGGTGAAGATTCACGGCAGAAAGCTGGTGGATCTCGCGAGGAAGGGAATCACGGTCGAGAGACCGCCCCGGCACGTGCAGATCGATGAAATCACCATCGAGAGGATGGCTCTTCCGAGAATCACCATGCGCGTGAGCTGCTCCCGCGGAACCTACATTCGAACGCTCTGCAGCGATATCGGCCGGAAGATCGGCTGCGGCGGCTGCATGGAGGAGCTGCTCCGGCTCCGCTCCGGCAGCTGTCTTCTCGAGGATGCGCACAGACTCTCAGAGATCTCGGCGGCCGCGGCGTCTGGGGAGCCGGGGCGCTTTCTGATTCCGACGGAGGACTGTCTTGGTCAGTATCAGAGCGTGACCTCGCTTCCGGAGGCGGACCGCCTTCTCCTGAACGGGAATCCCGTGCCGGGAGAGCTTTTGCGGGGCATCGGAGATGTCCCGGGGGAGGTGTACCGCGTTCACCTGAGCAGCGGCCGCTTTGTCGGTCTGTTTCAGCTCTCCGAAAACAATCTCTGCCGCCCGAAAACCATGTTTTTGACCTGAAAAGAAGGATACTGCCTTGAAAGAGTGGATCGGAACAACAGATGTCGCGATTGACGTGCCCACCGTGGTCTCCATCGGAAAATTTGACGGGGAGCACAAGGGACATCAGAAAATACTGAAAACCATGAAGGAGATTGCCTCCTGGGAGGGGTATGCGACCGCGATCTTTACATTCGGGACCCCGCCGGCGGCGGTCGTCGAGGGGAATCTGCGCCCGCAGATCGACACAAACGAGGAGCGGCGCGAGCGCCTGCGGGAGGCCGGAATCATGTATATTGTCGAGTATCCCTTTACGCAGGAGACCGCCTCGATGTCCGGGGAGGACTTCATCCGGAGTGTCCTGATCGGGAAGATGAACATGAAGGCGATTGTCGCGGGTCCCGACTGCTCCTTCGGGAAGGATAGAAGCGGGAACGCAGCGCTTCTCGAGAAACTCGGCCCGGTTCTCGGCTTCCGCACCGTCATTATCCAGAAGGAAAAGGACGACGGGCGGGACATCAGCTCGACCTACATCCGGGAGGAGCTCATGCGCGGCGATATTCAGAAGGCGAATGAGCTTCTCGGGAGCCCGTATTTCGTGGAGGGAACGGTCCGTGAGGGCAACCATATCGGCGGCCCCGTGCTCGGATTTCCGACGGTGAATGTCGCCGCGCCCGCGGGAAAGCTGCTTCCGAGAAGCGGTGTCTACGAGACGAGGGTGATTCTTTCGGATCACAGGGAAATCCGCGGCGTCACGAATGTCGGCGGCAATCCCTCCGTCTCCGGAGACCGCCAGAATCACGTCCCACGGGTGGAAACCTTCCTTCTCGACTTTTCCGGGAATCTCTACGGGCAGAAAATCCGGATTGAGTTCTACCGCTTTCTCCGCCCGGAAATCAAATTTGACAGCCTGGAGTCGCTCCGTGCCCAGATCGAAAAGGATGTGAAATGCCTGAAGTAATTCTCGATATTCTGCTCGATACCGTTTTTGACAGCCTGAAGATGCTTCCTTTTCTTTTCGCCGCCTATCTCATCATCGAGTATATCGAGCAGCGGCACTCCGCGGCGATGGAGCGGCTCCTCGCGGAGAGCGGAAAGTTCGGGTTCCTCACGGCGGGCCTTCTGGGGCTCATCCCGCAGTGCGGCTTCTCGGCCATGGCCGCCGAGCTCTACGCGGGCAATGTGATCACGGCCGGTACGCTGATCGCGGTCTTCCTCGCGACGAGCGATGAGGCTGTCCCGATCCTGATCGCAAGCCCGGAGCTCTGGGGCGTTCTCACAAAGCTTCTGGCCCTGAAGTTCGTGACCGCTGTGCTCGGCGGTATTCTCACGGACTATTTCCTGAAGAAGATCGCCCCCTCCGGCTTCTTCGGAGGCTACCGTGGGCGGATGGACGAGGTGAACTGCAGCGAGCACCGGGAGGAGGAGAGCATTGTCCGGGCCGCGGTGCGTCACACTCTGAACATCTTCTTCTGGATTGCCGGCTGCATCCTCGCCCTGAACTGCATCATGGAGTTCTTCGGCGGCACGGTGCTGACCGCATTCCTCAGGATTCCCGGGGTCCTTCAGATTGCGGCCGCGGGTCTTGTCGGGCTCATTCCGAACTGCGCTGCTTCTGTTCTCCTGACACAGCTCTATTCCTCGGGCAGCATCTCCTTCGCGGCGCTCTTTTCCGGCCTCTCGGTCGGAAGCGGAGTGGGGACGCTGGTGCTTCTCCGGTCGCTTAAAAATAAGAAGAAGGCCGCCGCGATCCTCTTTCTCACGTACTGCATCGGTACCGGTGCGGCCCTTCTCCTGGCCCCGTTTCTGTGAGGGAGCCGCCGCCTGAAATACGTTGACACGCGCCGAAATCCTGTGCTATTATGCATCTGCATAAATCCGCCCGAGGCTATGTTTCCGGATTACTCCACCGGATCCGCAGTCACGGGTCAGTCAGAAAAAAGGAGAAGAAAATGATCACAAAGGAAAAGAAAGCGGAAATTATCCAGAAGTACGGCAGAAAAGAGGGAGACACCGGATCACCCGAGGTTCAGGTCGCAATCCTGACCGAGCGCATCGCCGAGCTCACCGAGCACCTCAAGGCGAACCCGAAGGATCACCACTCCAGAAGGGGCCTCCTGATGATGGTCGGACACAGAAGAGGTCTTCTTGAGTATCTGAAGAAGACGGATCTGGAAGGCTACCGCGCGCTGATCGAAAAGCTCGGACTCAGAAAGTAAATAAGACTTTCTTTCTCAGGGTGGAATTTCAAAATTCCACCCTGAAGTTTTAAGGTGTTTTTGCAGGCTCCGCCGGGAATTTCATGCTCCTGCCGGGCGTCTGCTTATGTTCGTGAAGTGGAATTCGGAGAGAGAAGAGAGAGGAAAGAAAAGAATGAAGAGGGAAATTAAAACGTACAGCATGGAACTTGCCGGAAGAACGCTCACGGCGGTGATCGGGAAGGTAGCGGCGCAGGCGAACGGCGCCGTCCTGATGCACTACGGCGACACCGTGGTTCTCTCCACGGCGACCGCGAGCAAGCAGCCGCGGGAGGGGATCGATTTCTTCCCGCTTTCCGTGGAATACAATGAGCGCCAGTATTCGGTCGGCAAGATCCCGGGCGGCTTCATGAAGCGCGAGGGCAAGCCTTCGGAGAACGCGATTCTCACGGACCGCGTCATCGACCGCCCCATGCGTCCGCTTTTCCCGAAGGACTACCGCAACGACGTGACTCTCGAGAACCTGGTGATGAGCGTTGATCCCGACTGCTCGCCGGAGCTCACCGCGATGCTCGGCACTGCGCTTGCAACCACGATTTCTGACATTCCCTTCGACGGCCCCTGCGCCATGACCCAGGTCGGCCTGATCGACGGAAAGTTCATCATCAACCCCACGAATGACCAGAAGAAGGTCTCAGACCTCGCGCTGACCGTCGCGAGCACCGCGGAAAAGGTCATCATGATCGAGGCCGGCGCCAATGAGGTCCCGGAGCAGACCATGGTGGATGCGATCTACGCGGGCGATGAGGTCAACAAGCAGCTGATCGCCTTTTTCAACAAGATCTGCGCCGAGGTCGGAAAGCCGAAGCACGAGTACGCTTCCGCTGCGGTCCCGGAGGAGCTGAACCAGGCGGTCCGTGAGATCATCCCGCAGGAGGAGATGGAGACCGCCGTCTTCAACGACAACAAGCTGGAGCGCGACGCAAACGTCGACAAGCTGACCGAGAAGTGCAGAGAAGCGCTCGCGGAACACGAGGAGTGGCTCCCGCTCGTCCCGGACGCGATGTATCAGTACGAGAAGAAGACCGTCCGGAAGATGATCCTCCGCGATCACAAGCGCCCGGACGGAAGACAGATCACGGAGATCCGCCCGCTCGCGGCGGAGATCGACCTTCTGCCGCGTGTCCACGGCTCCGCGATGTTCACGAGGGGCCAGACGCAGATCCTCGATGTCTGCACGCTGGCGCCGCTCTCCGAGGTCCAGAGAATCGAGGGCCTCGACGTCGATATCAAGAGCAAGCGCTACATTCACCAGTACAATTTCCCGTCCTACTCCGTCGGGGAGACAAAGGTCTCCCGCGGGCCGGGACGCCGCGAGATCGGCCACGGCGCGCTCGCTGAGCGCGCACTCCGCCCCATGATCCCGAGCGAGGAGGAGTTCCCGTACGCGATCCGCTGCGTCTCCGAGACCATGGAGTCCAACGGCTCCACTTCTCAGGCGAGCGTATGCGCATCCAGCATGGCGCTTATGGCGGCGGGTGTCCCGATCAAGCGTCCGGTTGCAGGAATTTCCTGCGGCCTTGTGACGGGAGACTCAGATGATGACTATCTCGTCCTGACGGATATCCAGGGACTCGAGGACTTCTTCGGGGACATGGACTTCAAGGTCGCCGGGACTGAGAAGGGCATCACCGCGATCCAGATGGACATCAAGATCCACGGCCTGACCCGTCCCATCGTCGAGGAGGCGATTGCGAGGACACGCGAGGCCCGCATGTACATTCTCAACAATGTCATGAACCCGGTCATCTCCGAGCCGAGGAAGGAAGTAAGCAAGTACGCGCCGAAGATTGTCCAGATCAAGATTGACCCGAAGAAGATCGGCGACGTCGTGGGCAAGCAGGGCAAGGTCGTGAACAAGATCATCGAGGACTACGGCGTCCAGGTGGACATCGAGGAGGACGGCTCCGTGAATGTCTCCGGCCTCGACAAGGAGCAGATTGACAAGGCGGTTCAGACCATCAAGAACATCGTCACCGACATCGAGCCCGGCCAGATTTTCACCGGCAAGGTGGTCCGCATCCTGGATTTCGGCGCGTTTGTGAGCCTGACGCCGAACAAGGACGGTATGATCCACATTTCCAAGCTCGCCGACAGAAGAGTTGCGAAGGTCGAGGACGTCGTGAAGATCGGCGATGAGGTCACCGTGAAGGTCATCAAGGTGGAACAGGGACGCGACGGCAAGGAGCGGATCGATGTGACCATGCGCCCGTCGGATCTCGCAAAGAAGTGATGTAACCCTGAAAAACCCCAGCGGAAGGGAGGGACATCATGGCTGATGAAACACCTATCACGGAAATTGAAAAGGAAGAGGAGCGGAACGATGCGCTCCTGAAACTGGTAAAGGAGCGCAAGTTCCGCACGCTTCGGCAGCAGCTCTCCGAAATGAACGAGGTCGATGTCGCCGCCTTCATCGAGGAACTTGATCCCGAGAAAACGGTCGTCGTCTTCCGCCTGCTTCCGAAGGAACTGGCCTCCGACGTGTTTGCCTGCCTGGAACTGGACAAGCAGCAGCACATCGTAAACAGCATCACCGACAAGGAAATCACGAACATCATCGAGGATCTCTCGGTCGATGATGCCGTGGACATGGTCGAGGAGCTCCCGGCCAACATCGTGAAGCGTGTTCTCCAGAACGCAACTCCGGAGACACGCTCCCAGATCAATGAATTCCTGAAGTACCCGGAGAACTCGGCCGGCTCCATCATGACGGCCGAGTACATCGGCCTCCGGAAAAGCATGACGGTGGAGGAGGCATTCTCCTACATCCGGCAGCATGGCGTGGACAAGGAGACAATTTACACCTGCTACGTCATGGACAACAAGCGGACCCTTGAGGGCGTGGTCACTGTGAAGGACCTGCTCATGAATCCCTACGAGACTCTGATCGAGGATATCATGGACACCCATGTCATCAAGGCGATGACCACGGACGACCGGGAGGACGTCGTCGAGCTCTTCAATAAGTACGACCTCACCTCGCTCCCCGTGGTGGACGGCGAGAACCGTCTGGTCGGTATCGTGACGGTCGACGACGCGGTCGATGTCATGGAGGAGGAGGCCACCGAGGACTTCGAAAAGATGGCCGCCATGACGCCGTCCGAGAAGCCGTACCTGAAGACCGGTGTCCTCGAGATGGCGAGGCACCGCATTCCATGGCTCCTGGTTCTCATGATCAGTGCGACCGTGACAGGCGGAATCCTCGCAAAATATGAGAACGCCTTTGCCGTTCTCCCGATTCTCGTGACCTTCGTTCCGCAGATCATGGACACCGGCGGAAATGCCGGCAGCCAGGCCAGCACCATGGTGATCCGAGGCATGGCGGTCGGAGAAATCGAGCTCCGGGATGTCCTGAAGGTTCTCTGGAAGGAGATGCGGGTCGGCGTGCTCTGCGGACTTACGCTCGCAGCCGTGAACTTCGTCCGCATCGTGCTGTTCTACCCGGGGCAGATTGCGGTCGCCCTGGTTGTGGTCGTGAGCATGTGCATCACCGTCATTCTCTCGAAGATGATCGGCTGCCTTCTGCCGATGGGCGCGCAGCGGATCGGCATTGACCCCGCGATCATGGCATCGCCGCTCATCACCACGCTTGTCGATGCAGTGAGTCTCACCGTGTACTTTGAGTTTGCGTCGCATTTTCTCGCAATCTGAGCGGCGGGGCCCTTTACATTTCAGAATTTCTGTTTTACAATGCGTTCATCAAATCGTTGAGGAGAACAGTAGGCCGTTCTTCTGCAGACAGAGAGAAGCGCCGGCGTGTGGCATACGCGTATCGTGCTGAAAGCGCTTTCTGCGTGACTGTGCCGAAAACCATCTCTGAGAGGCCCCAATCCGGCCCGGTGACTCCGTTATCGTCGAATGAAGGGATCCGCTTCGGCGGATAAACAGGGTGGAACCGCGCTTATGCGTCCCTGCATTGTACATTCACAATGCAGGGATTTTTTATGTGCAGGGATGCCCGGAAATTTTCCGGCTGCCGCCGGGTGGCCCCCGCGGGAGGGATGGAACAGAAACATTTTCCTGCCCGATTTCCCTGCGCCTTGACAGGAGGAAAGAGACATGGATCACGAACAGTATCTTCAGGTTTACCGTCACTCACTCGCCCACATTCTTGCAAAGGCGGTGATCGAGCTTTTCGGGAAGGAAAACGTCCAGTACGCAATCGGCCCGCAGATCGCAGACGGCTGCTACTATGACTTCGTCATCAACCGGAACATCACAAACGAGGACTTCAAGCCGATCGAGGACAAAATGCGCGAGATCATCCGCCGCAGGGAGCCCTGGACCAGAAAGGAGGTCTCCCGCGAGGAGGCGCTGAAGCTTTTCGAGGGACAGCGCTTCAAGACAGAGCTCATCCGGGACCTCCCGGAAAATGAGGTCATTTCCGTCTACTACACCGGGGATGACTACGTGGATCTCTGCCGCGGACCGCACGTGGAGAACTCGCAGGAGCTCATGGGCGCGGCGTTCCAGATCCGCTCCGTCTCTGGCGCCTACTGGAGGGGCGATGAGCACCGCGACCAGATGCAGAGAATCTATCTCTACGCCTATCCGTCGAAGGAGGAACTGAAGCAGCACATCAAGATGATTCAGGAGGCCATGGAGCGCGACCACAAGAAGATCGGCGCCGAGCTCGAGCTCTTCATGTTCAATGAGACCGCGCCCGGCATGCCGTACTGGCTTCCGAGGGGCTGGAAGATGTACCAGGCGCTCCTCAAGTACTCCCGCGAGGTGCAGGCGCGCCACGGCTATCGCGAGATCGCAGCCCCGCTCATCAACAACAAGAAGCTCTGGCTCATCAGCGGCCACTGGGCGCATTACATCAACAACATGTTCATGGTTCCGGGTGTCTCCGGCTGGCTCAAGGCGGACGCGGAGATTCCTGGCATCATGGAGAACCTCATGGACCAGAGCGCGGAGCCGAAGGATGTGAAAATCGTGGCCGGATCCGTCCTCTATAACCGGGAGAACCAGGACACCATGGCGGCGAAGCCGATGAACTGTCCGAACGCCATGCTGACCTACAAGAGAAAGAACCGCTCCTACCGGGAGCTTCCGATCCGCTACTCCGAGTACGACGTGCTGCACCGCAAGGAGAAATCCGGGCAGATGAACGGTCTGTTCCGGGTGCAGGAATTCCGTCAGGACGACGATCACACCTTCGTGATGGAGTCCCAGATCGAGAGCGAGATCGCGGACATCATCTCCATCGCGGACGAGATTTACGGGACCTTCGGCCTGACCTATCGCGCGGAGCTCTCCACCCGCCCGGAGGATGTCATGGGCGACATCGAGGTCTGGAACCACGCGGAGGCATCCCTGAAGAAAATCCTGACCGACAAGTACGGGGCGGACGGGTTCGAGATCAATGAGGGCGACGGCGCCTTTTACGGCCCGAAGATCGACCTCCAGATCAAGGACGCGCTCGGCCGCGAGTGGCAGTGCGGCACGATCCAGCTGGACTTCCAGCTGCCGCATAACTTCGGCCTGACCTACCAGACCGCGGACGGCGGCACGGCGATGCCGGTCGTCATCCACCGCGCAATCTACGGCTCCCTGGAGCGCTTCATCGGCATTATCATCGAGCACTTCAAGGGCATGTTCCCGTTCTGGCTGAATCCGCTTCAGGTCGGGATTGTCCCGATCCGCTCGGAGCACAACGATTACGCGGAGAAGGTGTTCAACGCCCTTCAGGAGCGCGGCATCCGGGTCGAGGCTGACTACACCGACCGCAACATGAAGGAAAAGATCAAGACCTTCAAAAACTACAAGGATCCGTACATCCTGGTGCTCGGAGACCGTGAGGCTTCGGAGGGAACCGTCTCTGTGAACATCCGCGGGA
Organism: uncultured Lachnospiraceae bacterium; assembly: GCA_902766175.1. Taxonomy (GTDB): domain Bacteria; phylum Bacillota; class Clostridia; order Lachnospirales; family Lachnospiraceae; genus Moryella. The sequence goes on from CACXCJ010000015.1 coordinate 24,089, forward strand.
CGAACAAGCAGGTCCAGAATGTGCCGCTTGATAACTTCCTCAGCGCGTGCGGAAAGCTGAACCGGGAGCACAGCCTGGAGCTCGCGGACCAGTTCTGAAAAGTGCTTGACATAATCCAGCGGGGCTGATATTATTCTTATGTTGTAAAAAAGAAAGCAGGTTCGCCTCACCCTGGCACGCGTCTTGTGACCCGGGTTTATAAGGAAGATGACATCAGCTGTTTGGGCTGCAGATTCTGACACGGCGGAAAACTTGCTTTCCGCCGTGTTTTTATGCGCACGGGCACGAGGGGAGTTTCCCGATGTAAAAGAGGTGCCTGTGCGGTGAGCAGAGGAGATCGTTTCTCTGTTCGGTTGCCTTTGCAGGTCTCTGCAGTGAAATTAGGAGGTGTCAGCTATCAGCGAATCATTTGTCAACGGACAGATCCGTTTCCGTGAAGTCCGTCTCATTGGTACGGAAGGTCAGCAGCTCGGAATTATGTCGTCTCAGGACGCAATGAGGCTGGCAGAGGAGGCGGAGCTCGACCTTGTATGCGTCTCCCCGGCAGCACATCCGCCGGTCTGCAAGATCATCGATTACGGCAAATACCGCTACGAGATGATCCGGAGAGACAAGGAAGCGAGAAAGAAGCAGAAGATCGTGGAGCTCAAGGAGGTCCGCCTCTCGCCCAATATCGACTCAAATGATTTGGCCACGAAGATGAACGCCGCCAGAAAATTCCTGGAAAAAGGCAACAAGGTTAAGGTTACATTGCGCTTTCGTGGAAGAGAGATCTCTCACATGAATCAGTTCCGGCATATTCTGGATGATTTTGCGAAGGAGCTCTCCGATATCGCGGTGGTCGACAAGCCCTCCAAGGTGGAAGGCAGAAGTCTGATCATGTTCTTAGGCGCAAAAAAGAATTTGTCAGGAGGAAATCAAAATGCCCAAAGTCAAAACCAGCAGAGCAGCAGCTAAGCGTTTCAAAGTTTCCGGAACCGGAAAGCTTATCCGAAACAAGGCGTACAAGTCTCACATCTTGACCAAGAAGTCCACCAAGCGCAAGAGAAATCTCCGCAAGGATATCGTGACCGACAGCACGAACTACAAGGTCATGAAGAAGATTCTGCCGTACTTATAATCGGGCTTTAGACGTCAAGAAGGAGGAACAGAGACAATGGCAAGAGTCAAAGGTGCAATGCACGCCAAGGCAAAACATAACAGAATTCTGAAGCTCGCAAAGGGCTACCGCGGTGCGCGCTCCAAGCAGTACAGAGTTGCAAAGCAGACCGTGATGCGGGCACTGAACACCGCATATGAGGGCCGCAAGCAGAAGAAGAGACAGTTCCGTCAGCTCTGGATTGCGAGAATCAACGCTGCATGCAGAATGAACGATATCTCCTACAGCAGATTCATGTTCGGACTGAAGAAGGCGGATGTTGTCCTGAACCGCAAGGTTCTCTCTGACATCGCGATCAACGACGCGGAGGGATTCACGAAGCTCGTCGACACCGCGAAGAAGGCGATCGCTTAATAAAAGCGGAGATGCGTCCAGGGCGCAGAAGACTGGTGCGGCGGACGCAGAAAAGAGATAAGAATTGGAAGGGGAGGCGCTGAGAGGCGGCCTCCTCTTTTTATGATCCGGAGGAACGATGAAAGCGGACAGAAAAAGGGAACCGGTTCTCTCGAGCCGATTCCCTATCCTTCGTGCGGGAAA
>CACXCJ010000016.1 GCA_902766175.1 uncultured Lachnospiraceae bacterium
AAATGACCGCTTTCGCGGAAAAAGCGCTTCACAGTTGCCCCTTCGCCGACAAGAACGACGGCGATCTCCCCGTTTCGTACGGTCGGCTGCTTCGCGACGATCACATCATCCCCGTCAAAAATTCCGACATTGATCATGGAATCGCCCTTCACCTTCAGCATGAAGGTCTCCTGGTTCGGGAGAAGATCCACCGGAATCGGGAAGTAATCCGTGATGTTCTGTTCCGCGAAAATCGGCTGTCCGGCGGCGACATTGCCAACGACTGGCACATTCGTCAGTTCGCGCCGTGTGAGGTTGAAGGTGTCATCCACAATTTCGATGGTGCGCGGCTTGGAGGGATCCCGGCGGATGAGACCCGCCTTTTCCAGCGATGCCAGATGCGCGTGAACGGAGGAGGTGGATTTCAGGTGAACGGCCTCGCAGATCTCCCGGACTGCGGGCGGGTATCCCTTCTTCCGGATGGTCTCCTTGATGAATTCCAGAATTTCCTGCTGTTTTTCTGTGTTTGCCCTGCGTCCCATGCGCGCCTCCTGTGCCGGAGCTCTCAACGCCGCTCCCTGAAAATGCAGAAACTGTACAGAGAATGACTCTGCGCCGCGTAAATGTACTCTCCGACAGAAATATCATAGCACAAGCGTTCGAAGTACGCAAACATTTGTTCTGTTTTCTGTTGACAAACAAATGTTCGTGTTTTATGATGATGACAGTTAGCAGAACGAACGTTCGATTTCTGGTCTGAATCCGCTGTTCAGGAGGTGAGGGGAATGAAGAGCACAGGGCTTGTGTTCCGGGGGATGGTGCTGACCGCTTTGTTTCTGCTTGCAGTCATAGTGATTTCAGAACACTCCGCTTTCCCTTCTCTAGGGAGCAGTTCTTCTCATGCCATTTATACCTCTGTCAAGATCAGTTCCGGGGATTCCCTCACTTCCATTGCGGAGACTTATAATACAGGTTCCGGTATGGATAACGAGGAGTATATTTCTGCCGTCCGCAGCCTCAATTCCATGAGCGGAGAGAAGCTGCACCCGGGCTGCTATCTGACAGTCATCCGATATACGAAGTGACAAGATACATAATTACAAGATATAAAAGTGACAAGATACGCAGTGGCACGGCTGCATATTCCTTTTTCTGCTGGCTGTGGGGGTGCCTGATATTTTCCGCACAGACGGCAGATAATTGTTTATTTATATTTCGATCGCTGCCATTCCGCCCTCATTTCCTTCGACTTTTTATTTCTTCTGCTTTTTATTTCTTCTGCTGTCCGTCTCCTTCGGTTTTTCGTTCCCTCAACGGTCCGTTTCTTTCGGATTTTCCCTTTCTGAATTGGCCGCCGGAAAGGTGAGAACCTGCTGATCCGCATTTCCGGCTCTCGCACAGCTTCCATGCTTTTCACAGAAGCTTTCCATTTGAAAATAGCAAAATTCTCCGCGTTTCTTTCCGACAGAGTTTTTATCCGGCAGAGTGATTATCAGACAGAGGCGGTAGTTTTTTAACTTCTTCAGCATAATTTTGAAGCTGTGGAGTATAATCTTTTACAGAGAGGAAGAAACGAAACAGGGATATCGGGATCAGCGACAGAGAAAAGGGGAGAGTATGCTGACAATCGAACTGGACATGTACCAGGCAATGGCCGTCGCGGCGATCATGCTGCTGGTTGGACAGGTACTGGTGAATCACATCGAAATGCTGCAGAGGTACTGCATCCCGGCACCGGTGATCGGCGGCCTGATCTTTGCCATTGCGCACTGCGTTGTGTGGTCTCTCGGAATCCTTGAATTCACTATGGACACCACGCTGCAGTCGATCTTTATGACCGCCTTCTTCTGCAGCGTCGGCTATCTCGCTTCCTTCGGAATGCTGAAGAAGGGCGGTATCGGTGTCATCCGATTTCTGGTTCTCGCTGTGGTCATGGTAACCATTCAGGACGTTGTCGGCGGTTACGGGGCGAAGCTGTTCGGTCTTGACGGGCGGCTCGGCCTCGCGATGGGATCCATTCCGCTGGTCGGCGGTCATGGAACTGCAGGATCCTTCGGGCCGTATCTCGAGGAAATGGGCGTAGCCGGAGCGGCGACAGTGGCTGTCGCGTCGGCGACCTACGGACTGGTATCCGGCTGCATCATCGGCGGTCCTATTGCGACCGGCAAAATCAAGAAATTTCATCTTCATTCGACGTCCAGCGGCCTTCAGCATGAGGAGACTGTCCAGAAGGACGAGAACACCGGAATGCTGGATTCAGATAATATGTTAAGCGCTGCGATCTATCTGGTGATAGCCGTTGGAATCGGAACCATCATCACAAAGGCCTTTTCCACTGTGTTCACGGTTCCTGGCTACATAGGCGCCATGGTTGCTGCCGCGGTGATCCGAAACATTGCCGACGTGATGCACAGGGATCTCCCGATGGACGAAATCAACTCACTTGGCAATGTCTGCCTTTCCCTGTTTCTAGGCCTCGCGATGATTAATCTGAAGCTCTGGCAGCTCGTGGATCTCGCGCTGCCGATGATCGCGATTCTTTTGATTCAGACGGTTATCATGTACTTTTATGCGTCCTGCGTCGTGTTCCCAATTATGGGAGGAGATTACGACGCGGCGATCATGGCTTCCGGTTTCTGCGGGTTCGGGATGGGCGCCACACCGAATGCCATGGCAAATATGCAGGCTGTGACGAAGCAGTACGGGCCGGCACCCGTTGCCTTCATGATCGTTCCACTGGTCGGTTCGCTCTTTATCGATTTCTTCAACGCTGCGGTCATCACCGCCTTTACCAACGTTCTTGGCTGACCCTGCGGGGAGCGTCACAGGCTCTGTTACCGGACAGTTACAGATCAGGAGGGAAATAATAACCGAATGAACGAACAGCGAAAAACAATCAACTGGAAGATGGCTCTGATCACAGGAGTGGTTGTCGCTCTGCTTTCCGAGCTCCATGTCAACATGTTTGTCACTGACTTCCGCGTGTCCGCCTCGGTGATTGTGTTCCCGGTCCTGCTGCTCACAATCTGCCGCGGGTCCAGTGCGCTCGTATCCGCTGTTGTGACGGCGGTTCTGGTATTTGCAATCCGCCTGGTTCTCGGAGCAGCCGGAGGCGGCACTTCCTTGGAAACAATCTTTCCGGGTGCGTTCTTCTATTTCACCTATGGAGCGATCTTTATGCTGATTGAGGGCGGAGAGGAGAATGCGAATCTTCCGCGGATCTTCTTCTCTGCATTCTCAGCAGATCTGGTTTCCAATATTTTTGAGGTAATGCTCCGGGAGCAGATTCTGGGAATTTCCGACATGAACCAGGCGACAATCATTCAGCTCATGGGGATCGCGGTTGTACGAGCTCTGATCGCCGTGCTGGTTCTCGGCATCATCCGGCATCGCGAAGGAAATGTCTCTGTGTGAAGACAGTACAAACCAATTCAAACCAATTCAAACTAATACAAACAACTGGACGAATGGAGGATTTTATGAGGACAAAGGTATATATTGACGGTCAGTCCGGCACCACGGGCCTGCAGATCTATGACAGGATCGGCGCAAGGGAGGATCTGGAACTCCTTCGGATTGACGAGAGCAAGCGTCACGACATCGAGGAGCGGAAGAAATTTCTGAATGCGGCGGAGATCGTTTTTTTGTGCCTGCCGGATGACGGCGCAAGGGAGGCGGTCTCCCTGATCGAAAATCCTTCTGTCCGCGTCATTGATGCCTCTACCGCACACCGGACGAATGACGCGTGGGTATACGGTTACCCTGAGCTCTCCGCATCCCAGCGTGAGGCGATCCGCACAGGAAAAAGAATCGCAAATCCCGGCTGCCATGCGACTGGCCTGATCTCCACCACAGCACCGCTGGTGCGAATGGGAATTGTTCCGAAGGATTACCCGGTTACCTGCTATTCGCTGACCGGCTACTCCGGAGGCGGCAAGAAGATGATTGCAGCCTATGAAGCGCAGGAGCGCAGTGCAGAGCTGTCTGCACCCGGCATCTACGGCCTCAATATGAGGCATAAGCACGTGCCGGAAATGCAGAAAATGACCGGCCTCACTTACGCGCCGGTTTTTCATCCGATTGTGGACGACTACTATAAGGGGATGGCTACCACGGTCATGTTCCAGAACCGGCTGTTAAACGGAGTGAAAAGCGCCGAGGAGGTCCGGAACCGCCTGGCTGAATATTACAGGGATGCCTATTTTGTGACGGTTCGTCCGTTCGAGGAAAAGCCGGCCACAATTTATGCGAACCGCCTGGCCGGAACCAACCGGCTTGAAATCATTGTATGCGGCACAGAGGAACAGACGACGGTGACGGCGCTCTTTGACAATCTCGGAAAGGGCGCATCCGGCGCAGCTGTTCAGAACATGAATATCATGCTGGGACTGGATGAAAGAACAGGACTCGAATAAGCATGCTGATCATCGTAAATCAGAAATCAGATCGTTAATCATCATATAGTTATTCATTAATCATCATAAGGGGGGAATTGAGATGGAGCCAAAATGTGTCTTTGCTGTTTATTTCAGTCCGGCAGGCAGCACCAAAGCCGTCACAGAACGCATTGCGGGAACCCTGGCAGAAGCTTTCAAGTCGGAAAGGAAGACGATTGATTTCACCCTTCCGGGGGCGAGAGAGCAGAAGTATGTGTTCGGCCCGCAGGATCTTGTCGTATTCGGGACACCCACTTATGCAGGCAGAGTCCCCAATAAGGCGCTTCCGTTCGTACAGACACTCTTTTCCGGGAGCAGAACACCTGCTGTCGCTGTTGTGACGTTCGGAAACCGAAGCTATGACAGCTCTCTCAGCGAACTTCGAAATGAACTTCTGAATGACGGCCTCGTTCCGCTTGCGGCAGCTGCTTTTTCCTGCAGGCATGTTTTTTCGGAAAAAATCGCGGCGGGGAGACCGGACGCGGAGGATCTGAAGGAAATGGACAGCTTTGCACAGAGCGCTGCGAAAAAAATCGAGGCAGTTGATCAGAGCAGCACTACAGAGCCTGTCTCTGTTAAGAATGATGCGCCTGTCGAGCCCTACTATGTTCCCAAGAAAGAGGACGGCACTCCAGCAAAATTTCTGAAGGCCATCCCGAAGGTGGATCTCAGTAAATGCGATCACTGTCTGGAGTGCGTCCGGGTATGTCCCATGGGGACCATCGACCCCACCGACATTGAAAAAATGACCGGTCCCTGCATCAAGTGTCAGGCGTGCATCCTGAAATGCCACACCAGGGCCCGCTACTTTGATAACCCGGATTTTCTGTCGCATGTCGCCATGCTGGAGAAGAACTTCACCCGCAGGGCTTCCAACGACTTCTTCCTTTGACGCTTACCGATCCGCCTTTTCTTACGGATCCTCCTTTTCCCGGAGCTTCACGACATTGCGTGCGCTGCGCCGGCGGTCCTCCTGGATCGCCGCGTAGTGCTTCCGGGTAGTGTTCACGTCACTGTGTCCGAGCACATCCGCCACCAGGTAAATGTCGCCGGTTTCCCGGTACAGGCTGGTTCCGTATGTGCTGCGAAGCTTATGCGGCGTGATTTTTTTCAGAGGGGCCGCTGTTCTTGCATACTTTTTCACGAGGTTTTCAACGCTGCGGACGTTCATGCGCCTGTTCTGGAGAGAGAGGAAGAGGGCGTTCTCGGATCCGGCTGCCGGGGATATCTGTTCCCGTTCTTCCATGTAATTCAGGAGCGCCTCCTCGACCTCGTCACCGAAATAGACGACCTGTTCCTTACCGCCTTTCCGGTGAACGCGGATTCCGTCATTCTTAAAATCGACGTCATTTAAATCAAGGCCTACACACTCTGAGACGCGGATTCCCGTACCGAGCATCAGAGTGACCATCGCGAGGTCCCGGAGCTTTGTCTTCTCGTGAAACATTTTTTGACGTTCTGTCAGTCTGTCGCCTGACTCAATCTCATCCAGCATCAAGGCGACCTCATCCACGTCGAGCCTTATGATTTCGTGTTCGTGGAGCTTCGGCATCTGAACGCGCGCGGCCGGATTATTGGAGACCATTTCCTTCTCATACAGGTATTTATAAAAGCTCTTCAGAGAGCTTAACTTCCGTTTGATGCCGGTTTCCCGGTTCAGAATGCCGGAGCCGTTTTCATCGGGACGGTATTTCAGGTATTCCATGTATTCCTCAAGATCGGTCGGCGTAATTTGATCGAGAACACGGATCGGAATATTTTGAATTGTCCCGTATTTTGCGATCTCCGGATTGTTTTCCATGAGATAGGAGAAGAAAATTTTCAAGTCATAGGCGTAGGCGATCCGGGTCCTTGACTGTGTTCTAGGCTCAATGCCGCGGAAATAAGTTCGGCAGTAATCCGGAAGCTCCGCGAGCATTTCCCGGAGGCGGAGAATATTCTGCTGATCGACCTGGGTGCTGTAGGACGGAACGTTGGAAGCCATAGAAAAACCTCCGTGAATAAAAAACCGCACAATTTATTCGTTAAACAAGAGTTTCGCGAATAATTAAGTCAGCCCACAAATGGACTCTCTCTTCATTCTCCCTCCGCCGGAAACACCCTCGGATCCTTTCCGCGCCTGGCGCCACACTCGAGCGCATCTACAGCGGAAATTTCCTCTGGTGTCAGGGAGAAATCAAACAGATCAATATTTTCAAGAATTCTCTCCCGATGAACGGACTTCGGAATCGGAATCTGGTCATGCTGGATATGCCAGTTCAGGATGATCTGGGCGGCGGATTTTTTGTACTTATTCGCGAGCGTCCGGAGAATTTCATGGTCCAGATCGACACCGCGGTTAATCGGACTGTATGATACGATCTGAATTCCCCTTGCCGCACAAAAGCGGATCAGCTCTCTCTGCTGAAACGTTGGATGACACTCGATTTCATTGATCACCGGATAGGCGCCGAATTCCTGTCGGATTTCCTCCAGATTCTCCTCTGAGAAGTTCGAGACGCCGACCGATCTGACGATTCCCTTGTCCCGCATTTCCAGGAGGAATTCATATGTTCTCAGACGTTTACTCGTGTCGAGGCCCGGCCAGTGCAAGAGGCAGCAGTCCAGATAATTTGTTCCGAGGTCTGTGAGCGTTTTCTGGAGCGACTTTTTCGGATTCCCGTAAAAGGACGGCCAGATTTTCGACAGGAGAAAGAATTCTTCCCTCGGCACCGGACTTTTCTTCAGGCCCTCTCCTACCTCTGCCTCATTATTATAGTTTGCTGCGGAATCAATGTAGCGGTATCCGGCGCCCAGCGCACAGGCAACTGCATCCGTGGCTTCCTGTCCGAGTGCCTTGTAGCAGCCGAAGCCTATGCAGGGAATCTCATTTCCATCTGAAAGCTGTAATCTTTTCATTTCTGCGATTCCTCCTTTTCAGATTCAGAAGAAGCCCTTGCCTTCTCCCAGTCTGCTTCCGTGAGACCTGTCTTCTTTATGATATACTCGCTGACTTCTCGGACGGATGACGGCACACGATAATCCTTTGCGCCGTACAGAAATGCATGAAGCTCCTTTACGTTGGCCTCGAGCGTCACCGGGATCACGCAGTCCTTTTTCTCGATCCAGCCGGTCTCCTTCTCAAACGGAAAGCCGGTGGTCTCGGCAATGTGATACTTTTTTACATCCCTTGCGTATGTCAGCAGATCATTTACCGTCATGCTTGTCTTGGTCTCCGGCAGAACGCTTGTGACAAGCTCTATCCGCTTTGGAAGATCTGCCGCGCGTATTTTATCCATGAGAAGGGAAATCACCTTTCTCTGGCGTTCTGTGCGGTTAAAATCGGTATCCATGAGACGGAGTCGTGCATAGGCAACGGCCTGCACGCCGTCCAGGTGATTCTGACCGGCGTGCTTCAGCTGAACAGATCCTATGCCCGTGGACTTCACGGTCTCTGTAATAAAGGAATTAATGTACTTGAATTCTGCCTTGGTGATGTCGATATCCACCCCGCCCATAATGTTAACGGCGTCAACGACCGCCTTCCAGTTGAAGGTTACGTAATCATCCGGAGTGACGCCGAGGTTGTAGCGCATGGTCCAGAGAGCCTGTTCCGGGCCTCCAATCATGTAGGCCTCATTGAATTTGTGATGCCGGCCGTCCTGATTGATCTGGACAAAGGTGTCGCGGTACACGGACGCAATCCGGATATCGCCCGTCTCACGGTTCAAGGAAACCAGCATATTCACATCCGCGAGAGCGCCTTTTCCGAGTGCGCCGTCCCGGGAATCCACGCCGAACACGGCAACTGTGTAATAGCCCGTCTCATGCGTCAGAGGAACGCCGCTTCCGAAAAAGAGCGATTTCACGCCCCAGCAGAGAAGAAAAATGAAGCAGAACCTCAGAAGATTGCGGAAAATATGCCTTCTTCTCTTCTTTGATTTGTCCGCTCCCATGGAGCGGGCGGTTTTCCGGGTGGAAGCCGGTGCCTTTTCTGCCGCGCGGGAGACGGAAGCGTCTGAGTAAGGAAAGAATGCCGGTCCGGAGGAGGCCCTTTCTGGCTCCGGATTTCGCGCATCCGTCTTTTCAGGCCTGCGGAACTTCTCCGGCTCCTTTCTGCGCGCCTCCTCGCGGATCCTCTGAAGCCGTGCGAGGTCCTTCAGATATTTTTCGCGCTTTTCCCGGGATTCCGCATCCTCCGGGTCTCTCCCGCTTCTCAGATCAATGTTGATGAAATCCCTGTTTTCCGGCTTCCCGCCGGATTTCCTCTCCGACTGATCCAATGTTTCCTCTTGCCTGCCGCTTTCGCTGAAAAAGGGATGCCGCTGTTAAGCGGCATCCCGTCATGCCCACAGATTCTCATTTCAGAAGGCTTTTTTACTTCTTTTCACCTGCAAATTTCTTCGCCTGCTCCGCAAATGCGAGGATCATATCCACGGCGCCCTCGTAGCCGACACGGCTCCGGTTGATGCAGAGATCGTAGCTTCTTGAATCTCCCCAGCGCTTGTTGGAGTAATAGTTGTAATAGCTCGAGCGGCGCTTGTCCGTTTTCAGCATGATCTCTCTTGCCTTGTCACGGCTCACCTTGAGCTCATCCACAATCTGCGTGATCTTATCCTCCTCATCTGCGCAGATGAAGGTCGTCACGACACCCGGCATTCCTGCAAGAGCGTAGTCGCCGCAGCGCCCCACAATCACGCAGGACTCATTTTTTGCGATGTTTCGGATCGTATCAAACTGCGCGAGAAAGATTTTCTGGTTGATCGGCATGTCCACATATGGAGATGAGGAATAGCCGAGCGAATAGGTGTCCATCACCAGGGAGTACAGAAAACTGTTGGTCGGCTTCTCATCATTTGTCTCGAAAAGCTCCCTGCACAGTCCGCTGTCCTTTGAGGCGCGGTCCAGAAGTTCCTTGTCGTAGCATTTGATTCCGAGGCGCTCCGCGATCATCTTTCCGATTCTTCTGCCTCCGCTTCCAGTCTGACGTCCGATCGTTATGATAACTTTTCCATCCATATGAGGCACCTCCTTGCGATATCCTTTGTCTATATTTTACCATTTTAAGGCACAAAGGTAAACAAAATCTCCGTGCTTCCGAACGAAGAAACAGTTTCATTTCTCCCTTCGGAGCTGCTTCAGAAGCTTCTCAAATTCCTCGGGAAGCGGCGCGCAGAATTCCAGATACTCTCCCGTCCGCGGATGCCTGAAACCCAGGATCATGGCGTGAAGCGCCTGCCCGGTCAGGTGATACGGGTTTCTGCCGGAGCCGTAAACCGTGTCCCCGAGAAGCGGATGTCCGAGGGAGGCCATGTGAACGCGGATCTGATGTGTGCGTCCGGTCTCCAGCCTGCACTCGATGTAGGTGGCATTCCGGAAGCGCTCCAGCACCTGGTAATGCGTCACGGCTCTTCTGCCGTCCGGAATCCCGCATTTCATTTTTTTCCTGTCCGACGGGTCCCGCGCGATCGGCGAATCCACAGTGCCCTCGTCTTCCCTCAGGACACCGCTGACAACTGCCCGGTAGCGCCTTGTCACCGTGTGATTCTTCAGCTGTTCCGCGAGGGAGAGATGCGCCGCATCGCTCTTGCACGCGACCAGAAGTCCCGTCGTGTCACGGTCAATCCGGTGAACAATTCCGGGGCGGAGCACTCCGTTGATTCCGGAGAGACTGCTCCCGCAGTGAAATAGAAGCGCGTTCACCAGCGTCCCGGAGCTGTGCCCCGCGGCGGGATGCACGACCATGCCCTTCGGCTTGTTCACAACAATGACATCCTCGTCCTCATAGGCGATGTCCAGAGGAATTTTTTCCGGCAGGATTTCCGCGGGAGCGGGCTCGGGGATTTCCACCTCGATTTTCTCTCCCGCCCTGACCCTGTGATTGCTTTTTTCGGGCCTTCCGTTCACCCGAACAAGACCGTCAGAAATCAGCTTCTGGACATGCGAGCGTGTCGCCGTCTTCAGACACTCTGTCAGCGCTGTATCAAGGCGCATCCCGCTCTGCTCAGGCCCTGTCTCGAATTCTTGTCTCATGGCTTCTTTTCCCGCGCGCCGTCCTTCAGAAAATCGAAATCACTCTCCTGATAGTAGAACAGGACCAGAATCACCAGCAGGGCAGTCGAACAGGTCACGAAGATGTCCGCTACATTAAAGACCGGGAAATCGATCGGAACAAAATAAATGAAATCGACGACGGATCTGCGCATGACCCGGTCGATGAAGTTCCCAGCCGCACCGGCGGAAATAAAGGAGAGAATAACGAGAAGCGGCATGTACTTCCGCTCAGTCGGAAGCTTCACGAGCACATAGAGCACGATCAGGCCGACAAAGGCCGTGATCGCATAGAAAAATGCCATGTGCCCCTTCAGGATTCCGAAGGCGGCCCCGTCGTTTTCAATGCGCAGGAACTCGAGAACGCCGGGGATCAGTACCACCGGCTCATGATCTCCGAGAAAAAGGAGTGCCAGATGCTTTGTGAACTGATCCAGCCAGACAGCTGCTGCTGAAAGAACGGCGAACAGAAGTATCTGCCGCAGTTTAAGGCGTTTATTCATTGCAGAAAAACACCCTCCTTAGAGATAGACTTCGATCAGAACGTACATGCGCCCGCTCCTGGTGGGACGCGCCTCTCCGAGAAGACGGAATCTTCCCTTTTCCCGGACTGAGAGAATCTCTCCGGGTTTCAGAATGCGGGATCCATCTTCTGCCGCCGCTGAATTCACGAAGACCTTTCCCTCGGCGAGCAGGTTATGCGCATTGCTGCGGGAAAGCTTCCAGACTGCGGAGATCATCCCGTCGACGCGCAACGAGGCAGTGTTGATCTCTCTTCTCTCCGTGTGCACGGTCAGCCTGAAGTCCTCCGCGCTCTCCCGCTCCACGCGGACTGCGGTGTGTCTCACCTCGGTGTATTCCCGGAGAATCACTTCCGCGATTTCCGGGAGAACAACTATGTGCGCACAGTTTCCGTCGACAGAAATATCGCCCGTCATCTCCCGGCGGATGCCCAGTCCCATCAGGGCGCCGAGATAATCGCGGTGCGAGAGCGGCTCGGCAAATTTCGGGGCGCGCGGGGAGACACGCAGAAAGGTGAAGAGATCCTCCGGCAGTTCCTCCATCCAGGAAGGAACAAAACAGACGATCCTACGTTCCGCTCCCTCAAAACCGCCTGTCGGAACCACGAGGATTCCTGGTGCGCTGAGGTGCATGGTCTGCAGAACCGCCTGTTCATCTGCATTCAGAAAACGAGAGTGGGTCGGAATGCTGCGCCGATAGGCAATGTCCATCAGCTCCGAAATGCGCTTTTTAAAGAACGACTGTTCCTTGTCCGTCATAGCTCAGACGCGCATGTTCAGGCCTGAGATATCGATGGAACCAGCCGTGCCCGCATTTAGAAGATCCTGAAAATCACCGGAGAGACTTACATTCGCCGGGGTGATGATAAAGATGTAGTTAGAAATTTTCTGGAGCTTTCCGTCCATGCTGTAGCTCGCGCCGGATGTGAAATCAATGATGCGCTGCGCCACCTCTGTGTTGATTCCCTCCACATTGAGGACAACTGCCTTGCTCTCAAGGAGATCGTCAACGATCACCTTTGCATCGTCAAAGGAGGACGGCTTTACCAGTGCCACCTCGAGGGTCGGCTTTCTGACCGGCGTTACCTTGTTTCTGGAGAAAATCCGCGGACGCTGCTCCGTCTCAGCTGTCTCCTCGTTTCCGCCGCGCTTCAAGAGGCCGAAGTGATTCTGCCTGGGCTCTTCCTCCTCATCGAGGTAGTCGTCATCGATGTCCTCATCATCCCCCGTATCAACATGCATACTGTCTACTAATCTGCTGAAGAAACTCATTTCAGTTAATCTCCAATCTCTCTCTTTCCGAAAATTCCGGTTCCGACGCGGATCAGCGTTGCGCCCTCTTCTATGGCAACCCGGTAATCCCCGGTCATACCCATGGATAACAGATTCATAGAGACATTATCAACGTTTTTCGATTTTATGTCAATGGATAATTCCCGCAGCTGCCGAAATACCGGGCGGTTCTCCTCGGCATTCTCTACCATCGGGGCAACCGTCATGAGACCGCAGATTTTCAGGTTCCGGTACTGTCTCAGGCGGTCGAGAAGCGGGAGAAGCTCCTCCGGGAAGAAGCCGAATTTGCTCTCCTCTCTCGCGACATTGACCTCGAGAAGTCCCTTTACAACAATCCCTTTCCTCTTCGCCTCGAAATCGATCGTATCGGAAAGCTTCATCGAGTCGATCGCGTGGATCAGGACCGTCTTGTCCAGAACCGTCTTCACCTTGTTTGTCTGCAGATGTCCGATCAGATGCCAGCGGATGTCCCCCGGGAGCTGCGGCTCCTTTCCGAGCATCTCCTTGACCCGGTTCTCGCCGAAATCGCGGATGCCGAGGTCATAGGCCTCCTGAATCCTGTCCACGGGGTTCGTCTTGCTGACCGCCACCAGCGTCACGTCCTCCCGCTTTCTGCCGGAAGATGCACACGCCTCTTCAATTGTCTTCTCCACCTGTTCCAGATTTTTCTTGATCATTGCTCCGCTCCTTAGGTTTACTGATAAATCGGTTTTCCCTCCTGACCCTCCGATCCATTCAGCAGAATATGGTCATATACATTCAGGCCGTAGCTCGTGCCGCGCTTCACTGTCACGTACTCGTCGTTGCGGTCGATGATATCAATTTTCTTGAACACCGCGTAGCCCTTGTTGATGTTGTAGACGCCCTCAAGCTCCGCCGTC
>CACXCJ010000017.1 GCA_902766175.1 uncultured Lachnospiraceae bacterium
CAGCGTTGCACGAGGAGGGCGCGCCGGAGACGATCGCGGTCCGGGCAGATATGGACGCGATTCCGCGCCCGGACGGGACGCCGTTTCACGGCTGCGGACACGACGGCCACATGGCGATGGCGTGCGCGGCCGCGCAGCGGATTTCCGGAAAGAGGGTCGGAAAGAATGTCCTCTTTCTCTTTCAGCCGGCCGAGGAGATCGGGACGGGCGCGCGCGCGTGCTTTCCCGTTTTTTCCGGGAAGAGGATCGGCCGCATTCTGGGACTGCACAACATCCCCGGGGAACCGCTCGGCGAGGTGCTTATAACAGGAGGAACGTTTGCGGATGCGTCTCTCGGGCTCACGATTTCCATGAAGGGGCGGCAGAGCCACGCGGCGTACCCGGAGAACGGCATCAACCCGGCATTTGCCCTGGCAGACCTCGTGGGCAGGCTTCCCGGGATCTCCTCGGCCGGGAACTTTTCCGGCTTCGTGCTCTCGACTGTCGTCTCCCTCCGCGTCGGGGAGAAGAATTTCGGGATCAGTGCCGGGGAGGGCGAGCTCTGCCTGACGCTCCGCGCGGAGAGAACGGAGGACCTCGGAAAATTAAAGGACGCGGTTCTCTCGGCGGCAGAGAAATCCGCGGTTTCGGCCTGCGGGCCGGAGCGCGCGGCAGAACTCGAGATCCGCTCCTCGGTCCGGGATGAATTTCCGGCGACGGAGAACACACCGGAGGACGCAGAGCGGGCGCTCAGGGCACTTCGGACGGACGGCGTTCCGGTGAAGCTTCTCGAGCAGCCGATGCGCTGGTCGGAGGACTTCGGGTGCTTCCGCGAGAGGACGAGAGCCTTTTTCTTCGGGATCGGCTCCGGGAAAAAGCAGTGCGGTCTTCACACGGAGGAGTACGTCTTTCCGAAGAAGCTGATTCCGGAGGGAGCAGCGGTGTGGGAAAAAATGATCCGGATTTTCTGAAGGGAGAGGTAATTTTGCGGGAGTATCATCTGGAGAAGGGGCGTCCGGCCGATGTGACCGGGCGGCTGGAGAAGGAAGTGCGCTGCTACGATCTGCTGGATTCCCTGCAGATCCCCTATTTCCGCGTGGATCACCGGGACGAGCCGGCGTACACCATGGAGGCCTGCGAGAGGATTGACGCGGTGCTCTCCTGCACGATTGTAAAGAATCTCTTTCTCTGCAACCGGCAGCAGACAAGCTTTTACATGCTGATGATGCCGGACCGGAAGGTCTTCAAGACGAAGGAGCTCTCGAAGCAGATCGGAAGCGCGAGGCTCTCCTTCGCGCCCCCGGAGAAGATGCTCGAGTACCTCGACATCGCCCCGGGATCGGTCAGCGTCCTGGGACTCATGAATGACAGGGAGAACCACGTGCAGCTGCTGATCGATGAGGACCTGAGGAACAGCGAGTTTTTCGGCTGCCATCCCTGCATTAACACGAGCAGCATGAAGGTCCGCTTTCAGGACATCCTCGAAAAATTTCTTCCGGCCGTGCACCACGCGCCGGAGTTTGTGCACCTGGCGGGAGAAGACTGAACTCTGTGCGTTTCGGCACAGGAAAAGAGGCGGGGCGGCGCTTCAGGCAGGGGGGAGGTGTTTCCGGAAGGCACCTGTCCGCGGCCCTGCCCCGCATTCCTTCAGAATCGGAGAGACCGGGATCACGTTCAGATACCCTTCCGGGAGCCGCTCGACCCGCGCCTTCACGCCGTAGACCTCCTCGATCAGTCCGCTGGTCAGGATCTGCCCGGCGCTTCCGAAGGCGCGGGTTTTTCCGTCCTTCAGGACGAGGAGATTCCTTCCGTAGCGCGAGGCGAGCAGGAGATCGTGGACCACGAAGACGGTCACCGCGTTCTGCGACCTCGTGTACCGCTCGGCGAGGTCCATGACGATCAGCTGATGCCGGAGATCCAGGGCGGAGGTCGGCTCGTCGAGAAGCAGCACCTTCGGTCTTCCGATGAGGGACTGTCCCATGTAGACGAGCTGGCGCTGTCCGCCGGAGAGCGTGTTGAACGGCTGTCCGGCGATGTCGGCGATATTCAGTTCCTCCAGGGTCTCATAGACCTGAGCTCTCTGCTCCCTCGTGACGTGCCACTTCAGGTTCCGCACCAGCCCGAGGAGCACCATCTCATAGGCGGTGAGCCTCGTGTGGACGGAACCGAGCTGCGGCACGTACGCGATGCTGTCCCGGACGCTGATCCGCTTCCCGTCCTCGGTAAAGAGGATCTCCCCTGCTGAGCGGACCATTCCGGCAATGGCCTTGAGGTAGGTGGTCTTGCCGGCTCCGTTGCTCCCGATGACCGCTGTCATGGAGCCGGAAGGGAATTCCGCACTGACCCCGCGGAGGACCGCGTGGTCTCTGAAGTTCACCGAGACGTTTCTTGTGCTTAAGATCCGCTCCATCACCGCATCTCCCGCATCAGAAGGATAAAAAGGAAGGGCACGCCGACAATGGAGGTGACAATGCCGACCGGAAGCATGGCCCCCTCCGTGAGAAGCTTCGAGACGGTCGAGGCCGCGAGCATGACAAAAATGCCGGAGAGCACGGAAACCGGCATGAGGTAGCGCTGATCCTCCCCGGCGAGAAGCCGCGCGATGTGCGGCGAGACGAGACCGACGAAGCCGACGGTTCCGATGAAGCCCACGCCCCCGGCGATCAGCATCGCGCTGACAAGGAAGGCGAAGCGCTTCAGCCGCTGGACCCGGATCCCGAGGCTGTGGGCGCGCTCCTCGCCCGCGTTCAGCGCGGTGAGCTTCCAGCTCTGCGAGGCGAGAAGAAGCGCGCCGGTAGCCAGGATGAAGATGGATGCCGCGGCACTGGTCCAGCTCGCGCGGGAGAGGTTCCCGAATGACCAGTTTGAGATGATCTGCGCGACCTCGGCGCTGGCGCGGTACTGGAGGTACTGCTGCAGCGCCGTGAAGAAAAAGTTCATGACGATGCCGGAGAGAACCAGCGTCTGGGCGGACATCCCCTTCTGCTTTCCAAGGAGATAGATCGCTCCGGTCACGAAAAGCGCGAAGGCGAATGCCATGAGCACCGTGCCGGCCCACTGGGTGCCGAGGATCGTGAAGCCGGTTACGATGGAGAGCGCGGCGCCGAGCCCCGCACCGGAGGAAATCCCCAGAGTGTAGGGGCTTGAGAGCGGGTTGTTGGTGATGGTCTGGACCTCGAGGCCTGCGAGTGCGAGGCAGCCGCCCACGCCGATGCAGGTGAAGGTCATCGGACAGCGGATCTGCCAGAAGATGAGCGCGCGGTTTCCCCCGGCGGCCGGTCCGGCGAAGAGAAGTTGCACGCAGTCGGAGAGGGTGAGGCTCGAGGAGCCGACGCTCAGGTCCACGAGAAGCATAAGAAGGACGGCGGCAGCGGCGCAGAAAAGGACCACCCGCCTCTTCCATGCGATCTGCCCGTAGATATGTTCTGCGGCGGGAGATGCCGTCCCGCCGCTTCTGTCAGTTTGCTGTCTCATTCAGTTTGGTCATGAAGGTTCCCGGCTCCGTGATCTCCGGGAGATACTTCTTCAGCATTTTCTCGTACTCCTCCTGCGGATCAATGTCGGAGAAGGCGTCCGGATAGACAATTTCAGCGAGATATTCGGTGAAGGTGTAGTCAAGGGCGTTCCGGAGGGAGCCGTGATCCACCCCGTAGATCTCCCCGTTCTTCACCGCGTTCACACCCTGCCACCACGCGCGCTCACAGAACGGCCTGAGCCGCTCCTGCGCCTCGCTCTCACTCACGGTGAAGCCCATCCGCATCTGGGAGCTCTCGGTATCGCCCGTCCAGATGGAGCCGCCAATGATGATTTTCTCCGGATTCTGGTCAATGATGTACTCCTGGTCCAGCGCGCCGTACCCCTCGCCGAGCTTCCCCTTCGCGATATTTGCTGCGCCGATATTGTCCAGAATGGCGCCCCAGAGGATGCCGTCGTAGCTGTTTCCGATGGTTCCGGGGCCGAGGTTTCCGAGCTCGACATAGGCCTTTACGTTTTTCTCCGAATCGGGGAGCGCGGAAACCCGGTCCTCCACC
This sequence comes from uncultured Lachnospiraceae bacterium, assembly GCA_902766175.1. Classification (GTDB taxonomy): domain Bacteria; phylum Bacillota; class Clostridia; order Lachnospirales; family Lachnospiraceae; genus Moryella. The sequence continues at coordinate 4,011 of CACXCJ010000017.1, forward strand.
ATCTGAATGCCGTTTGTGTAGGAGTCATTCAGCTCTTTGGCGGTCTCCTCCCTTCCGAGAAGCTTTCCGAGGATCTCCGTGCTCTGCACGTCATTTTCCAGGGACATTTTGTGGTAATCCAGGACGATGACGCGGATTCCGGCGGCCTCCCAGACGGGGATGCTGGTCTCGTTCTCCGTGTACTGGGAGCGGTTGATGAGGATGCAGTCCGGGTTCAGCTCGAGGATCCGCTCCGAGTTCAGAACGTCATCGTGGTAGCCGCCGATGCTCGGAATATCTTCAATCTCCGGGTAAGCCTCCGTGAGGGCCGTGTACTCGCCGTAGCGGGTGTCCTCCCACCCGTCCTTCGTGAGCGCCACAACGCTGGAGAGGCTGTCCCTTCCGCCGACGAGAAGAAAATTGAAGATATAGTTTGCGACCGCGATGGTCTCAGGGCGCTTGTCGAAATGGCTCTCCCGGCCGGAAATGTCCGTGAGGGAGAAGGCGCCGTTCTCCTCCGGAGAAGAAACTGCCGCGCCCTGCGCCGCTTCCCCGGATGACACCGCTTCTTCGCTTTCCGCTGCGGACGCTCCGCCGGCGGCATTCTGCGCAGCTTCTGCGGAGCCCGCGGCCTCAGAAGTAGGTGCCGCAGAGGAAGCCGCGCCTCCGGTCTGTCCTGCAGAGGCGCAGGAGGCAAGAAGCAGGCACGAAAGCGCACCGGAAACGAGCAGTGCCGGGAATCGTTTTAAAGCAGACATTTTTACTCCTTTTTAGAAAAACGAAAAAAACTGCCAGCCGTATCCGCTTTTCGGAAAGGACGCAGAAACTGTCCCCTGTATCCGCATCTGTAAGCCTTATCGAATATCCATCGTATAATAAGTAAGAGATTTCTGTCAAGGCGCAGCGCCGCGCTGTGGAGAGCCAGACTGTCAAGGCGGCAGCGCGCGGATGCAGACATGGCATCCGGTGCGGGAGAGTGCATCTTCCAGGGAAAGAATCAGCGCTTTGAGAGCATCTCCCGCTCGATCCAGTCCATCAGTACGCGGACGATGTAGTCCTGCTCTGCTTCTGTGAGGGCCTTCCCGGACGGAATGTGGTGCCACTTCTCGAGGCAGCTCCTGCAGCAGCACGCGGTGGCGTGCTGCGCTTTGAACACCGGGTGGCCGCGCATCGGCGTCTGCTTTCCGTCCTTCGGCGGGTTCTCCGGGGCGAGGCGGCTCTGCACGAAGTCCCGCGCGTGCTGCTCGATCACAGCTGTTCCCTTCTGAAGAAAATAGGCGCGTTCCTGCGCGCTCAGATGGAAGCGCGCCCGGAAGGGCGATGCCGCGAGGGAGTTCCGGAGCGCATTCTTTTCCGGGAGCGTGTAGCGGATTTTTGCGCCGTCGTTCTGCCCGGGCGTGTAGCAGAACCCGGATTTTTCCGCCTGGGAGGCCTCCGCCTCCCGCGGAATTCTGTAGCGCTTCCCATTTCTTGAAAATATGGATCCGGTCCTGAGAAAGAGAAAGGGCACGCCAGCCCGCACGCAGCAGGTCCGGAGGTCCCGCACCCAGGAAAATTCCAGCGGGACAGCACCGGGCCCGGATGCCCCGGCGCAGAGAACGCGCGTAATCCTTTGTGCCGTGAGGTAGTTTGATAAGTCAACAGGTCCTTCCATCGGGACGCAGAGAATCTCCAGCCGGGCGGCGGCAAGAGAGAGGAGAAGCGGCAGGCGCCGATCCGCCTCCTCCTGATTTCTGCAGGGCACGGAAACAGAGATGCTGTCGTGCGCACCGCACCTGACACGCCGTTCTTCTCCAGTCACGTTCTGCCTCCGCCCGATTCTTTTCCCTGTCCGCCCGCTTCCCTCCGCTTCAGATCCACAAAGACCTGAAACAGCGTCTTTGCGGCCTGTGATACCAGCGTGTCCTTCCGCTTGATGAGGCTTAGTTCCGTGTTCAGGGTGTCCGCATTTATCCGCCGGATTTTCATTCCGCCGAGAAATGATGCGGCGGATTCCGGGACCAGAGCCGTGCCGATGCCGTTTTCCGCGAACTGCAGCGCGGTGCGGGCATCGTCCGCGATTCCGATGAGATTGATTGGAAGATTTTTTGCGGCGAATGCGCTCCGCACCATATCGGCGCGGCGCCGGTAAGTGACAAGCGGAGAGGCGGAGAGCTCCTCAAGGCGGATCTTCCCCCGTCCCCGCAGGAGATCCGCCTTTCCGACCGCGCAGAAGGAATCGCACCGGATCTGCACCGTGTCGAAGTCGTGCGTGGGGTAGGGGGTCCGTATGAACGCGAGCTCAATTTTCGCGAGGCGTATCATTTCCAGAAGCTCCATCGTGGGCGCGTCATATAAGAGGAGCTGAACTCTGGGGCAGAGCGCGCGGAATTTCCGTATGCCGTCCCAGAGCTCCTTCGATTCCGCTGTGGAAATCAGGCCGACCCTGACGCTCCCTGCGCGCCCCTGCGAGAAGCTCTTCAGATCCTCCCGCGCGTCCCGCTCGAGCTCAAGCATTTCCGAGGCGTAGCGGTACAGCGCGCGCCCGGAGTCCGTCAGCACGATCTGCCTTGCGCCGCGCTCAAACAGGATGGTCCCGAGCTCCTCCTCAAGTTCACGGATCTGCATGGAGAGCGGGGGCTGGGAGAGATGCAGTTTTCTTGCGGCGGCGGAGATGGTGCCCTCCTCCACGGCGGCGGCAAAGTAGCGGAGCTGCCGGAGTTCCATTCTTCGGATCCTTTCTGGCGCTGTGCCGGAAAAAGCATATATCATATATATGGGTCTATCAAAAACAAATATTGTTCCTATGCATGATCCTATGATACCATGTGTGCGGGAAAAGAAAAGAATCCTCTGGAAAAAGCAGGAGCCGCAGAAAGAGCAGGCAGGCAGAAAAAAGCAGGGCAGCAGAAAAAGCAGGCAGACAAAAAAACAGGACAGCAGAAAAAGCAGGCAGACAAAAAAACAGGACAGCAGGCAAAACTGCAGGCGGAACAAGAGAACGCAGGGAGTACGAAAGGAAGGGACCTGAAGGTATGACAGAACAGAAGACACCCCGGAAGCCGGGGGCTGCACGGGGAAGCGGTAAGGAAAGGGCATCGGCGGCGCTGCTTTTTCAGATGTTTCTCACATTCGCAAAGATCGGGGCGACGACGTTCGGCGGCGGCTACGCGATGCTCCCGATTCTCCAGGACGAGGTGGTGAAGAAGCACGGCTGGGCTACGGATGAGGAGCTCATGGATTACTACGCAATCGGGCAGTGCACGCCTGGCATCATCGCGGTGAATACGGCGACCTTCATCGGCTACCGCTACGCGGGGATTCCGGGCGGCATCCTCACGACGGTGGGCGTCGTCGTCCCGTCCATCTTCATCATCACCATTATCGCGGCGTTCATCACGAACTTCGCGGATCTGCCGGTCGTGGCGCACGCGTTCAACGGCATCCGCGCGTGTGTCTGCGTGCTGATCTTTGATTCCGTGCAGAAGCTCGCGAGAAAATCACTGAAGGACAGCCGCTGCTGGATCATCTTTCTTGTGGTGCTGGGAGTTTCGCTCTTCACGGACATCACGCCGGTGCTGCTGGTGATTCTCGCCGGCGTCGCAGGGTTTTTCGTGATGCCGCGGAAGAAGGACGGGACGATTGCGGGGATCGCGGCCGCCAACGAGAAAAAAGAGCGCGCGGCGGATGCAGCTGACAGGGAAAGCGCGGCCGATGCGGCAGAAAAAGAGCGCGCGGCCGATGCAGAGCAGGGAGGCGGACAGGCATGAGCACGATTTTTCAGCTTTTCTGGGAATTTTTCAAGACAGGACTCTTTGCGGTTGGCGGCGGACTCGCCACCCTGCCGTTTGTCTACGCGATCGGGCGGAAAACCGGGTGGTTCACGACGGAGGATGTCGCGAACATGATCGCGGTCTCCGAGTCGACGCCGGGCCCGATGGGCGTGAACATGGCGACCTACACCGGCTATAAGACGGTCGGCATTCTTGGCGGCGTCATCACGACGATGGGACTCATTCTTCCGTCCATTGTAGTGATCATTCTCATCGCGAACATCCTCGACAGGTTCAAGGAATCCCCGGCCGTAAACCGCGTGTTCTACGGCCTCCGCCCGGCGTCCTGCGCCATGATTGCGGCGGCCGGCATCGGCGTCGTGAAGATCGCGCTCCTCAACATGGATGCCCTCAGCGCGGCCGGCATCGGCGCGGGATTCCTGCGCTGGAAGTGCATTCTCCTCGCGGCGGTCGTGCTCGTGGTGTTCAAGAAGGTCGGGCATTCGCCGATCTACTACATCGCGGCGGCGGCAGCGGCGGGCATCCTGTTCCAGCTGTGAGGCGGACGCCTCCGCAGTCCGCGCGCAGCGCACGTGGCAGTATCTGAAAAGAGGTCTCTGTGCGCCTCGTCAGTCCGCTTGTACTGCCGCAGCTCCCGGTTTTCTGTTTCTGCCCTCCTGAAGCTCCCGGTCGGCGGCCCGGAGCGCGAGGAAGGAGAAGAGAAAGGTGATGAGGTCAGCGAGCGGCATGAAGTAGAGCAGGCCGCTTAAGCCGAGGAACATCGGCAGGAGAATCGGCAGGCCGACGCCGAGGACAATCTCCCGCAGCATGGAGAGAAGCGTCGAGACGAGCGCCTTCCCGAGGGACTGGAGGAAGATGAAGCTGCCCTTGTTTACGCAGGAGAGAATCAGAAGGCACATGAAGAGACGGATACAGCGGATTGCGAAGTCTGTGTAGTAGCTGCTCTCATTTGCCGCGCCGAAGAGGGCGATCAGCTGGCGCGGGAACAGCTCGCAGAAAACCGAGGATACGAGCCCGGCAATGACCTCCGCCTTCATGATGAGGCGCAGGAGGCTTCGCACGCGCGCATTCTGTCCGGCGCCGACGTTGTAGCTCACGACCGGGATCAGGCCGGCGGCGAGGCCGATCGCGACCGAGATGATGATCTGGAAGAACTTCATGACGATGCCGATGACCGCGGTCGGGATCTGTGCGTACTGCTCCTGGCCGAAGACCGGGTCCATGGCGCCGTAGATCCGCGCCATGTTGTTGACTGCCGCCATAGAGAAGACGACAGAGATCTGAGAGAGGAAGCTCGTCGCGCCGAGCGGCACGCTTTTTCTTAAGAGCGAGGGACGGAAGCGGAAGCAGTCTGCGCTGAGCTTCACATTCTTTAAGTGGAAGAGGTAGCAGAACGCCATGACCGCCGAGACGAGCTGGCCCAGAATCGTCGCGATCGCGGCTCCCGCCATGCCCCAGTGAAAGGCGTAGATGAAGACCGGGTCAAGAATGACGTTCAGGATGGAGCCGGTCATGAGGGAAGCCATCGCGAAGCGGGGCGAGCCGTCCGACCGGATCACAGGATTCAGCGCCTGCCCGAACATGTAGAACGGGACGCCGACAGTGATCCAGAAAAAGTACTCCTTCGCCATCTGAAACGTCGTGTCGTTCACCCGCCCGCCGAACATGGTGAGAATCTGCTCCTGAAAGAGGAGGTAGAGCGCCGTGAGGACGAGGGAGGTGCCGACGATTGCAGCTATACTCGTGCCGATGCTCCTTCCGGCGTCCCTCGGGTTTTTCGCCCCGAGGCTCAGCGACACGAAGGCGCAGCACCCGTCCCCGAACATGGTCGCGAGCGCGAGCGCAATCATCGTGAGCGGGAACACGACGGAATTCGCCGCGTTGCCGTAGGAGCCGAGATAGGATGCGTTCGCGATGAAGATCTGGTCCACGATGTTATAGAGCGCGCCGACCAGAAGGGAAATGATGCACGGCACCGAGTACTGCCGCATGAGCTTTCCGATCGGTGCCTCCGCAAGATACTGATTCATGGAATTCATGACATTACCTCCGCAAAAAAAAATAAGACGCGGCCGATGCAGAATATCGTATCTGCATCGGCCGCGTCCTGAATTCTGACCTTCAGCCAATCCATGTATCGTTTCAGTGCAAAGCACATTATACCCGCGCGTTTTTTAAAATTCAAGCCCGGAAACCTGTGGACCGCGCTTCCCGGGCGCAGCGGAATTAGTCGGAATTTCCGAGGCTCTCGTACTCCTCCCGGGAGATGCTCCCGCTCTCCCAGGTGACGCCCTCCTTTTCCGGGTTCGTCTCGACCGCGATGTGCGCGAACGCCGAATCCGCCGCCGCGCCGTGCCAGTGGCGGACGCCCTCCGGGATGCGCTGTTTCCGCAGGCCGCGGCGGAGACAGACACAATCAGGGCGAGTGAGGCGGCCAGAAGCCTTCCGTGTCTCATTTCGTCACATTCTCCTTGATCCATGCTTCCACATGGTCTGCAATCACGTCGTTGTTTTTATCCTGGAAGAGGAAGTGATCATTTCCGGTGATGCCGATCTTCGGGAGGTCCACAACGGTGGCATTTCCGCCATCGGCCGTGTACGCCTCTGCGAAGTCGTAGCAGGACTGGCGCATCCCCTGCCAGGAAGCAGTCGCCTGGATGGACGGATCGCCGTTGTCGATGTAGTCGCCGAAATAAAACGTGATCGGGATCTCTTTCTCCGAGAGAGCCTTGAACTCCTCCGTGTCAGAGGACGGCGCCCCGCCCGGCTCCACCGCGGCGATCGCGGCGATGTGGTCCGTGTACAGCGCAGCGGTCCAGCCCGGTCCGCCGCCCTGGGAATGGGTCACGAGGATGGAGTCCTTTCCGGTTCTCTCATAGACCTCGTCGATGGCCGCGGCGACCGCCTTTGCCACGGTCTCGTTGTCGAAGTCCGCGCCCATGTCGGAGCTCATGCCGGTGTCCGGGGTCATCTGCCGGAAGAACTGGTCGACGGACTCGTCATCGTTCGGGAACTGGGATCCCTCGTTTGGAACGGATCTGCCATTCTCCCAGCGGCCGATGCGGAACTGCGTGTACCAGCGCTGGTCCAGGGTCTTGGTACTGATGGTTCCGGCCGTGGAGGTCTGTCCCGCCTCCCCGCGGTGCGGCTCATCGATCAGGAAAACGCTGTGTCCCTTCCTGAGGAACAGGTCTGACCAGCCCTCTCGGCCGTCCGGTGTGGTCATCCAGCCCATCCGGGACTGGCCGTAGCCGTGGAGAAAGACCATCGGAAGCCCGGTGTCGTCCTCGGGAATCTGATAGAAGATGTTCGCGTGATCGGTGTGAGAGGTCTGTCCGGCGCCGGTCTCTTCCCACTGGTCCTCCGGATGGAAGGTTCCCTCAGAGGTGATGACGGTGCCTCCTGCGGAGAATATACCCTGCTCCCGGATGCGCAGAATGCCGTCCGCTGTCTCCGAAGCTCCGCTCCCAGATGCGCCGGTGCTCTCCGGGGACGCTGCTTCTGTCTGTGCCTCGGAAGAGGCGGCGGTTTCGGCGGCCGCCGTGGTCTGCGCTGCGGTGGTCTGCGCCGTTGTGGTCTGTGCCGCTGTGCTCTGCGCCGATCCGGCCGCGCCGCACGCCGTGAGAAGTGCCGCAGAGAGAAGCACTCCCGCTGCCAGTGAAGGGATGAGGTGTCTCTTTCTCATGATTTTCCTCCTTAATTTATTCGCATGTATTCGTAATTACCACACGTAGTCAGGCTCCAGGATGCGGATCAGGTCCTCATCGTGATGGTGCGCGAGGTAGGTCTTGTCGTCGAGAATCATGACCGCACCGCTCTCCCTCGTGTAGGGTTCCCACGTCTCGACACCGTCCGCGGACGGGACGCCGTCCCGCGCGAAGGAGGCCCAGAGGCTTGAGACCGTGGAGGCGAGCGCCGGGTCATCGGTGCTGTTGTCGAAGACAAACGGGATCTCGATGCCGTGGTACACGCCCTGATCGTCCAGCTGCTTTGTGAAAATGTAGCTGTAGACCGGGGCGCCGCCTTCCTCGGACTGATCCGCCTTGTGCGCCGTGATTCTGAGGATCGGCATCCGGAGAAGCATATCGACATCCGCCGCGCCGGAGGGATCCTCGTTCGGATAGGCCTTCTTGTAGGCCTCCGTCAGCTCATCCGTGACGTCGTGCTGCAGGGCGTCCTTCATCCAGATGTTCCACTCGTTCAGATTTGAGCCGATTAAGAGCGGGTAGTCCTTCGCGATGTCGGTGAAGCCATTTTCCTGAACCGGCTCCTTGGGAAGAAAATCGCCGTCCACGACCGGCTCCCAGAGGTACTCATAGCCCCCGAACATCGCCGGAATCTTGTACTCCTCCGCGATGTCCGCGCGCGCCTGATCCGCCGCCTGCTGCAGGTCGCCGTAGGAGACGTCCTGAATCTTTTCGACCTCTTCCGGGGCGATGCCGAGGTTCTCCAGTGTCTTTTCCGCGATCGCCTCGCTCACCTCCTCGTCAGTGAAGACCGCGCCCATGGTGTCCGTCGCGCCGGACTCCATGATGGCCTTCTCAAAGAGCCCCTTCGCGTACGGGGAGCCCATGAGCGTGAGCACCTTCGCGCCGCCGCCGGACTCGCCGAAGATCGTCACATTTGCGGGGTCGCCGCCGAAGGCCTCGATGTTGTCCTGTACCCACTTGAGCGCGTCGACGATGTCCAGCATGCCGACATTGGCCGACTGGCGGTACTTGTCCCCGTACTTCGAGAGATTCAGGAAGCCGTAGACGCCGAGCCGGTGGTTCACGCCGACTACGACGACATCCTGCGACTTCGCGAGATTTGTGCCGACGTAGGTGTCCTCATTTGCGGAGCCGGTGGAGAAGCCGCCGCCGTGGAGCCAGACCATGACCGGACGCTTCGCATCGTCCGTCCCGGGCGTCCAGATGTTCAGGTTCTGGGCGTTGTTGCTCTCATTCGGGCCCGCCTCGGTGAGAGAGGAACCCATGTTGCCGCTCTGGTAGGAGATGCTTCCGTAGGCGACCGCTTCCTTCACGCCGTCCCAGGGAGTGACGGCCGATGCGGGCGTGAAGAGCTCGTCTGCCTCCGCGTAGGGAACGCCCAGGTACTGATACACGCCGTCCTCGACGGATCCCTCGATCTGTCCGCCGGTCACGGTCACAAGAGTGCTTTCCTCTGCGGTGAAGGTCTTCGTCTCCGCCGCCTCGGACTCCTCCGCCGCAGCGGAGTCCGCTGTACCTTCTGCCGCGCTGCTGCTTTCCTCTGCTCCTGCGCTTTTCTCCGCCGAAATCCCGGCGGCAGTCTGCGCTGCCGTGGTCTGTGCCGTGCCGGATGCGCCGCAGGAAGAGAGCAGCAGCGCAAAGGCTGCCAGTGTGCCCATGAGCGGGCGGGTGAATGCTGTCTTTTTCATTCTGTCTGAACCTCCATTGCGTGAAGTGTGTGAAAAAACGGGTTTCACAGCGGAGTGCCTCCCGGTTTTCTGCTGCGTTTCCGATTCCGTTCTGAATCCTTCTAAAACATACCGCGCGGCGCCGGTCTCTGTACAATAGTACTTTTGAAACGGGGAATTCACGGGATGAATACACGGCAGGAGCTTCCGAAGCACTTCCGGGAACCTGCGGAATCGGTTATAATAAATTTAAAGGCACTGCACATTCAAACAGACAGAAAGGATAACGCTATGGCAGTTACAGTCATTACAAAGGAAAATTTTGAGACGGAGGTTTTAAATGCAGCTGTTCCGGTCCTCGTGGACTTCTGGGCCGCATGGTGCGGTCCCTGCAGGATGCTCTCTCCGCTTGTGGATCAGGCCGCGGAGAAGCGGACGGATGTGAAGGTCGGCAAGGTGAACGTGGACGAGGAGCCGGAGCTCGCGGAGGAGTTCGGCGTGAGCTCGATCCCGACCCTGATTCTCTTTAAGGGCGGAAAGGCAGTGAAGAGCAGCGTCGGTGTGATCCCGATGGAGCGGCTGCAGGAACTCATGAATGCCTGAGACAGACGGAAGAAGATCCGGAATTCACAGCAGAAACCGCCTCTGAAATTCAGACCGGAAGCAGATGCGAAAAGCAGACACGGAAAGTCAGATAGAATCGAGCGGGCCCCTGCCTCTGCGGCAGGGGCCTGTTTTTGTGAATTGCGGGCAATTTGAAAAAAATTAATGCAATATTCTGTAATATTAGTAAAAATAGCACAATATAAGCGGGAGAAACAGCGAGTGAAATCAGGCATAAATTAATTATTGCTATTTCTTTTAATAATAATTAAAATAGATTTAACATGCATGAGAGCACACAGCGGCCTGCGGCAGGGGGACGGCGGGAATTCTTTTCTGCGCCGGGCCGCAGGTTCGTTTTAATGAAAAGGGGGGTGAAGCATGTCTGTACATCTGACGAAAATCCGCGGCTTTCTATCTGGTCTTGCAGCCATCACGATGGCCTGTTCCGTGGCTGTCGCCGGCGTGCCGGGATACACCTTTGCGATGCCGGCGGAAAAGGGTCGGATTCCGATGCCCGGAGAGCGAGTGGATCGGACGCGTCCGCGGCCGCAGAATCCGGGGAGGCACGGCGCGGAGGTGAGACGAAGAGCGCCGAAGGGACAGATTCCGGAAAGTCCGGCTCCGGCAGGGCGAGCGCAAGCGATGCGGATCAGGATTATTCCGATGTGATAAGCGGCGTGAATATCGATGGCCTCCTGGAGGCAGAGCAGACCGGTCCGCGTGAGGTGCAGGCGGATGGAAGGATCTCCATCCCCGTCTCCTGGAGCCTGGATGAAGAGGAGGAGGAAGCGGACCGGATCATGCCCGGGGACTATGTCTCGGTCCTGATCGAGGGTCTCTCCGCCGAGGTCTCCATTTCTGAGGAGGATGGCGCGTTCGCGAAGATTGTCAGTGATTCTGCGGAGGATTCCGGGGACACCTCGTGTCAGCTGCTGCTCTCCGGAAGAGGAATTTCTGCTGCCTCCGGCAGCCTCACGCTGCTTTTAGATCCGCTGGACGAGACGGACGCCGCAGAAATGGAAGGCAGCGATGCGGCATCCGCGGCGGTCTATTTCGCGGGGCAGGAGCTGCACTGGGGAGAGGACCCTGTTCTCTCCGCGGGGAAAAAGCGGAGCTACCGCGCGGAGTCTCCTGACCGGAATGTCATCGTCACAGCGCTCTTAGAGAAGCCGGAGGCCGTTCCGGACGATGCGGAGCTCACCGTGACGCCGGTCACCGCAGATTCCGGCTACAGCTACGACGCGTATCTCGAGGCGCTGAATGCCGCGGCAGGGGACGGAGAGAGCTATGATCAGAACAACACGCTCTTTCTCGACATCGCATTTCTTGCGGAGGAAGTGGACGAGAACGGAGACAAGACCGGAAAGCGGGTCGAGGTGCAGCCATCAGAGGGCACCGTGGACCTGCAGGTTCAGTTCACCGAGTCGCAGCTAAATGCCCTCGGCGCGTCGAACGCGGAGGAGGTCTCTGTCACGCACCTGCCGCTTAAGGAGGAAGTCCGGAATGCGGTGGATTCGACGGCTGAGGCCTCGGAGATCAGCGCCTCGGATATCGAGACCGCGGAGGTTGAGAGCGCGGTCTCGGCGCTCGGCAGCAGAGAGACCGTCGAGTTTACCGCGGAGAGCTTTTCGGTGTTTGTATTCAAGGACAGCAGTGGCCAGAAGAATACCTGGAACAACGGCCCGGATGAGGGGACGAAGTTCGGGTATGAGGACGTCCTTGAAATGCTGCGGGAAAAGGATCCGGAGACCACAGGGTTCGCGATCTACTCGAATCAGCTGAAGCAGAGCCTGCACCTTGAGGGAAATATCAAGACCGGGAAACTGATCATCGAGCAGGATCATCCGCAGAATCTGAATCAGGATGATGCGGTCATCAGCCAAAACGCCGTCACTGCCACAATCGAGGCAGCAGTGAAGTCCGGCTTTCTGTCGGATAAGGACAGGACATTTTACTTCGCCATATACAGCCAGAAAACCGGTGAAAAGCTGGATGAGTTCTCCATCACGATTCCTGCAGGAGAGAGCAGAGCGTCTCTTGAGCTGACATCTGAAAAAGTGCCGAACACCTTTGCAGAGAAGGGAGCCGTCTGCGTGTACGAGCTGACCGGCAGCGGAGGAAACAGGATCGAAAACGGAGAGAAGCTGGATCCTTCCTACACGGTGACCTATTCCTCCAACGTCATAGCAGATGATAACGAGTCCGGCGCTGGGGATCTGAAGTTTGACAATTACATCGGGACAATCCAGACACCGGAGGGGAAGGTGCGCTTCGTTCCGCAGAACTATTTCGATCAGGGGATCAAGGGGTATCACACATATTTTGAGAACCTGCAGAATCACTCCTGGGTGGAGGAGGACCCGAACGACCTTCTCCTGGAATTCGGAAGTTCTGAAGACAGCATAACGGGCAGAATCCGTGTCGGGGACTACCAAAACATTGATCCTTCCATGCAGTATCTGACCGAGAAGAGCGGAATCACCGAAGAAATAAGTGAGAATCTCAGGCATCTAGGGGAGGTTTCCGGCGCACTCGCAGGTGCGCATAACGGTGCGGCCGAGGGAAAGGGCTCCTTAAGCGTCATCAACCTCGTATCGACGACGGGGGACCTCATTCGAGATCTGGATGCGGCAAACTTCAAGGAATCACAGAACGGAGCGGCGATTGCGGACACAATCAGGGAGAACGGCTATCTGCTCATCAATATCGATGTGACCGGGCAGAGCACGTATACACTCGATCAATTCAAGATAGACGGTCTGGGTCCTGACGACGGGAACGAGGAGCTTGCGAGACATGTGATCTACAATTTCGTGACGAGAAGCAATCCGGATGGCAGTTCCTCCTCATCCTTTAAGCCGTACACCGGGAAGATCACAATCGGGAATCTCGCCGGCGGGCTCCTTCTTGCACCGGCAGCTTCCTACACACATAACGGAGGCTTCCGGGGAGAGGTGATTGCCGATTCCGTCGACTTCACAGCTGGCGCCGAAATTCACAGGGACCCGATCGACAGAGTCACAAAGGTGACAAAACAGGTCGAGATATCGAATGACGTGAAGGCAGTTCTCTGCGTGTCAAAGGGCTTACGCCCGGAAAAGAGAGGCTGGAACGGAAGCAGCGGCTACAGCTTTCTCCTGAGAGCCGCAGACGCTCAGGCGCCGATGCCGGATGGAAGCCGCGGCGGTTACGCAGCGGCCTCGCAATCCAATCAGAACACGCCGGCATCCTTTGGAGAAATTACCTTTACGAAGCCGGGGACCTATGAATACATTATCGAGGAGACCGTACCGGCGGATGCCGTGAACGGGATCAAGGACGGCATAAAATATGACAGCACAGAACATACCGCAAAGGTTACGGTGGATTCTGACGGCAGGGTGGCCATCACCTATGATGGTCAGGCGGCGGAGAGCCTTGCCGTGACGAACGAGTATGTCTCCTCCGGAGAGATACAGCTTTCGGCGGGCAAGGTCCTGACGGGAAGGAGCCTCAGGGCGGATGAGTTCACCTTCGTGCTGACGGATGAGGACGGAAACACGCAGACGAAGACGAATGGAGCAGACGGCAGCATTGTCTTTGATAAAATTTCCTACAGCCAGGACGACATCGCGGCTTGGAACAGGAACGGAACCGGAACGGGGGAAAAGAACTACACGCTGAGGGAACTGACAGGCAGGGACGCTGAAATCACCTATGACGGGAGCATTTACGATGTGACCGTGAAGCTTACAGATAATGGAAAGGGGGAGATCGAGGCAGAGCCGGTGTTTAAAAAGCGGACAGGGGCTTCTGCTGCACAGGAGGCCGGCACTGCGATCTTCAGTAATTCCTATACGCCTAAGAACTCTGAACACGAGACGACGTCGTCGCAGCCGGCAAGCGGGGAGACGACAGCGTCGCAGCCGGCAAGCGGGGAGACGACAGCGTCCCAGCCCGCAAGTGAGGAGACGACAGACTCCGGGACTACCGGAAGCGATTCCACCACGGAGGCGCATACGCATCATAGCGGTGGCGGCGGGGGCGGAAACTCCGGAGGCGGCGGAAACTCCGGAACCAGCGGAGATTCCGGAGACAGCGGAAGCCGTTCCAGCAAGCCCGGTCTCGAAATGCAAGGGGACGATTTTGGTAAGATTCCGGGAGAAGCGGGGATCGAAGAGAATGCCGCAATGGACGGAAAGGTGTTCGGCTTCCACGCGAGTCGTGGCAGCCTGCCGAGGACAGGGGAGGAGCAGATGGCGCTTCTTCATCTTGTGATGCGTCTCGCCGCGGTCCTGGCGATTATCGCTGCATCCGCCGCGCTGCTCTGGAAGCGTCTGAAGAAGAATTCCGGAGAGTAAAGAGAGACGGCGTCCCTGAAGCCCTGTATCTTCAGCTTTTTCAATGGAGAGAACCGAAGAGATCGAAAGGAACCGGTGCACAGGCGGTAGTCCGGACAGCGGCAGTCACTGCGGCAGCTGTCCGGATGCTTTCCAGCCGCTGTGCGCCGGTTTCTGCGTCTGGAGGACGGCACGGGCTGGAAGCAGCAGACCCCGGAACGGTTTCTGCCGGTAGTATGCCGCCTCCGGAATTGCGTTTTATTTTCCTCCCTGTTCATGGTATCATTCTCATAGAATTCTGCAGCCTCAGGAAGGGCAGAGCATTTTTAAAGCCGGCCCTGCATTGCCGCGGATTCTGTCAGGAGGGGAACCGGATGCAGAGAGAGGTACAGCTGGAAGAAATGCTTGCGGCACGGGACCACCGCATCGAGCGGCAGAGAGAGTTTCTGGAAGAGTACCGCACGACGCTCATCTGCTTCACCATGAATATCGCGGGACCGGTGAAATACACGGAGCAGATCCGGCTCGCCTTTCACGCGGGGCTCATGCTCTTAAGGCGGACGCTCTCCGCGGAGGAAGTCCGGATCTTAAAGGAGGAGACGAGGGAGGAAGCGACCGGGTGCGAGGCATTTCTCGCGGTCTCCTGCGCACCGGAATCCGCGAAGCGCCTCACCACGGCGGTGGAGGACGGCCTTCCTGCGGGGCGGCTCTTTGACATGGATGTTCTGAGACCGGACGGGAGGAAGGTGGACCGGAGAGAGCTCGGACTGCCGGTCCGCCGCTGCCTGATCTGCGGAAAACCCGCGCGGGAGTGCGCGCGGAACCGGACGCACTCCGTGGCGGAGCTTCAGGAAAGGACGCGGGAGCTAATAGAGGCCTTTCTCACGGATCTCCGCTCGGAGAAGATCGCGGAGCTCGCCGTCCGGAGCCTTCTCTATGAGGTCGGGACGACCCCGAAGCCGGGCCTTGTGGACCGGAACAATAACGGAAGCCACAGGGACATGGACGTCTTCACCTTCTTTGACAGCGCGGCCGCGCTCTGGCCGTATTACCGGGAGTGCGGCCGGATCGGGTGCGAGACGCGTGAGGAGCCCGCGGCGGAGACCTTCCGGAGGCTCCGCAGGGCCGGCCTTCTCGCGGAGGGCGCGATGCGCGCTTCGACGCGGGGGGTGAACACCCATAAGGGCGCGATCTTTACGCTCGGCGTTGTCGCCGGTGCGCTGGGGCGACTCTCGCCGGAGGCGTGGGGCAGACCGGACACCGTGCTTGAGGAAGCGGGAAATGTGGCCCGCGAAGCGTTGAAGGACTTTGCGGAGCAATCGCCCGGCCGTGGCGCCGTCCCCGGGGAAGCTGCCGCGGCATGCGCTAAGATGCCGGAGAGCGGGCGCTTCACGGCCGGCGAGCTCTATTACCGGCAGTACGGTGTCACAGGTGTCCGCGGGCAGGCGGCGGCGGGATTCCCCGCCGTGCGGGAGTGCGGCCTTCCGGTCCTTGAGGCGGGGGTGCAGCGCGGAATGAGCCTGAACGATGCGGGTGCGGCGGCGCTCCTCCACCTCATCGCCGGGACGGAGGACACCAACCTGATCCGCCGTGGCGGCCGGGAGACGCAGCAGAAGGCCGCGGAGGACATCCGGAAACTTCTGCGGGGGACGGCATTTCCCGCGGAAAAGGATCTGGCAGAGCTGGACCGGAAATTCACCGGGAAGAATCTCTCCCCGGGCGGCAGCGCGGATCTGCTCGCAGTCAGCTTTTTCCTGTATTTTTTAGAGGATCCTGGGGAACGGAGGGGGCTCGTCTGATGTCGGACTATACAATTTCCAGCCTTTATCCGGGGGACCGGCGGACGCTCGGGGAAATTCAGAAGCTGCTCACAGGCGAGGGAATCCGTCTGGATAAAAATCTCGATTACACCTGCTACATGGCAGATGAGGACGGGAACCCGATCGCGACGGGCAGCTGCTTCAGGAACACGCTCCGCTGCATGGCAGTCCGCTCGGACCACCGCGGAGAGGCGCTCTTAAACGAGATCGTGAGCCACCTGGTGCAGGTGGAGTATGAGCGCGGAAATCTGCATCTCTTTCTCTACACGAAGCCCTCGAGCGCGAAGTTCTTTGAGACGCTCGGGTTTTGTGAGATTGCGCGCGTGCCCGATGTGCTGGTGTTCATGGAGAACAGCCGGAACGGCTTCGAGAACTACATCCGGCGCCTGAAGAGGGAGACGGCGGAGGCGGCCGGAGAGACGCAGGATGCGGCGGTGCTGGCCGAAAGGGCGCAGGATGCGGCGGTGCTGGCCGAAGCGGCGCCGCGGACGGGCGCCATCGTCATGAATGCGAACCCGTTTACGCTCGGGCACCGGTATCTGATCGAGATGGCGAGGGCCTCCTGCAGTTTCCTGCATCTTTTTCTTGTCAGTGAGGACTTGTCTCTCGTGCCGTTTCCGGTCCGGAAGAGGCTTCTGCAGGAGGGAACCCGGGACATCCCGGGGCTCGTGCTGCATGAGAGCGGCTCCTATATGATCAGCAGTGCGACATTTCCCAGCTACTTTTTAAGGGACGAGGACGAGGCCGCCGCTGGCCACGCGCGGCTGGATCTCGCCGTATTCTCCCGGATTGCCGGGGAACTCGGGATCGGCGCGCGCTTTGTGGGGGAGGAGCCGTTCAGCCGGACGACCGCCCTCTATAACAGGATCATGAAGGAGGAGCTGCCGCGCGAGGGAATTTCCTGTCTGGAGATTCCGCGGAAGGCGGTGAACGGGGAGTTTATCAGCGCGTCCGAGGTGCGGCGGAGAATCCACGCGGGGGATCTTGCCGGAATCCGGGACCTGGTACCAGAGACGACGTATGCCTATTTCACGTCCGATGAGGCAGCGCCTGTGATCGAGCGCATCCGGAAAGCGGATCGGGTGATACACGACTGAATGTGCGGGAACAGGAAATTTTCGGTCGGCGGGATGCGCGGCCGGCGGGATGCGCGGCCGGCGGGGAGGAGAATCAGAAATACTCGAATGAATATTATCGACAGCTTTGCACAGTATCTTTCAAAGGAAGTGGAGAAAAACCCGGAGGCCGCGCGGCGGCTTCTCTTTTTCGGATGGCGCTCCTATCTCACATACATGAAGCTCAGGCCCGACAGAAAGCTCCCGCCGTCGAGACGCTATCTCGAGCGGACGGTCATGGGGGAAGTGCTGGATGCATTTTCCGACCCCGGGCACTCGTGCATGTGCAGCCTGTTCGTGCCGGGGGAGCCGCTCGCTGCGGCGGGAATTCACCCCTATTCCGTGGAGGCACTCTCCGCCTTTCTCGCCGGGACGCACGTGGAGAATGTCTTCACGAATGTAACCGGAGACAAGGGCGTTCCGGAGACCATGTGCTCCTTTCACCGGGTCTTTCTCGGCGCCGCGGAGAGTGATCTCATGCCGAGGCCGCCGTTTCTCATCTACACGAATCTCGCGTGCGACGGAAACATGATCACCTTCCCGTATCTCAAGCAGAGGTTTCAGGTCCCGGCATTCTTTATCGATGTCCCGTGGGAGCGGAGCCGGGAGTCCGTGGACTATGTCGCGGACGAGCTCAGGAGAATGACGGCATTTCTCTCGGAGCAGACCGGAAAGACGATCACCGGGGAGATGCTCCGGGAGGCGGTGAGCCGCTCCAACCGCGCTTCGTCCTCGTACGAGAAGTGCCTCGATCTCATGAGGAGCCGGCAGATCCGGACCGGCATGACGGCGGAGATGTACGGGATCTTCGTCTCGAGAATTCTCTCCGGGTCGAAAATCTCGGAGCGCTACGCGCGGCTTCTGCTCCGGGACCTCACGGCGGCCGGCCCCATGCACGCGGTGAAGCTCGTGTGGATCCACGTGATGCCGTTCATGCAGCCGTCCCTCCGCGCTCTTCTAAACGACTCGGACAGTGTCTGCACTGTGGCATCGGACATTGTGAGCGACGGCTTCCGGGTCGTCGATTCCGGCGATCCCTACCGGGGCATGGCGGAGCGCATGGTCTATTCGGCGTTCAACGGCAGCACCACGGCGCGCGCGGATTATGCCCTCTCCCTCGCGAAAAGGACGGGGGCGGACGGCGCCGTGATCTTCTCCCACTGGGGGTGCAAGACCACGATCGGTGCCTCCGGTCTCATCAAGGAAGCGCTGGAGACGGAGCATATCCCGGCGCTGATTCTCGACGGCGACGCCTGCTGTCCCGGAAACACGGCGGACGGCCAGATCCGGACCAGGATGCAGGCATTTCTCGAGATGCTGGAAGAGCGCAAAGGGGCGGAAAAAGCATAAAAAGGATGCAGGACGTCAAAGGGATGCAGGGCGTCAAAAAAATGCTGGGCGTCAAGGGGATGCTGGGCAGAAATGCACGCAGGAAGGAAAGGAACTGTGATTTACTACGTCTGTAAATACACCCCGCTCGAGCTCTTTGCGGGCTTCGGGGCAGAGACCAGGCCGCTCGATGAGATGCCGGAGAATTTCGAGCGGGCGGATCAGGCCGCTCCGGCGAATCTGTGCGGGTTCGGCAGGTCCGTGGTCGAGCTCGTGGAGCGCGGCGGCATTGACGAGCTTGTTCTCACGAACTGCTGCGATGTGATGCGCCGGGTGTACGATATCCTGAAGCAGAGAGGGAAGCTTAAGTTTCTCTATCTTCTCGACTTTCCGCGGGAAGCGGAGGAGTGCGGGAAAGAAAATTTCGCCCGGAATCTCCTCCGCCTGAAGGAGGCGTATGCGGCTTATTCCGGGAGAAGCTTTGATCCGGAGCGCTTTGCTGCCGCCTTTCACCGGGAGGAGGCGCCTGCGGAGCCGTACGTCGGGGTTCTCGGCGTGCGGATGGGGCCGGAGCTCCTTGAGCTGGTGCGCTCCTCCATGAAAATCAGGGTGCAGAATCTCACCTGTCTCGGGACGCGGAACCTGACGCCGGACATCGCCCTGCTTCGGGAGGAGGCGCGGGAGATGAAGAGAGAGGGGGATTCCCCGCAGGCTTCCGAGAGAAAGCTTTTTTACGAGTACGCATCCGCGCTCCTGAGCCAGACCCCCTGCAGGCGCATGATCAGCCACGCGGGGAGAGACCGGCTGTTTCTCGATGAGAACCTGAAGGGAATCCTCTACCACACGATCAAGTTCTGCGACTACTACGGGTTTGAGTACGCGGAGATCAAGAACCGTGTCTCCGTTCCGCTCCTGAAGATCGAGACGGACTACACGAGGCAGAGCGCGGGACAGCTTCGGACCAGAATCGAGGCGTTCGCGGAGACGATCGGCAGCAGCGGAGAGAGAGAGGAACAGAAGCTTACAGAGCGGGAGCGGAAAATGATAGCAGAGAAAACCTATTACACGGCGGGAATCGACAGCGGCTCCACAAGCACGGATGTCGTGATTCTTGATTCCGGGAGGAACATCGTCTCGTCGATCATCATCCCGACGGGAGGAGGTGCCTCCGTGAGCGCGGAGAAGAGCCTCGGGATGGCACTGGAAAAGGCAGGTATCTCCCGGGAGGAGGTGCTCCGGATCGTCACGACCGGATACGGCCGGGAGAATATCTCCGAGGGGGAGGGATCCGTCACGGAGATCACGTGCCACGCGAAGGGCGCGCATTTCCTGCACCCGGAGGTCCGGACCATCATCGATATCGGCGGACAGGACAGCAAGGCAATCCGCGTGGATGAGACGGGCCAGGTCCGGAACTTCCTCATGAATGACAAGTGCGCGGCCGGCACCGGGCGCTTCCTCGAGATGATGGCGCGGACACTGGAAATTCCGCTCGAGGAGATGAGTACGCTCGGGCTCTCCTGGAAAAAGAACGTCACGATTTCCAGCATGTGTACGGTCTTCGCGGAGTCGGAGGTGGTGTCCCTCGTCGCTGAAAATCAGGCGCTGCCCGACATCATCCACGGCCTGAACCGCTCCATCGCCTCGCGGGTCGGCGCGCTGGCAAAGCGGCTCGACACGAAGGGAGCCGCGGAGAGCCCGTATGCGGACATCGATTTCACAAAGCTTACGGAGGGGAAACGAAAAGAACTCAGGAAAAAGGCGTCCTGCATGATGACGGGAGGCGTCGCGAAGAATGAGGGAATTGTCGAAGCGCTGGAGGAGACCATGAGGAGCCCGATCTATATCTGTGAGGAGTCGCAGATCTGCGGGGCGATCGGCGCGGCGCTCTTTGCCCTCGAATATCTGGAGGGGAGAGAATGAGGTTCCTGCATCTTTCGGATCTGCACATCGGACTAAAGCTCTACAATCAGAGCTTGCTGGAAGATCAGTGCTTCATTCTGGATGAGATCACGCGTATCGCGGCACAGAGACAGCCGGATGCCGTCGTGATCGCCGGGGATCTCTATGACAGGCCGGTTCCGTCCGCGGAAGCGGCCGCGCTTTTTGACCATTTTGTCTCGGAGCTCTCGCGGGCGCTGCCGCGCGGGGAGATCATGATGATCAGCGGGAACCACGACAGCGCACAGCGCTTGAATCTCTACCGGGAGATTCTCTCGAGGGAGCACATCCACATGATCGGGCTTCCGCCGATGGAGCGGGACGAGGCGATGGCGGAGGTCACGCTCACGGATGCGTACGGCCCGGTGCATTTTTATCTCCTGCCGTTTGTGAAGCCGTCCATGGTCCGGAACCTTTTTCCCGCGGCCGATGGCGGCAGCGGCGATGTGCCGCAGACGCTCTCTTATGATGAGACGGTCCGCCGCCTCATCGCGCGGGAGATTTCTTCCGGGCGGCTGGACCCTTCCGCGCGGAATGTCCTTGTGAGCCACCAGTTCTACCTTCCGGCGGGAGAGCGGGCGGAGGAGGTGGAGCGCGCGGAGTCCGAGATCGTGACGGTCGGAAACATTGACCAGGTGGGCGCGGATGTGCTGGAGCCCTTTGACTACGCGGCGCTCGGACACATCCACAGGCCGATGCGGGTCGGGAGCGAATTCCGCCGCTACTCGGGGACGCCGCTCGCCTGTTCCGTGAGCGAGGCGGGGCAGCA
This sequence comes from uncultured Lachnospiraceae bacterium, assembly GCA_902766175.1. Classification (GTDB taxonomy): domain Bacteria; phylum Bacillota; class Clostridia; order Lachnospirales; family Lachnospiraceae; genus Moryella. The sequence continues at coordinate 25,039 of CACXCJ010000017.1, forward strand.
GAAGGAAATTCTCGAGGTGGAGCTCGGGGCGAAGGGGAACGTCGCCGTGCAGTCAATTCCGCTGACGCCGCTCCGGCTTGTCCGCGTGATGCAGGGGACCGCGGAGCAGGTGCTGAGCCAGCCGACGGACGACTATGTCCGGATCGTCCTCACGGAGAAGGTGCCCGGCGCGGAAGCAGCGTCTACAAAGGCAGCGTCACCGGCGCCCGGCGCGGAGGAAGGGTCCGGGGCCGCGCGCGCCGTGGACTGGACGGACCTCCGGGAGCAGCTGAGGCAGCATTTCCCGCATCTTCTCGAGGTGAGGCGCGCACAGAGCGCCGCAGAGAGCGGGGAGAGCAGCGGGGAATTCTCGGAGGACACGGAGCTTGACCCGTTTGATGCGTGCCAGTCCTTTCTTGCCGGCCGCGCGGACGGGGAGGAGCTTGCGCTTTTAAAGCAGATCATCAACGAGATGCGGGAGGAGCAGGATTCATGAGGCCTCTGAAGCTTACCATGCAGGCGTTCGGCTCCTACGCGGAGCGGACCGAGATCGATTTCACGGCCCCGAACCAGCGGCTCTTCCTCATCACGGGGGACACCGGGTCCGGGAAGAGCACCATCTTCGATGCCATTGTGTTCGCGCTCTACGGACAGGTGAGCGCGGGGCAGGCCGCAAAGCGCGGCCAGGACCTGCAGAGCCAGTACGCGGAGCTGGACCGGGAGCCGTTTGTCGAGCTGAAGTTTTCCGAGCTTAAGGGCGGCGTCACGGAGACGTATGTCGTCCGGCGGGTTCCGAAGCACTTCCGGCGCCTCAGGAGAAAGAGCAGCGGGAATCCCGCCGGGACGAAGCCGGTGAATGAGTCCGTGCAGCTCATAAGGCTTAAGAGCGGCGGCAGCGGGGAGGAGGGGCACCTCTCGGCGCTCGGCCTCTCGGAGACAAACGAGGCGCTGGTTGAGATCACGGGCCTCACGAAGAGCCAGTTCATGCAGGTCGTGATGATTGCCCAGGGCGAGTTCATGGATCTTCTGCGCGCAAAATCGGAGGACAAGAAGCGGATCTTCAGCCGTCTCTTCGGCACTGGCTTCTGCGCGGAGCTCGTGGGCGCTCTGGCAGACCGGCTCCGCGCGCAGAAGGGCAGAAACCAGAGCCTTCTCGGGGTCTGCCGGAAGTACGCGGCGGATGCGGTCATTCCCCGGAGCTTCCCGGAGGCGGAGGAGCTTCTCGAAAAGCAGCGGGAGGCCGCGGCGCTGGAGGGGATGTCACTGACCGGATTCGGGGAATTTCTCGCGGGCTTAAGCGGCCTTCGTGCCTTTCTCGAGGAAGAGGGGAGACAGGCGGCAGAAGCCGCCAGGGCCGCTGATGCCGCGCGGACCGCGGCGCACAGACGGTTTGACCAGGCGGAGGCGCTCCGGTCCTCCTTTCAGGCAAAGGAAGAAGCGGAGCGGCTCCTCGCGGAGTGCCGCGGGATGGAACCGGAGGCAGAAAAGAGGGCGGCGCTCGCCGTGCAGATCGACGCGTCCTTCGGCGTGAAGGACGCCTTCGCGCTCTGGCAGGAGGCAGAGCGGCTCTTCTGTTCGTGCAGGGAAAATCTCACGCGGCAGAGGGAGGCGCTGCCGGGGCTCATGAAGCGGCAGAACGAACTCGCCGCGGCAGAAAAGAAGGCGGAGCAGGCGCGGAGCCTCGCGCTCTCGCGCTTCGCGGAGACAGAGAGCCGGGTGAAGCAGGCGCGCGCGCTCTTCGCCCAGGCGGCCAGGGCAGAGCGGGCCCTGAGGCGCGCCGAGCAGGAGAGCCGGGAGGCGGCTTCGGCGGAGAAGGATGCGCGGGATGCGCTCGCTTCGCTGAAAAGACAGGAGGAAGCGTGGCAGAAGGAGCGGGAGCTGCTCTCTGACGCGGACGTAAGGCTTGAGCAGTGGAAGAAGCGCGCTGCGGATGCGGCCGCACTTCAGGAGGACGCGGCGGCATGTGCGCGCATGGCGGACGATGTCAGGACGGCGGAGCGTTCCGCTTCAAGGGCACGGAAGGACTACCTTGCCACAGCGGAGAGATACGCTGCGGCAGAGCGGGAGTATCAGGCGGAGCGGCGCCGCTTCCTGGATAATTATGCGGGGATCCTCGCACGGGACCTGAGGGAGGGGGAGCCCTGCCCGGTCTGCGGGTCACGGGTCCACCCGCAGCCGTTTGTGATAGCGGCAGAAAATTCACCGGCCGGGTCTTCTGTGTCCGCACTTTCCGGCCGGGCCGTGCTCACCCGTGAGGCGCTGGAGGCGCTGGAGGCGCAGGGAAGGGCGCTCGACAGCGCGCAGCAGAAGGCGTCTGAAAGGGCGGGGCGCCTCAGTGCGGCGGCAGAGGAGAAGAGAAAGCAGCTTGAAGGGAAGCTCTCGGAGCTTCAGGGACGCGCGGCGGCGGTGATCCCGGGCCTCTCCGCGGCTTCCGGCGGAGCAGCGTCGGGGGAAGCATCCGGAGGCGCAGCCGGAGCAGCATCGGGGGAAGTATCCGGAGACGCAGCCGGGGACGCAGCTGCCTGGGCTCGTCTGAAAGCGGCGGTCGATGCCTGGGCAGACGGCGTTTCTGCGGAGCGCGGGGCGCTCGAAAAAAATGCAGAGCGGCTCCGGTCTGTGAATCAGTCTCTGAAAGGCGCCGCTTCCGGAGAGGAAGAGCTGCAGAAAACGGCGGAGCGGGCGGGACTTCTCTCGCGCGAAAAGGAGAGAAGGCTCGCGGAGAGCCGGAAGGAGCTCGAGACCCTCTCGGAATCCTCCCGGCAGTCGGGCTTCGGGAATGAAAGGGAGGCGCTCGCCGCACTTTCTGAGGCGGACAGAGAAAGAAAGGCTGGGGAAGACGCCTGGAAGGCGGCGGAGCGGAGCGCGGAGCAGGCGAAGGAGCTTTCAGACCGCGCGCAGAGCTCGGCGGAGCAGTACGAGAAGGAGCTTCCGGAGCGGAAGGAGAGCAGTGCGCTGCGCCGGGAGCAGTACCAGGCGCGCCTGAGGGAGACCGGTCTCACGGAGGAGGAGTGGAAGGCGCTCACTGTCAGGTACACGGCCGGCAGTGCGGAGGAATTCCGTAAGCAGAACGCGGCATTTGAGAGGAAAAAGGCGGGCGCGGAGCAGACGCTGAAGACCGCCGCTGCCGCGATCGGAGACCGGGAGAAGCCGGATCTCGAGGCGCTCCGGAGAAGCCTGGAGGCTGCGGATCAGAGGGCGGAGGAGCTTTCGAAGCGGAGCAATGAGGTGCATGCGCTTCTGGAGACGGACCGGAGGGCAGAACAGGGGCTCGCCGAAGCGCTGGAGGGAGGCCGCTCCTCCATGAGGAGGCAGGACCAGCTGCAGAAGCTGTACGATCTTCTCGCCGGGAAGGTGAGCGGCAGCCGGATGGATCTCGAGACCTATGTCCAGCGCCGCTACCTCGCGCGGATTCTCCGCGCGGCGAATGCCCGCTTCCGGGAGATGTCCCTTGGACAGTATGAGCTCCGCATGACGGATCTGAAGAGAGCCGGGGAGGGAAAAAACAGCGGGCTGGACCTCATGGTCTACTCGAGCGTCACCGGAAAGGAGAGGGATGTCCGGACCCTCTCCGGCGGCGAGTCATTTATGGCCGCGCTCTCCCTCGCGCTCGGCATGGCGGATCTCATCACCTCGTCGCACGCCGGCATTCATCTCGACATGATGCTGATTGATGAGGGCTTCGGCACGCTGGATGACCACGCGAGAGAGCAGGCGGTCCGGGTTCTTAAGAACATGGCCGGAAACGCGCGGCTCATCGGCATCATCTCCCACGTGACGGAGCTCAAGCAGGAGGTCGAGGATCAGCTGCTCGTGACGAAGGATGCGCGCGGGAGCCACGTGAGGTGGCAGATCAGCTGAGGCAGCCCGCTCTGCTTCGTGGTTCATGCTCCGATTTCTGGGGAAATCCTGGTTCCGGGCCTGGTTTCAGCGCTTGATTCTCGCCCCGCCGCCCTTCATGAGCGCCTCGACTTCCTCTCTGGAGGCCATCGAGGTGTCGCCCGGGGTGGTCATCGCGAGCGCGCCGTGCGCGGCGCCGTAGTCCACGGCTGTCTGCGGGCTGCCGGTCGTCATCAGCCCGTAGATCAGGCCCGAGGCAAAGGAATCCCCGCCGCCTACGCGGTCAAAGACTTCGATGTCTGCGTAGCTCCGCGACGTATAGATCTCCCCGTCCGCGCAGCAGAGCGCGCTCCAGTCGTTTAAGCTTGCGCTCTTCACCGTGCGGAGCGTGGTCGCACAGACCTTGAAGTTCGGATAAGTCTCCACGGCCCGTGCAATCATTTTTTTGTACCCGTCGAGATTCAGCTTTTTCAGGCCGCTGTCATTTCCCTCGACCTCGAGGCCCAGGCACGCGGTGAAATCCTCCTCGTTTCCAATCATGACATCGACGTATTTCGCGGCTTCCTTGTTCACCTGCTGCGCCTTTTCCTTTCCGCCGATCGCGCTCCACATGGACGGGCGGTAGTTCAGGTCGTAGGAGACGATGGTGCCGTACTTTTTTGCGGTCTTGATCGCCGCGAGAATCGTCTCGCAGGACTCCTCCGAGAGCGCCGCGTAGATGCCGCCTGTGTGAAACCAGCGGACACCGAGTGTCCCGAAGATGTAGTCAAAGTCGAAGTCCTCCGGTGTCATCTTGGAGATCGCGGTGTTCGCGCGGTCGGAGCACCCGAGGGCGCCGCGGACGCCGAAGCCGCGCTCCGTGAAATTGAGTCCGTTCCTGCACACGCGGCCGATGCCGTCGGTTTTCACCCACTTGATTAAGGAGGTGTCCACGCCGCCCTGCAGGATGAAATCCTCCAGCAGCTTCCCGACTTCATTTTCCGCGAAGGCGGTGATCACGGCGGTGTGCATGCCGAAGCATTTCCGGAGGCCGCGGACCACGTTGTACTCTCCGCCGCCCTCCCAGACACGGAAGGAGCGCGCCGTGCGGATGCGTCCCTCGCCGGGGTCAAAGCGGAGCATGATTTCGCCGAGGGAAACCGCGTCAAATCTGCACTGGTCCGCCGGTTTTAAATTCAGATTCATAGAGACCTCCTTCCGGAAAATGCCGGAGCGCACCATAAAGCCACGGACCCGCTTCCCTGAGGCACAGCGCGGGCTGCGGCTTCTGGCGCAGTTATCCTGATACTCCGATTATACCGGCGGAGAGAGAGATGTCAAGAATGACGGAAATATTCAAAAAATGCAAAGAAAAAGGAGCAGGATTGACAAAATAAAGCAGAGCGGAATGAAAAAATAATTAAAAAACTGACAAACGCAGCCCTGCGCTGCGGGCAAAGTGACGAATCAGGGGACGCGCTGCAGGAGCGTTCCGGCGGTCCCGGACTGCGCGGCGGAGAGGGTAGAGCCGTCAGCGGCAGGAGCGCCGCAGCTCCTGAAAGAGTTCCCAGCAGGGCATCAGGTACAGAAAACAGGCAAAAAAGAGGGAGCGGCCGGTGCCGCTGATCAGGAGAAGCGGGACGCCGGAGGTCACGGACCAGGGGAGAAGCGCCGGTACCAGCAGGCAGAAAATCGTGAGGGAAAGCGCGCGCTGTTCTGCGGAGAGCGGGAGAGAGCCGCACAGGGCATCTGTGAGCACCGCATCAAGCTCTCCAGTCAGCGCGGGGAAGGAAGAGAGGGCGGCAGCGCAGAGGACGGCGGCGCCGGGAGCGCGGCGCGCGGCGAGATCCTTGAGCTGGCCGGGCGCTCCTTCCGGGGAAAGGCCGCGGAGAAGCTCCACGCAGAAGGAGGACAGGCAGAGCAGGAGTGCGAAGGGAATGACAGAGAGCAGGCCGCCGCTCCTGACGGGAGCAGCGAAAGACGCTTCTCCCCCGTATCCCGCTGCCAGAACAGAAAGGATGTCCAGGAGGGAGGCGCGCTGCAGGAAAAGCGCGTCTGCCGCGGCCGCGAGAATTCCGCCGGCAAGCTGAATGGACGGGCGGAAGCGGAGAAGCCCGAGAATGAGAATGACAGCGGGCGGGAGGAG